>NZ_JAMYSQ010000021.1:0-110533 GCF_040321995.1 Mesorhizobium sp. M0207
CGGCCGCAAGGACCGTGCTCAAAGGCCGGACATATGGACGCAAGCGATCGAAAACGACGCAAAACAACCGTTGCAGGCAGGGCGCCGTCCACATATGGATCCTGGGGTCTGCGCTGCGTCGCTTCGCTCCTTGCTCCGCCCCAGGATGACGAGGAGCGGGGTCGCTCACTCCGCTGCCTCTTCGATCTTCTCCATATCGTCGTCCGACAGGCCGAAATGGTGGCCGATCTCGTGGATCAGCACATGGGTGACGATGTCGCCCAGCGTTTCCTCGTTCTCGGCCCAGTAGTCGAGGATGGCGCGACGATAGAGGGTGATGCGGTTCGGCCCCTCGCCGGTCTGCGGATTCCAGCGCTCGGCGATGCCGCGCCCCTCGAACAGGCCGAGCAGGTCGAAGGGCGTTTCCAGCGAAAGGTCGTCCATGATCTCGTCGGTCGGGAATTCGGCGATCTGAATGACGATCTCGCCGGTCAACTTGCGAAAGTCCTCCGGCAGATGGGCATAGGCCTCCAGCGCCAGGAGCTCGATTTCCTCCATCGTTGGCGAAAGCTGGTCGTGCCAGATGCGTGTTTGGTAGATGCGAGCCATGCTTTGTCCTTTGATCCCGGCATATAGGCTTTCAGGCCGGACTCGGCAAATGGTCGGGCTGGAGTGCTCGTGCCATGCCCCCACTACAGGAATAAATTCCCCATGACTCCGCTTGACTCTTCGGGCGACCTCTGGAATCCTAGAGAACATAACAGGAACAAGTGTGAGTGGAAGCTGACCGTCATGGCGACAAGCGCCGTGGCGCGGGAGACTGTTTTTGCCCTGCGCCGCCAGATCGCGAAGATCGAAGGGACCTTGCCCGAGCGCCTGGAGGCGCCGGCCAGTTCGTCGTTTGACGCGGATGTCCCTCGTCAGAGTCTGACACCCTCTCGGCATCCGACACCCGCTCGGAATCTGACCATTGTCCGGCGCGGCCTTGCCGTGGCGCCGCCCGATGCGTTTTTGCGCACCGGCGCCGAGCGCCTCGATGCTGCGCTGAGCGGCGGCCTGCCGAAGGCGGCGGTGAGCGAGTTTCATGGCGCCGCGACCCGCGATGCCGGGGCCGTTGCCGGTTTTGCCTTGTCGCTCGTCAGCCTGATCCTAAGCCAGGGGCCGCGATTGCCGGTGCTGTGGATCGGCACATCAGAGGTTTTCCGCGAGGCCGGCTTTCCCTATGCCAGGGGGCTTCACGCCTTCTTCGGCATCGAGCCGGAGCAATTGCTGTTTTCCGAGGCGCCAAGGCTGCTCGATGCGCTGTGGATCGCCGAGGAGGCTGCCCGGATGACGGCGCTGGCCGCCGTCATCCTCGAAATCCGCGGCAGCCCGCAGCGGCTTGACCTCACCGCGACGCGGCGGCTGCACGCCCGCGCGCAGAGTGCGGGCCGGCCGCTGTTCCTGCTGCGCCAGGCCGGCGAGCCCGAACCGACGGCAGCGCCCGTCCGCCTCATCCTGTCGGCGGCACCGGCGGCAACGCGTAAGACGCTTGCCGGGCCGCTCGCCGGCTCGATCGGCCGACCCGCCTTCACCGTCGCTATCGGCAAGAGCCGCACGGCCTTGCCCGGAAAATTCACACTGGAGTGGAACCCCGATGAACGCATATTCGAAGAAAGACGGGGCGAGCAAGGAAGGTCTCAGGAATGGACCCCAGAACGGCCAAAGAATCCTATCCCTGTGGTTTCCGCATCTCGCCGCCGAGAGGATCCTGCGGCAGCGTCTGGGGCGGTCCTGGCGTTCCCGGCCTTCGGATCACCTGCCGCTGGTGATCAGTCACCGCGACCGGAACGCCCAGCGCATCGCCGCCCTCGACGAGCGGGCCGAGGCGCTTAATCTGAAGCGCGGCATGGGCATAGCCGATGCACGCGCCATGCATCCCTCGATCGACATCGTGGAGGCCGATCCGGAGGCCGACCGGCGCCTGCTCGAAGGCCTCGCCGACTGGTGCGACCGCTATACCCCGCTGGTGGCGCTTGACGGGACCGACGGCCTCTATCTCGACGTCACCGGCTGCACCCATCTTTTCGGCGGCGAACGCTCGATGCTGGACGATATCCTGTCGCGTTTTTTCCATCAGGGCTTCGATGTCCGCGCCGGGCTTGCCGCCACGCCTGGTGCTGCCTGGGCGGCGGCGCGGTTTGCTGGCGACCGCATCGTGCCCGATGGTGAGGAGGAAGCGCTTCTCGCGCCCTTGCCGCTGGCGGCGCTGCGCATCGACCCGGAGGTACGCGCCAGCCTCGAAAGCGTCGGCCTGCGCACGGCGGGCGCCGTCATGGCGGCACCGCGCGCGCCGCTGGCCCGCCGCTTCGGCGCATCGCTGCTCTTGCGCCTCGACCAGGCGCTTGGCCGCCTCGAGGAGGCCGTGTCGCCGCGCCTGCCGGTGGCACCGCTTTCGGTCGAGCGTCACCTTGCCGAGCCGATCATGCTGACCGAGGACATCGAGCGGCTGACCGGCATGCTGGCGACCACCTTGAAGAGCGACCTTGAGCGTCGCGGCGAAGGCGCAAGGCGGCTGGCGCTGCTGCTTTTCCGCGTCGATGGCGGCGTCAGCCGCATCGCCGTCGGCACCTCGCGGCCTCTGCGCGAGCCGCGGCTGATCCAGAAATTGTTCCACGAAAGGCTTGCCGCGCTCGAACAGGATATCGACGCCGGCTATGGCTTCGATCTCGTGCGCCTTTCGGTGCTGACCGCCGCCGCCTTCGACATGCAGCAGGCCGACCTTGCCGGCGAGACGAGCGACGACGGTGCCGATATCGCGCTTTTTGCCGACCGCATTCGCGCCCGGCTCGGCGAAGGCGCGGTCTTGAAGCCGGTCGCCGTCGAGAGCCATTTGCCGGAGCGCGCCGTCGCCACCCTTCCCTTCACGGAGGCGCCGCAGAGAAGCTCGCCGCCGAAGCAGCCGGACAAGGCGAAGGACGCTCCCACGACCGTCTTCCAGCCGGAACGGCCGATCCGGCTTTTCCGTTCGCCCGAGCCGATCGAGGTGCCGGCCACCGAAATGCCGGAAGGCCCGCCTTTGAACTTCCGCTGGCGGCGCGCGCTCTACCGGGTCGCGCGCGCCGAAGGGCCGGAGCGCATCGCGCCGGAATGGTGGCGAGGGGCGGCGGGACGAGAAGATGCCCCGACCCGGGATTATTTCCGCATCGAGGATGCCGACGGCCGCCGTTACTGGCTCTATCGCCAGGGCCTTTACGGCGCCTCGCAGCCCTCGCCGCGCTGGTTCATGCATGGGATCTTCGCATGAATGCGCTGACGGCCAACCCCTATGCCGAATTCGGCATCCAGTCGAACTTCTCGTTTCTGCGCGGTGCCTCGAAACCGGAGGAGTTGGTGGTCGCGGCAAAATTCCTGGGGTTTTCGGCGATCGGTCTCGCCGACCGCAACACGGTGGCGGGCGTGGTGCGCGCCTGGCAGCAGGCCAAGGTGGAAGGTGTTTCCTATCATCCCGGCTGCCGCCTGGTTTTTTGCGACGGCACGCCGGACATCCTCGCCTACCCGCAGGACCGCAAGGGCTGGGGGCATCTCTGCCGCATGCTGACACAGGCCAATCTGCGTGACGAGAACGAAAAAGGGGCGACGCTCCTCAAACAGAGCGATCTTCTCGAATGGGGCGATCTCCTGTCGCTCGCCATACTGCCGGATCTGTCGGCGGACGCGGAAACCAGCCTCGCACTCCTTAGCCGGCTCAAGGATCGTTTCGGTGAAAACCTGCGGCTTGCGGTTTCGCCGGATTACCGCGGCAACGACCGCTTCCGTATCGAGCAGGCGGCGGCGATGGCGGATCTGGCCGGCATCCCGTTGATGGCGACCAACGATGTTCTCTACCATACGTCGGAACGGCGCCCGCTGCAGGACGTGCTGACGGCGATCCGCCTCAATGTGCCCGTCGCTGAGGTGGGGCTGGAGCTGGCGGCCAATGCCGAGCGTCACTTAAAGCCGCCGCTGGAGATGGCACGGCTTTTCCGCAGGCATCCGCAAGCGCTGGCGGAAACGCTGCGTTTTGCCGGCGAGCTGACCTTCTCGCTCAGTGACCTGCAATACAACTATCCCGACGAGCCGACGGAATCGGGTCTTGGGCCTCAGGCCGAACTGGAAAGGCTGGCCAAGGAGGGAGCCGCCATCCGCTACCCCTCGGGCGTGCCCGCTTTTGTGACGCAGCGCATCGAGGAGGAGCTCGCTCTGATCGAGCGCCTGAACTACGCGCGCTATTTCCTGACTGTCCACGACATCGTCAAATTCGCCCGCAGCCAGAACATTCTCTGCCAGGGGCGCGGCTCTGCCGCCAACTCGATCGTCTGCTTCTGCATTGGCATCACCGAAGTCGGCCCGGACAAGATCGAAACGCTTTTCGAGCGCTTCATTTCCGAGGAAAGAAACGAGCCGCCCGACATCGACGTCGATTTCGAGCATGAAAAGCGAGAGGAGGTCATCCAGTACATCTATTCCAAATACAGCACCAAGCGCACCGCGCTGGCCGCCGCCGTCGTCAGCTACCGGGGCCGCTCGGCGATGCGCGAAGTGGCCAAGGCGATGGGCCTGTCGGACGACGTCCGGGGCGCGCTGTCCAGTTCGATCTGGGGCTGGTCGACCTCGGAGCTCGGCGAAAAGGAGACAAAGGCCGGCGGCCTCGATCGGACCGATCCATCGACAAGGCATGTGATCGAATGCGCCAACGAGATCATGGGCTTTCCCCGTCATTTGTCGCAGCATGTCGGCGGTTTCGTCATCACCCGGGACCGGCTCGACGAGATCGTGCCCATCGTCAAGACGGCGATGGACGAGCGCAAGATGGTCGAGTGGGACAAGGACGATCTCGACGCGGTGAAAATCCTTAAAGTGGACGTGCTGGCGCTCGGCATGCTGACCTGCCTGCAGCGCGCCTTCACCCTGCTCCAGGATCATTATCCGCAGGCGCGGGACGAGTACGGCCTGCCCTATGTGCTGGCCACTCTGCCTGCCGAGGACAAGCATGTCTACGACATGATCTGCCGTGCCGACACGATCGGCGTCTTCCAGATCGAATCGCGCGCGCAGATGTCGATGCTGCCGCGGCTGCGGCCGAAAAGCTTTTACGACCTCGTCATCGAGGTGGCGATCGTGCGGCCCGGCCCGATCCAGGGCGACATGGTCCACCCTTATCTGCGCCGCCGGCAAGGCAAGGAAAAACCCGAATATCCCAAGCCGGAACTGGAAAAAATACTCGGCAGGACGCTGGGTGTGCCGCTGTTCCAGGAGCAGGCGATGAAGATCGCCATCGTTGCTGGCGGCTTCAGGCCGGGCGAGGCCGATGAACTGCGCCGCGCCATGGCGACATTCAAGCGCACCGGCACGATCGGCAATTACCGCAAGAGAATGGTCGACGGCATGGTCGCCAAGGGCTACGAAAAAGACTTCGCCGAGCGCTGCTTCAAGCAGATCGAGGGTTTTGGCGAATACGGCTTTCCCGAGAGCCACGCCGCCTCCTTCGCCCTGCTGGTCTATGCCTCCTGCTGGTTCAAGACCTTCTATCCCGACGTGTTCTGCGCCGCGATCCTGAATTCCCAGCCGATGGGGTTTTACCAGCCGGCCCAGCTTGTCCGCGACGCGCATGACCACGGCGTCGAGATCCGCGAGGTCGACGTCAATTTTTCCGGCTGGGATTGCGCCTTGGAGAAATCGCCTTTCGATCCGGATCGTATCCTTGACCGCCATGCCCAGATGCGCGGCGTCATCCGGACCAGCCATGCCGTCCGGCTCGGCTTTCGCCAGGTCAAGGGCCTGTCGAAGGAGCGCATGGAAGCGTTTGTGTCGAGGCGCGGCGCCGGCTATGCATCCATACGCGACGTCTGGCTGCGCTCGGGCCTCAACGTCGACGAGATCGAAAAACTGGCGCAGGCCGACGCTTTCCGGTCGCTTGGATTGAACCGTCGCGACGCTCTATGGGCGGTCCGCGCGCTCGACGGCAAGAGTGCCGCCGAAAAGCTGCCGCTGTTCGACCAGCCGGCGATCCGCTTGCGCGATCTGGAGCCTGCAACCAGGCTCCCGACAATGCCGCTCGGCGAGCACGTCGTCCACGACTACCGCTCGCTTGGCCTGTCGCTGAAGGCGCACCCGGTCGCCTTCCTGCGTCAAAGGCTGGATCGTTCCGGCGTCACGCCCAATGTGCGGCTCGGCCAGGTGCGGGACGGCCGGCGCGTTTCGGTCGCCGGCCTCGTGCTGGTGCGGCAGCGGCCGGGCAATGGCAAGGCGATTTTCCTGACGCTGGAAGACGAGAATGCGGTCGCCAACATCATTTTCTGGGAAAGGACTTTTGACCGCTTCCGCCCCATCGTCATGGGCGCGCGTCTCATCCGCGTCACCGGCAAGCTGCAATCGGAATCTGACGTCATCCATATCGTCGCCGAGAAGGTCGAGGATCTGACGCCGTGGCTGTCGGTGCTGCTTGAACAGGCAAGGCCCGCGGACAGACTGTCGAGCAGTGCAGACGAGGCTCAGCCTGACACCATCGCGCAAACGGAACTATTGGGAAAGGCGGAGAAGGTCATGCCCAAAGGGCGCAATTTTCAATAGAGGCGCGAAAGATCGCGACGGAGCGGCTCTGAACCGCAGCACTCAGGGCGTTCCACCCAGGCGCGGCGGCGGTGGCATGGCATCATCTATGGTGATGACACGCGCTTCCGATGGCAGCATGATCGGAATGCCGTCCCGCACCGGATAGGCAAGCTTTGCCACCCGCGAGATAAGCTCGCCGCGCTCCGGATCCCAGGCGAGCGGCCCCTTGGTCAGCGGGCAGGCCAAGAGTTCCAGCAGCTTGGGGTCGACGGTCCTGTTCCCGTCACGTCCATCCGCCATTCGATCCATCCTTTCCACAAGGCAATCGGTTAAGGTTTCGAGCGCGGACTTCCCCTTCTCCCCCTTGTGGGAGAAGGCAAGAACCTACTGCAAACTCGAACCGAAATCCTCATTGTCGCGCGCCAGCGCCATTTCGGTGATGGCGATCAGGGTCTCGGCGCGTGTCTTCAGATCGGCCGCTTCGAGCAGCGCCTGTTTCTCGGCCGGCCCGTAGGGCGCCATCATCGACAGTGCGTTGACCAGCATGGCGTTTTCGGCGCGGCTGACGCTTTCCCAGTCGGCCTCCAGATCGTTAGCCTGCAGATAGGCGCGAAACGCTTTGAGCAGCGCCGGCCGGTCGATCTCGGCGTCTGCCTGCTCCTCGTCGAGATCGGCGAGAAAGGGTGCCAACCGGCACTGCCGGAACGGTGTTTTGACCGTGAGCTCCTGGACAATACGGAACCGGCACACGCCCTGCAGCGAAATCAGGTAACGGCCGTCGCCGCTCTCGGACAGCGCAATGATGCGCCCGGCGCAGCCGACATTGCAGAGCTCCGGCTCGCCGTCGGGACGCAGCGCACCGTTAAGGCTGGGCTGGATCATGCCGATCAGCCGCGGCCCGGCGATCGCCTCGTCGACCATCTGCAGATAGCGCGGCTCGAAGATGTTGAGCGGCATGCGGCCTCCCGGGAGCAGCAATGCGCCCTCAAGCGGAAAGATCGGCATGGTCGACGGTAAGTCCGCAGCGAGCCGGTAATGCGCGTTTCCCGCCTGCACCTCAATCCTCCGATCGCTTTGTCAGGAAGCGCACAAAATCCGTCTCCTCCCGGCCGCACAAGGCGCAACACCGGAAACCTGAAATCGAACGCCGTCCGAAAACCTAATCTGGCGCAGCCGCGGCCTACCGCAAGCCCGCGCGACAAAACAGTCTGCGCCGGCTCAGGAAAACAGCAGCGACGACAGTTTGCGCCGTGCCGACAGCGTTGCTTCGTCGGTCATGCCCCATGCCTCGAAGAGCTGCAGCAACTGGGTTCTGGCGCCGTCGTCGTTCCACGAGCGGTCGGCCTTGATGATCGCCAGCAGATTGTCGGCCGCCGCCATGCGATCACCCTTGGCGTTCTGGATCATGGCAAGCTCGAACCGTGCCTGGTGATCCCCGGGATTTTCGGCCAGCCGCCGTTCCAGTTCCGCCGGATTGCCGAGCACTGCTGCTTGCGCGGCGAGCGCCATCTTGGCCCGCAGCGCGGCGAGCTGGGGCGCATCCTTCTTTGCTTCCGGCGCCCGCGCCAGCACCGCCTCGGCACCTTCGGCATCGCCGGCCTCGAACAGCAGATCGCCCAAGCCAGCGATCGCCTCGATTGTCTCCGGCGCCTGTTCCAGGATGGCATCGTAAATGTCGGCCGCCGTCTGCACGTCCCCGGCGTCGCGCGCTTCGGCGGCCGCGGCCAGCGCCTCGGCAACTTGCGGCGCACCGCCGTTCTTGCCGCCGACCTTTTGGATGAATTGCGTGATCTGACTCTCGGGAATGGCGCCCATGAAGCCGTCGACCGGCTGGCCGTCCTTGAAGGCAATGACCGCCGGTATCGACTGGATGCCAAGCTGGCCGGCGATCGATGGATGGTCGTCGATATTCATCTTGACCAGCTTGACCTTGCCACCGGCGGCTTTCACCGCCTTCTCCAGCAGCGGCGTCAATTGCTTGCAAGGGCCGCACCACGGCGCCCAGAAATCGACCAGCACCGGCTGGTGACGCGATTCCTGGATCACGTCAGCGGCAAATCCAGCGGTCGTTGTGTCCTTGATGACGTCGGCCGGCGCCTCCGCAAGCGCGACCTTCTCACGCGCGGCATCGGTGCCGCCATATTGCACGGTGGTGGCATACCGGCCGCCATTGCTGCCAAATGGGCCGCCAAAGGGGTTGCTATCACTCATCTCGTCGCCTTTCGGTCGCGCCGCCGGCCAAGGGACGGGCGCAACATCCTTCTTTAGAACCCGGTTTCAGTCACCCATGTGGCGATCATGCCGAGACTTTCAAGATAACAGCATCATGTCCGGTTGCCTCGACGAATTTGACCAGGTCCGCGGCAGCGATGGAAGTCGTCGCTTCGTTGGTCAGCGGGTGGGCATTGACCACCGCATGGCTCATCAGCTCCTCGTCCAACACGACCTTGACCCTTCGCTCGGTGTCGTTGATCAGCCCGAACACCGTGACCGCGCCCGGGACGACGCCGAGAAGCTCCATCAGCATCTCCGGCCGGCCGAAAGACACGCGCCCCGCAGCGCCGATCAGATGGTGGATCTGCTTGAGATCGACCACCGCCTCCTCGTCGACGCTGACCAGGAAGAAATTGTCCTTCTTGTCCTTGAGGAACAGGTTCTTGGTGTGGCCGCCGGCAATCTCGCCGCGCAGCGCCTGCGAATCGGCGACCGTGAACAGCGGCGGATGCCGCCGCGTCGATACCTCGATCCCGAGTCCGGCAAGAAAGGCGAAAAGTTCGGCTTCGGTCTTCGGCATCGGTCTTTCTTCTGATGGCCCGCTTTCAACGGCTTGTTCGGCTAACGCCGTTTACGGCCAATGATGCGGCCAAGACAAGCCCGTCGCGCAACGCGGGGGTGATTGCCTTGCGACGTCCCGAGGAGCGCTTCTCCGCATTGCCGGCGAAGCAAAAAGCCTGCGAATTCCCTGTTGCAATCGCCGCGCTCTTCAGCCATATAGGCGCGGCTTGCGGCCCAAAAGCCGCGCGAGCGGGTGTAGCTCAGGGGTAGAGCACAACCTTGCCAAGGTTGGGGTCGAGCGTTCGAATCGCTTCACCCGCTCCAGTTTCCTTGAGGGGAATCAAGCGATTAAGAGGCGCCTTTCGGGGCGCCTTTTGCTTACGTGGCGAAAAGAGTGTCCCTGCCATGGCGATGCGCGGAAAGCCGCGCTGTGACCAGCAGGTGTCGCAGCTTTTCTATTCCGTTGTGCTAGCTTTTTTTCTGCGCCGAATAGTGTGCGACTGCGCGACGGCCATTTTCAACTCGGGCGTGATCTCCAACGGTGCATTCTCTGCCCCATGTTGGTTCTGTAGCCCCTGGACCTGGACGGTCGGAAATGGGAGTTCGATGCCCTGCTCCTTGAAGACCTGGCGGAGGCGTACATAGAATTTGCGTTTCATACCGAAGGCGCCTCCCGGCTTGGTTGTGGCCTTGACCCTCAATACGATGCCGTATTCGCCGAACTCCTGTACGCCCTGCATCTTGATCGGGTCGAGCACCCAGTGTTTGAACTCGGGATCTTCCGCCAGTTCGAGGCCGATCCGCTTGATCAGCTTGCGAGCGAAGTCGATATCGGTGTCATAACCAACGGTGATGTTGAATTTGTCGATAACCCAGTCACGGCTCTGGTTCTGGACTGCCCCGAGTTCACCGAAAGGTATCGTGAACAGCGGACCACGATGGTGGCGCAGCTTCACCGAGCGCAGCGAAAAGCTTTCCACAGTACCCTTGTAATCGCCCGATGAAATGTATTCGCCAACACGGAACGCATCATCGAGCAGAAAAAACACGCCTGAAATGACGTCCTTGACAATGGTTTGTGCCCCAAAGCCCACGGCGACGCCGACGACGCCAGCGCCGGCGATCAATGGGCCGATCTGGATACCCAGCGAGGCGAGCATCATAAGCACCGCCATCACGATGATCGATGCGAGCAGAATATTCTGGAGGATCGGCAAGAGCGTGTGCAGCCGTGCCTGCTGCGGATCGAGGATCGGGACGTCCTCGTCGCTGATCACAGGGTGCGGTGTTTCTATGCCCAGCTTTCGTTCGATCAAAGCTTTGATGATCGACCAGCCGAAGTCGGCGGCGAGGGCAATGACCACGACATTGATCAAGCCGCGCAATATGAACGTCGTCGTCGTATCGCTGTCCCGCATGGATTGCATGTCCAGACCCCAGACACGTGCGAGAAGGTAAGCCGCCGCCAGGATGAAAATCATTCGGATTCCGCGATCGATGACAGCGATCGTCACCGCCGGGATCGTGGGCCGGCCGACATCTTCCGAACCTGGCCGCAGAACGAAATTAACCCCGCGCTGCGTCACCACGATTGCCAAAGGCAGGAAGAATGCGGCGAAGGTGAACCAGAAGTATGTATAAAGGCCAGCGATACGCTGCAGGAACAGGACGACGAAATAAGCAGTCAATAGCCATGTCGCTTCCGTGTAACCGATGTGGCGCGCACCGTCTCGCTGCGTTCTTGGCCGACGCCAAATGGCAAGCAGCAGGAGCAACAGCAGCACGAAATCGGCGCCCAGTGACAGGACCATCATTCCGTCCTGATCGATGCCGAGACCTGGCAAGAGGATAAACGCGGCGCCGAAGAAGGCGAAGACGCCGACGATCCGGGGTAGCCAATAGGACCAATGGTCAGCCGCTTCGTTGGTGATCGGCAAAGCACGAACCTCGACGGCGTTCTCGACGTTCATGAAGGAAGGGACGAGCATGGCCATGACGTACATGCGCACACCCCATGTAACGACTGCCGCCATCAGAAATGTCAGTACAATCTCGCGGATAAGCATCGGCCAGTCGAACAACATGAACGCGCCGGCGCTGCCCAGTGCGAAAGAGACTATCAGCATGCTGGAATAAAGCAGGCGGCCACCAATCTTCTTGGCTCGCCCAACAGGCGTATCCTTCAGTTGCGCGATAATCCAAAGACGAAATGGACGGGTGAGCTTGAATGTTGCCCAAGTGAGTGCCAGGCCGGCAGCGATGAACATTGCAATCAGCACAAATACGCCGGCAGGCCCCTTGCTGGACATATCCTCCATCGTCTCTGCCCGAACGCGCGCGAACTGGCCTGGCAGCAAGGGCAAAGTTCGCACGATTCTTTCGATATGATGCCTGATCCCATCGAGCGTCGAGGATGCCATCGTATTCATCTGGCCTGGTGCGGCCACAGCGCCGGACGATGCGTCGGTCGGCGAAGCCCCTCTCTCGGCGGGCGCTCCCGTTGATCCGGCGTCCTGATTTCGCTGTTCGGCCACCCAGGCCTTCACTGACGGATCGTCGAGAAGCTCGAGCAGCTGTTTGACCCTTTCAGGCGGGACGGTCGCCGGCGCCTGCGCCTGCGCCTGACCAGCCAACAAAAGGGCGATCCCAAAGACGAGCGGCCTGGCAATCAGGGCAAACATCGCAGTCAGGTCTCCGAGACGCCGTGCCGGGCGCGCCAGGTTCCTGGCGCCCAATCGTCGAGTCATGAGTGGCATCGTGCTGTTAACCTTCCGGTCAGATCGGCGAGCAACGACATCTATGTCCGTTGTTGCCCTACCTTGAAGAAACCGATGTTGCGGTGCAAGACGTCATCGTTCCGAGCCAGACCGTTGCGCCGGGTACTTGGCGGTGTTTATTTAGCCGCGGGGGCAGGACATTCCGACCTCGTCCCAGGCCTCCGGCCGTTCTATGGACTGGGCATCGACGTTAAATCTCAGGAACTGATTTCCTGAGTTGACCAGGACAGACCTTTGGCGGTCGCTCGGTGGTCAACTGCTTCGCGCACCGCTGCGGACATTCGAAACCATGATGTTGCTTGAGATGAAATGCGCTTCCGGGTCGGCACTGCCATGCGGCAAATCAGGCCGGGAGCCGCCACATTCGCACACGACCTGTACCACGCAATTCCGTTTCCTGGAGTGGGTCGCAAGCAAAATTTGGTCCAAGCAGTTGATGAGTTGCATCCGAAATACGGATTTCATCGGGCTCCGCGGACGTTTGGATACGTGCGGCGAGATTAACGGTGTCGCCCCATAGGTCATAGGCAAACCGCCTTTTGCCTATGACGCCCGCCACGATTGGTCCTGAGTGAATTCCAATTCTGAGTCTTATCGGTTCTCCTGCGAAGCGTTCGCGCTTAACCGCCTTCCGCAGTTCAAGTGCATAGTGCGCAAGGGCTTCCGCATGATCGGATCGCGCGGTGGGCAGGCCAGCGACCACCATCACACAATCGCCGATTGTCTTGATCTTTTCGCAGCCGTATCGCTCCGAGAGCAGATCCGCCGCCTTGAAGAAGTAATTTAAAATAGCGAGCGTCGTCACGGCTCCGACGCTCCGCGCTCTTTCCGTAAAGCCGACGATGTCGGCAAAAAGCACACTCACCTCCGCATGGTTGTCTGCAATTTGTTCGTGCGCTTTTAGCCGCTCCGCGATCGACGCCGGAAGAATGTTGAGGAGTAGGGCTTCGGCGCGCTGGTATTCACGCGACAATCCCTCTTGGCTCGCCCTCAACGCCTCGTTTGTCGATTGTAATTTCTCGTTGAGTTGACGCTCCCTCTCTTGCAGAAGCGTCATTTCATAAGCCTTCTGTTGAAGCCGCTGCCTATTGTCGCGTTCGGCAGTGGCGTCAAGAAAGAGCAGCCACACGCAGGCATTGTCAGCAAAAAGATGGAGGTCCGCGACACGCCCGCTGGGCAGTTCGACCATGGCCATATCATATGGAAGCTCCGGGCAGGGCAACAAACCTTCCATGAATTCAAGCTGCTCGGCAACAGGCTTACCTATGCGAACTGACGAGAGTCCGTAATGGTTAACGTTACCGCCCTTCGCAGCTATGCAAAGCTGGGCGTCGATTTTCAGATATGCGACCGAGCGCTCGTTGTAGAAGAAATCGTAAATCCAGCTTTTAACTTCTCTTGGCAAGACATTCATGGTTTATTTGCTAACCATCGAAGCAAGTTGACGAAACGCATCATCAACATGTTCGCCCGAAAGCGCACTTGTTAGATAGATTTGCCATCCAAGTTGCCTCAGTTCGTCAATTTCACTATCCGATATTGCCCACCGATCGGCCAGATCGGATTTGTTGAACAGCAATACAAACGGCATAGCGCCGAATTCAGCCTCGGCCCGCTCGCGCAACGTGAGCGCAACGGCAAGAGTAGCAGCGCGTGTTCCATCGACGACAAGCACGAGCCCACTCGCACCTCGCACATAGCTGACGCGGAATGAGCCGATATCGTCTTCGCCGGCCAAATCCCACAAAATCAGATCCACGGTTTTGTCCGGGAATGCGACACTCTTCTTGTCGATTTTCACTCCCACCGTGGTCAAGTAGGTTTCTGAAAAGATGCTTTGCACAAACCTGCGAACCAGACTCGTCTTTCCGACAGCGAACCCGCCCAACATGCAGATCTTCTTTTGCAATATCCTGGGCTCCGCCTAGTGGAAGTTTACCGTAACCGAAACTCTGCGGTTGGCGGAGTTCCCGGTTCGGCTATTTTCAATCTCCGCTGGCTCAAAGGTGCCCGCGCCGCGAACCAAGAGCAACTCCGGATCGACGCCGCGCTTCTTGAGAAGCGCACGAACTGTCTCCGCGCGCGCGGCGCTGATCGACAACTTGGCCGTTTCACGGCCCGTCTCGTCCGAATGGCCGGTCAACATGAACTGTGCTGTTACGCCTGCCTTGCGGGCGTCCTCGGCCAATTCCTTCAACTGATTCGCCAATTTGTCGAGAACCGGCAGTTGCTCTGGTCCCGGTACAGCCTTGCCAGAATCGAAGAAAATGTTGACCGCTTGAATAGCCTCCCTCAAATGAGTGAGTTGCGGAGGGGTCAACTCACGCAGCTCGGAGAGTTCTAGAGAGAGTCCGTCCGCGGACAGCTGTTGGGCGGCGACCCGCGCCCGATCTATCCAGGCGGCAGGAGCTTCACCCTGGGCAACGATGCGATCCTTGATGATCGAAAGCCGTACTGAATCCGGCGGAGTCAGCGACGCCATCAGCCGCTTCACCACGAACTTCGGATCAAGGCTTTGATAGAATTGCCACTGTGAATGAACGCGAGCAGGATCGACCCCTGTTCCGGACAGCAGAGCCTTCGGGTCGGCGGCCTGCGGGTCTCTCAGGCCGGAAATATAGAAATGTCCCCCCCTCGCCGTTTGTTGGGCGACGATGATTCCCGCTTGGGCCTCCAGTCGCGACACATAAGTCTGCCAGTGCTCCGCCGCGCGAGCCTCGGGGCTCACATCACGAACCTTGGAGATGTCGAATTCCGGTCCGCCTGCCGAGAGCTGTCGGGCCGCTGCGCGTGCGCGGTCTATCCAGATGTCGGGAGCCTCACCCTCGGCAACGATGCGATCCTTGACGATCGAAAGCCGTACTGAATCCGGCGGGGTCAGCGATACCATCAGCCGCTTCAGGACGAACTTCGGATCAAGGCTCTGATAGAATTGCCACTGCGAATGAACGCGGGCGGGATCTACCTCCGTTCCGGACAGCAGAGCCTGCGGGTCGGCGGCAAGCGGGTCTCTCAGGCCGGCAATATAGAATTGGCCATCACGCACCTTTTGTTGGGCGACGATGATTCCCGCTTGGGCCTCCAGTCGCGACACATAAGTCTGCCAGTGCTCCGCCGCGCGTGCTTCGGGGCTCACATCACGAACCCTGGAGATGTCGAATTCCGGTCCGCCTGCCGAAAGTTGTTGGGCCGCTGCGCGCGCCCGATCTATCCAGGTGTTGGGAGCCTCACCCTCGGCAACGATGCGACCATTGACGATCGAAAGTCGTACTGAATCCGGCGGAACCAGCGACGCCGTTAGCCGCTTCAATACGAACTCCGGATCAAGACTCTGATAGAATTGCCACTGTGAATGAACGCGGGCGGGATCGACCTGCGTTCCGGCCAACAGCGACTGCGGGTCGGCGGCAAGCGGGTCTCTCAGACCGGCAATATAGAATTGGCCATCACGCACCTTTTGTTCGGCAACGATGATGCCCGGCTGGGTCCCCAGTCGCGACACATAGGTCTGCCAGCGCTGCACGGATTGCCAGGAAAGAAAGAACCAACCGCCTGCCGGAATCAAAACCAGCAGGACTGCAGCCACGACCAGCCACGGAAATCCCTGGTTTGATTCCTCCTGCTTCAGTTCAACGCAGGTCTGCAACTGCGTCTCTACGCCGGCCAACTGCGAACTGTCGCCGTCAAACTGCTCTAGAGCCTGTGAGCATTCATCATGGATGCGAAGCAATACATCGCGAATTATTTCATGTAATTCCTCCGGCGGATTTCCCCGGATCACCGCAACCAAGGTCGCAAACGGTCCAACTTCCGACCAGAGACGAAGCTCTCCGAAACGAATGGTATCCAGGCCGCTCTGTTCTTTCTCGTTAAATGAGTCTTTTACAAAATCTTGAATTGCACTAAGCATAGAAGAAATGAGTTGAGGATCTTCGCTAGTTGCATTATCGGCAGTTACATGCGCTATCAAAAGCCCGGAATTGCGATTGATTAGAAAGACGTGTTCTACACGATAAACAAGAGAATGCTTAAGAACAACTTCTGAGAAGTTTGCTCCTGTTCTCCAAGCTTCAAGTCTCCACTTGAGCCCATGCCAGGTAAATATATGTCTTAAAGTTTCATTCAACGATTGAAAGGTCTGGTCGATCTTTTCGCCGATCGACTTGCGAATAGCCGGCAGAAACACCGGGTACAATATATCCGTCAGCGTACGCGGGCTCTTCTGGATGGACCGTTGCACGGCCCTCTCGACAGCTGGCGCAAGGGCCTCTCCGAGTTGCGCATGAGGCGCACGTGCGGCTGCACTGGGGAGAACGCTCCCCACTGCAGCCGCAAGCTGCTCGGGTTCGTCGAGCAGGTGCGTAACTCGTGAAAGCTCCGAAATTTCGCGGCCGACCAGCAACTGGCGCAGCGTTTCCATGCGGGGGTCGGCGGTTGGGATTCCGTCGAGACGCGCACGATAGTCCGGATCAACGTTCCGGGCAATTTCGATCAAAAGGCGAGCCAGCGCCTCGCGATCAATCTCTGTATCGTTCGAAGCTGCTCTTTGAGGGAGGCTGATTGGGTCGACAGTCGACGTCAAGTTCCGATCAACTCACTTTCCAGGTACGCTCCGAGTTGTTCTTGCTGCCGACGGGATCCTGATTTAGACATTTTGCAACCTCAACAAACAGGCCAGCCAAAAGATTTCGGTCGGTCTTGACATTGCCAAGATCGGAAAACATTTTCTCCATCAGCATCTGAATGCTTTCATTCTTTTGCTTGATTTCCTCACGCAGCAAATGATCGTTTCGATTTATCCGGTCCGCAACTTCCCGCTCAAGCTCGCTCAACTGATCCGACAACGCGCGCACCTGCTTTTCGAGCGCCTGATTTTGCTCGCGAAGATTCCGATCAATCTCCTTATCGGCGTCGGCTCGCGCGTCTTTTTCGTTCCGCAATTGCGCCGCAAGCGAGTCAACCTGCTTCTTTGCATTTGACTCGTACATTTCAAGATTGCGCTTGGCCTCGGATTCGACATCCTTGAAGCGCTGCAAGACCCGTTCTTCAAGCTTGGAAAAGCGGCGGTCATAGTCCTGCATCTGGTTGCCGAACAGCAGATCACGTATCTTGTCGACACCTACAGCGTCGCCGGGGGCTCCGCTCTCGCGAGCCTGGCCCGCCATGAAGGTCAGCCCGCTTCCGTCTGCATTACTTGTCAGATTTGCGTCCGCTTTATTTGCCGAAGAAGCGGTACTCGAAGATTCCTTGGCCATCCCATGCCCCTTCTTTTGAACATTGCCACAGCGCTAATTTAGCAACTGGTAAACTTGCCAGTAAAATTGTCGACCCGCAAGCCGGAATCTTCGCGGCTTAAGTCGGTTCGAACGTCCCCATTCGGGTAGATTTCGACATGCGCTCGATCCGGATCAGCTCGCGCTCGCGTCTTCGCCCGCGATCATCTTTATGCAGATGAAATGCGAGAGCGGAGATGCCCTGGCGCATCGACCCCAGCTCCAAGCCGTCGGGCATGCGCGCTGCCATTCAGCCTGTGTTCAAGTCTTTTTTGCCCGCCTCCAATTCGCCCTTATCTTGACAGGGCAGTGCTGCCAGCCGATGCCGTCATCCGGTTTTGACATTTGCCAACTCCTGCCGAAGAAAACGAAGGCTCGATGATCCAGGATGCTACCGCAGGGCGGTGTGGTACCGATGCTCAATGCCGAGCAAACCGTCGGCACAATGCGTGCCGGCATCCGCCGGCAGACCTGCCAGATACTGGATATAGTGGTGATGGACGATGGGTCGACGGACTGATCGGCGTCGATTGTGACGGCCTACGCCGAGAAAGATCAACACATCTTGTTCTACCTCGAACCAGGCGCGGGTAAGACGGCGTGGCGCATGATCCCTTGGTTTCAATCGTGGTTCCTGCGCACAACGCGGAGGTAACGCTGGCGCGCTCACTCGATTGCCTTCTTGATCAGGAAATAATGGATTGGGAGGCGATCATCGTCGACGACGCCTCCACGGACCGCACCCCTGCGATCATCGCCGGTTATGTAGAGCACGATGCCCGATTTCGGATGTTGAGCTCTTGCGCGCATAGCCCCGCCGGCGCGCGCAATAGCGGGATTTCGAAGGCGCGCGGCCACTGGCTCATGTTTCTGGATGCGGACGATTGGGTGGATGCCAGCTTCCTTGCCAAAATGCTGGCCGCACTGAAATCCGCTCCCGATGCAGTGGCTGCCTATTGCGGTTCCCGACGCGTGATGCCCGATGGCGAACTCACGGCGTCGAGCATCGCAACGGAGGTTGCGATTCAACCCTTCGAAACGTTCGCCCGCCGGTGTGCCGTCCGCACTCACGCGCTGCTGGTCGATCGGGAGATAATTGTCGAGTTGGGCGGTTTCGACGTGTCGCTGCGCACCTGCGAGGACTGGGATCTGTGGCAGCGCCTCGCACGTCTAGGCAAAAATTGGGTGATGGTCGACGAGCCGCTCGCTTTCTATCGGGCCAGCCCCAACGCGCTCAGCCGCAATTCGGCGCAGATGCTGGCAGATGGCGAAGTCGTGATCGCTCGCGGCTTTTCCGCCGATCCCAGGGTCAAACACCCGGCATCGGCTCACGCCAATGGAGCGACCGACGCGAACGGCCACACCGCTTCAGAAGCACTCGCGTGGTTCGCGTTGTGGAACGCCGCATCGGATTGCGGCTGCGGCTCGCGCTCGATCAACCCGCAGTCCCTGCGCGCGCTCCCAGCAGGACGTAAGTGGGCGCGTGAGATCGCCAAGGTGGCCGTCGATGGCCTTATGGTAGGAAGCCTGTCGGTGCCAGCGCAATTGGCTGCCAGGTGGGACAGGTTCGGCGCTTCCCTCACCGAGTTGATCCTCGAACTCGGCAAGGTCTGGAATAATCCGGACGCGGCTCGCCGCGTGCAGTATCACTTTGAGCAAATGCTGCTCGATGTCGACGATCTTGCCGCGCCGCGCAGGCTGGCGCGGACACTTGGAATTCGTGTCGACGTGCGAAATCCGGCCTCGATCGAAGTACCGAAAGGAATCGATCAAATCTATGCCCATCTGATGATGGATGGCCAGATCGAGGCTCTCGTGCAGTTCGGCGTACTCGGGAGAGTGACGAGGCGTCATTGGATTGAATTGATCCTGAATTTCCTGCCCTCTGAGCGGCCTATGCACAGTGCCGCGCGACTTGCGAGGCGATCGCCTGTAGATGCACCGCAAAAGGGCGCCGGTGCCGACAAGTCAAACATGTCTGCAGCCGAGGCATTGTTGTCCATGGCGGGACGCCGGTCTGATCAGGACAGCCATTTCGGCAAACTTGCGGGATTGGCCGCGGAAGCGCAGGCGCTGGTTCGGTCGAGCGCCGAAACTAAAGAGCCTTTTGCAGCGCCGCGCCGTGCACGGGCCGCGGATGGGCGCGACAATGACCGCACATCTTTCTGGAATCGCCATTTTGCGATCGAGGATCCCTGGAACTACGGTTCGCCCTATGAGCAGGAAAAATATGAGCGGCAGCTCGAAATTCTGCCTGCCGGTCCCATCGGACGGGCGCTTGAGCTGGCCTGCGCGGAGGGCCACTTCACGCGGCAGCTGGCGCCGCGCGTGGGCCATTTGACCGCAACTGACATCTCCGCCGTAGCCGTCGGGCGGGCGGGCGCGCGATGCAGTGATCAGCCGAACGTTGAGTTCGGCGTACTGGATTTTTCTGCGGACACGCTGCCGGGCGAGATGGATCTGATCGTCTGTTCGGAAGTGCTCTACTACCTGGACGATCTCACCGAGTTGCGGCGCATCGCCAAAAAACTTGTTGAGGCGTTGGCGCCTGGTGGCAGTTTCATCAGCGCACACGCATTCGTGCTACGAGACAATGTTGAAAGGACGGGCTTCGACTGGAACACATTCGGTGCACAAGCGATCTCAGAGACGCTGGCAGCGGGCCACGGCCTCGTTCTCGAGCAATCGATCCAGACCGAGCTCTACCGCATAGACCGCTTCCGCCGCCTGTCACCAGGCGACGTGGCGACGGAACCGACGATAGATCATATGCCAATCCGCGCACCCGTCGAAATCGGAGTCGCACGAAATATCGTCTGGGGCGGGGCGCGGGCCTTGCGCCGCGACGTCGCACATAGCGAGCGGCGGCAGCGTATCCCTGTCCTCATGTATCACAGTGTCTCCGATGAAGGTCCGGCCGCGCTCGCCCGTTTTCGGCTCGCGCCCGCCGCATTCGCCAGCCAAATGACATGGCTGCGCGCCAATGGCTTTCACGCGATTAGCTCCGAGCAGCTGGAATGGTTCATCGCCAACCGTCAGCCTTTCGTTGGCCGCCCAGTGCTCATCACCTTCGATGACGGCTTCCAGAACTTTGCCGACCATGCCTGGCCGGCCTTGCGCGCGAACGACCTGACGGCGGAAGTGTTCCTGGTGACGGACTTGGTGGGTGAAAGTGCACAGTGGGACGCCTACAGCGGCCCGCCGACGCAGCTTATGGACGCCGGGACGGTGCGACGCCTCGCCGGCGAAGGTGCGTTCTTCGGAAGCCATCTGGCGACGCATCGCGCGATCGATGGTCTGTCGAGCTCTGACTTGGCCGCCGAGCTCCTGCGCTCTCGTATGTTCATCGAACGGTGGACCGGTCGGCCAACCGCGGCGTTCGCGGCACCCTTCTCTGTCACCGACCGACGGCTTGGCAGGCTGGCCAAGGAGTGCGGCTATCGAATCGGCTTCGGCGGCAGACACGGACCGGCGGACCTCGATTGCGATCCCATCGACCTTCCGCGCATCGAGATTCGTGGGGATCGTTCGCTCGATGACTTTGTTGCCGTTGTCGAGGCCGTGCTCGCATGAACCGTGAACTTGTCAGTGTCTAGATTCGTACCAAATTGGTTCCGCTTTTTTGTTCCGTGTCCCGCCCGCTTACCTCGTTCGCAAGTCTATTGGGCGACTTGGGATACGGCTGACATCAGCTCCTGCGGGCTTGGCGCCCCAAACATGTATCGCCCACCCTCTGGAACCTCCGTGAAGCTCCAGCGGACGATCCCCTGCCGGTCCAGCAGGAACTGACCGACCAATTGTCCGTGTCCGTTGCTAGCATCTGCTCGTCGGCTTCGGTCAGCTCGTAATGGTCCCTCTTGTTGAGCATTTCACTGGCCGCAAGAGGATCCATAGGACCGGGCAACTCGCCTGGTATGTCGACCCGCATATCCTTTGCCGCTGCCATCGAGACCTTGTACGGCCAGTTCGTCTCGTTTTGGGTGAATTCGAGATTGGGCAGTCCAAAAGCACGATGTGAAGCGCGTTCAGGATCGGAGGCCGCAAGCAGATTCGGCATCGGATGGTAGCGGAAATAGAGACGCGCCCGTTCGATCGGCGTGTTGACCACCGTCAGGCTCTCCACGCCCCTTTCGCGCAGCTCCGGATCAAGCCGCGCCTGGGCGGCGATATGGCGCCGGCAAAACGCGCAATGCAGACCTCGAAATAGGCCGACCAGCACCGGTTTTTGGCCGCGAAAATCGTCAAGCGCGATCTTGCCTTCCTGGGTAATGGCGTCGAGTACCACGTTTGGCGCACGGTCGCCCGGTTGAAGCGGCACCAAGTCACTACGCGCGGACATTTCCAACCTCCAACCCCGGCTAGTCGAGAAAAGGCAGCACCACAAGCGCTTCCGGGTCGAGCCCGTGCTGGGCGCATATACCCTGCGCCAGGGAAAAGTAGCGTTCGGCCTCGGCCAGATTGTCGAGATCGAGATTAAGCGTTGCGAGACCATCATAACACGGAAACAGCAGTTGGGGTTCGCCCGTTTCGCGAGCTACGTCCAGTGCTTCGTGGAACAACCCAACCGCCAGGTCCGGGCGGCCGTTGCACTGGTGGATTTGCCCAAGCACGATCAAAGGCACCGGCAGGTGCTCGCGCTGGTCGAGCGCCCGGTCGATCTCAATGGCCTTCTCGGCAGCGGGTACGCCCTCCGTTGGACAGCGATCCGTGAAAGTACAACAAGCGACCGCCAGATTGGCGAGGAGGCGCGCCTGGAAACCCAAATCACCAATACGGCGCGCCACTTCAAGACCGCGCCGACAGACCTCCATTGCCTTTGCGGGATCGATGGTCGTGTAAAGCACGCCGAGATTGGTGTAGCCGCGGCAGGCCGCGCCCAGCAGACCGGCGGCTTCGGCCAATTCAATGCTACGCTCAACCTGACGCACGGCCTCACGGTTTCGCCCAAGGCGAGCCAGCGCGACAGCCTTGGTATTGAGTGCCTCGGCGGTCACAAGAGTGGCATCACACCTTACCTCGGAGACATGCTCCGTTGTCAGTGTGCCTACGCAATCCAGCGCCGCGTCTGCCCATTTTGCCGCGAGAGCGTGATCTCCGCTACGGAACGCCTGTCGGCCACGTTCTTGCCACAGATGCGCCTGCTCGATCGGGGCATCCGCTCCATCGAGGAGCGCTGCCGCCTCGGCATAGCGGGGTTCTGCCTTGTCCCGCTTGCCGACATCCCAGAGTAGCCGACCGATCTTACGCAAAACTCGCGCCGAGGCGACGCGATTGGCTGACTCGCGGTATGCCTGCAACACCGTCTCGTAGTGGTGGTGCGCGATCTCACGGCGGCCTGCCGGGCCGCTCAAATCGGCAATGCGCTCTGCAATTGCCAGTTTGAGCGGTGTTTGCCCGATCGCGCCCAACGCAGTCAGTGCTCGCTCGTAGAAACGAAGGGCGTCGTCGTTGGCATATATCATGCGAGCGCGATCGCCTGCCGCCTGCAGGTAATGCGCGCCCTTCTCCCGCTCGGCGCTCTGTGCAAAATGATGACCCAGCACGGTCAAATCCTCGAGCCGTTCCGGCTCGTCGCCGCACAGTTGCTCCAAGGCAGCACCGATCCGCCCGTGGATTTCGGTCCGGCGTTGCAGGAGCAGATTCTGGTAGATCACGTCCTGCAGCAATGTTTGCGTAAAGCGGTAGCTTTGAGACGAGACCGAGCCTGATCCGGCAACTTCCTCGATGATTTCCGCATCGCAAAGCAGTTCGCAGCCGGCTTCGAGCCAGCCGGGGTCGGCTGTCACGGTTTTCAGAAGTGTGGCATCGAAGCGCGGGCCGATTACCGCGGCCTCCTGGGCCAACCGGCGCACCTCTTGGGGCAGCCGGTCGACGCGGGCAAGCAACATTGCCTGGATAGTGGCGGGGATGCCGGTTGCGACTTCGCCTGCCACAGTCCGCCATCGCTGGCCCTCTCGCACCAGTACACCGCGATCGATAAGGCCGCGAACGATTTCCTCTACAAAAAGGGGGTTGCCGCCCGCGCGCTCGAGGATCTGGTCGAGAAGCCCTCCCGCGGAGCTTACCCAGCTCTCGCCGAAAAGCGCTGCCAGCAGGCTGCGTCCGTCATCATTGTTGAGTGGCGGAAGCCTGAGCGCTGTGTGACTGACCCGACTTGAGTCGAGCTGGTCGTTGTCCGGCGCCGGACGATGCGTGACCAGCAACATCAACCGCGTGCGTTCCAACCTGTCCATCACGAAACGTAGTGCCTCGAGCGACACGGCGTCGGCCCAGTGCAGGTCTTCGACGACAATCAATAGCGGCGACAACGCAAGCCGCCGTTCGATGATTGTGCGGACTGCGTAGAGAATTTGCCGCCGCAGCTGCTCGGGCTCGACATGCTGCAAGGTGGCATCGGGGTCGCCAAGGCCAAGCACATGGTAGAGCAAAGGCATCAGCCGCTTCGCCTCCTCGCCCTGCAGGCCGAGATCGGCAAGCAAGCCTGCGAGCTTCCCCCGCATTTCGTCCCCATTGTCGTTTTGCATCATCCCGGCAGCGCTGCGCACCACTGCGCCCAAGGCGCCAAAAGATTGTTCACCCAGCGGTGAGCACGTGGCCTGCCGCACGGCGACGTTGCGAAAACGCTCGTCGTCGCCGACGCGGGCGACGAACTCACTCACCAGCCGCGATTTCCCGATGCCGGCTTCTCCGACGAGGCGGACAAGTTGGGCCGAGCCGCCGCACGCCTGGTCAAGGCTCGCCATCATTCTATTGAGCTCCGCACCACGACCTATTAGCGGCGCACTGAGGCCGAGCGCCTCGAGCCCGCGCGCTGCACGCGGCACCGCTAGCGGTGCGTCCAGTCGATGAACGAGCACGCTGCCAGCCTTGCCGCGAAACACGACATCACCCAGCGACTCATAAGAGAAGGCATGCCGGGTCAGCCTGTGAGTGAGCTCGCCTACCAGCACCTCACCCGGTGCGGCCAGCGATTGCAGGCGTTGCGCCGTATTCACTGTGTCGCCGGTCACGGAATAGGATCTGGCGGTGCCGATGCCCAATCCGCCAGTAACGACCGGACCAGTGTTTATGCCGATGTGGAGTAACAGAGGCGAGCCGGAGTGGGGGGTGCTTTCGCCGAGCCGCGCCGTCCGGGCGATCATGTCGAGAGCGGCACGAAGCGCGCGTTCCGGATCGTCCTCATGCGCGACCGGCGCACCGAACAAAGCGAGCAGCGCATCGCCGATGAATTTGTCGACGAACCCACCAAAGTTTCGCACGGCCGCCGTCAATTCCTTGAACAGTTTGTTCTGCAGCGCTTGCATGACCTCGGGGTCGAGCTGCTCGCTGAGTGTCGTAAAGCCGCAAAGGTCGGCGAACAGGACCGTTACCGTCCGGCGATCGGCGTCAGAGACGGGATGCAGCCCTTCTTCGCTTTCGATGTTCGGAAGCAGCGACGGAGTTCGAGAAGGCGACACAATGGTCCGGCTTGGTGCCGGAGCAGGCCGTTCGACGGCTTTTGCGGGCGCACCGACGCTTGCCCCGCATTTCGGACAGAACTCGAAATCAGGTGCGCAGGTGTAGCCGCAACTGGCGCATGGCACGGGCTGGCGCCTGCCACACCTCGGACAGAAGGCGTAACCGCCCTCAATCTCGAAACCGCAGCCCGAGCAGTCCATCGAACAAGACCTCACTAGTGGCCGTGACGGCGTGATCTCGCTCGCACTTCACGGCCAGGCTATTCACAAGGATGCACCGATAGCCGTCGGCGGGCAAGCGGCAGCGGGCGATCCGTGTGGGTCCGGTGGCAGACCGCTACCCATGACCTCTGATGCAACGGCTGGCTCGCAAACGCTGTCACCGACGTCTCGCGCGCGTTTCTGGCCGCCAGCTACGGTCATCTGGGCCGCTTCGCCGAGGCCCGCGCGCCATGGCAGGAGGTGCTTCGCGTCAATCGCCACTATTCGCTGGATACCGCTACAAAGTCTTGGTCTGCCACAAGAACCGGTCGATTTCGAACACGTGGTGGATGGGCTCCGCAAGGGCGGTGTGGTGCAATGACAGGTGAGGCCTGTGCGGCGGGGTCAGACGCCAGAGGCTCCCCGATGGATCGCCGTCGCTTGCGGTTGCGAATTAGGCTCAGGTCGGCTTGATCTCTGCCTGGCCGATCTTGCGCCATCTGGCGTTTTCGCGAACCAGTTTCAGGTCGTCGGTCGTCTCGGCAAATGTCCGCAATCGGTATTGCCGGAGCAGGTCCGGGAAGAGCGCTCCTTCCGGCAGGACGGCAAGCTGCTCGCGGACTGATATCTTTTCATCGATGACCCGCATGCCCCAGGCATTTTCCCGAACCTGCAGTTCCGCGGCCAGATCGCGCTCTTCCGGCACGTTTTCGTCCAGCACGGCCAGGAGGATCGAGTGGAAAAGCGCTACATAGCCAATCTGTCTCAGGCCGCCCACGACCCGCACGCGCGGCAATATGGCAAGGACGAGGAACGTCAGGAACAAGTTCGGCAGCAGCACGCCGTCCAGCAGCGCCTGCCTGAGATACGGCCGCTCGAACGGGATGGAAAGACCTTGCGGCCTGTCGGGCTCGATCAGGTGCCCGTTCTCGAGAACGAGCTTGCGCACGCGCTCCTCGCGGATGCCCCAGAAATAGTCCGTGGCATTGGGCAGGAATCTGCCAAATGGGCTCGATGCGGCCTCTTGCCAGGCATGTTCGAGACGCTGGCGTCTTGCGGGTTCAATCAGCAGCCTGGAAAGAAGGCTGCCGTCATATTCTAGATGCCGCGCCATGGCAGCCGCGGCGACCCGATCATCGACGAAAACCGGCAGGGCCATGCTGGCACGATCCCAATTGGCGACCAGATCCTCATTCAGTTCAGTCAGCGCATCGGCGGCGGTTTCAAACACCTTGTCCCGGCTGGCAAGCAGTGTGCCCAGCCAGCGGCTGCCATCCGTTTCATCGCCCACCGCTTCGAGCACGCGCTTGTTGAGGGAGACGGGACCGGCCACGCAGGCGCTTTTGCGGCACAGTTTGTGGCGTCCCATGCCAAACAGGTTGACCTTGTCGTCGCCGACATCGAGCCATCCCGGCCCCTCCCGGCCAACTGTCTCCATGGTCATCGTCGTTCCCATGAAGCCGACGAAGGCCGACAGCCCGTTTTCGACCGCGCCGAGCCAGGCAAGCAGAAGAGCATCGAAGGTGATCCGGTCCATCAGAAGCAGGCAGTGCAGGCCGGACTGAATCACCGGTCTGTGCTCGAACTCGTCGAGGGCTTTGCCGATCTTCTCAGGCTGCATGATCCTACCGAGGCGCTGATGCAGGACTTCGCGCAGGATCGAGCGGGCAGCGATCGCCGGGCCCGATGCAGGCTTTGCCACCGGCCGCCAAAGATGGCGGGCGTAGTCGGAAACCGGTGCATTCCAGTTCTGCTCGATGTCGCGCACGACCTCCGGGCAGAGCAGCGACAGCACAGCCAGAATTTCCCGCGGAGGGGTAGGGGTTGGATCAAAGACGGCGGTCATTGGTCCCGTCTAGCCGCTTGCGGTGTAAACGCCAAGCGAGACCAGACTTGCTGGATGCGGCCGGCCCACATAGATCGTCAATTCGATCAAGGTGGTGTGAGACGAAATGACCGTATCCTACGCAATTCTCCTTGAGCAATCCCCTGTTCGCTGCCTCGGCACGAATTGTCAGATTGGCCAAACAGCTAAGGCAAACAGCGGATCTTAGAACCGCAGCCGGGCCATGCTCAGGAGGTCGTGGTACTGCCCGTCGGTAAAGCCGGCCTTCACATGCCGGCCTTCGATCTCAAAGCCGTGGCTCTTATAGAGACGGAGGGCCGCTTCGTTGTCGGCATAGACGGTCAATTCGACTCGCTTCAGGGCGCGCCAGTTGTCGGCCACGTCAAGCAGCGCGCCAAGTATGGCAGAGCCGATACCTTTGCCGACAAAGGCATCGTCAAGGCCGATATTGATCTCGCCGATGTGCGAACGGCGCGGTGAACCTTGCACGACCAGGCTGCCATGGCCGACGACCTTGCCGTCCAGCTCGGCAACGATCCAGGTGGTTTCCGGGCCGGACTTGGCAATGCGCCGCGCCACCTGCTCCACCATCTCGAAAGGCATCCTGAGCGTGCCCCAGCGGAAGCCCGGCATGTTGAAGATAGCGCAAAGCGCCTCCGCATCGCTTGACCGGACGGACCGCAGCAGCGGCTGGATTTTCTCGGCGGGTGGCGAGGTCGTGCTGGTCATGGCGTTCCCGGCGAAGGCAATCGGCCCGGTACGATGCACCGGACGCCACCTGAAAATCCAGCCGTCTCTGACCTATGATACCGATTGCGGGCTAAAAATACCGGGAGGCAGCGTAGAGTTTGAAGACGCCGCTGATGCCTATCCAGCCGAAAAAGGCGAGCCAGCACAATGTCCCGGTCGCCGTCCAGTCGATCCGGTGCACCGCAGCGTCGGTGATGACGACGCCGAGGATAGCAAGCAGGCCAACCAGAAACTGCGCCAACCCGAGCACCAGCAGTTCCTCGCGCGGCGCGCTTCTCCAGACGAGATATATACCGCCCGCACCGGCGAGGAAGATGGCGCTGTAGACCTGAGCGTGGAAGGCATCGATCGGCCATGGCCAGATGCCACTGAATGTCAGGGGAAACAGCAACAGGCCGACGCCATAGAGCCCAAGGATCGCGGATTCCGCCGGCATGTAGCCGCGCCATGCGGGATTTAAGGTCACGCCTTTTGCAGAAGGACGGGCCCTGGCCCGCCACAGGAACAGCCCGGATACCGCGGCCGAAGCAAGATAGACCAAAAACCACAGCCAAGGCGCTTTGCGCTCGAAGTTGAAATAGCCGAGATTGATGAACGAAGCCACCGACACGATGACGGTGAAGATGAAGGCCATGACGAGCACGAGCCTGCCGGGCGACCAGCGATTCCAGACCAGCAGTGCCGCCATCACGACCATTTCGGCGGTGTAGAAGCCACCGAGGAAGCGCGCATTGAACGGCGTGACGGCCCAAGGCCAGCCCGATTTCACCAGCGCAGGCATGAAAAACAGGCCGGCGCCTACGATCAGGACGACGATGACCCCCGCAGAAAAAAGGCGCAGGACCGCGGGAAATGGCGGATTGTCTGATGTCGGCATGGAAGAAAATCCCAAAGATGAATGCTCCATGGACCATCATAGTGCTGCTTGCGGCCGGTTAAAATCCGCCGAATGGAAATTGAACGGTCACCAGGCTTATCCATTCGAATGGCCGTACGGTCCGTTTCGAAGTAAGATGGAACACTCGGACCAAAGATCGGTCCGGTCAAAACGCCTCGAGGTGCATTTTCCGGAGCCTGCACGATGAACGAAGCTCAGGATCTATTCTCACTTCTGCGACAATCGGCCGATGTCGATCCGCAGGCGATTGACGCGATGAAGCGAACCATCGCGGAGGGCGAGGACCGCGAACTTTGCCGCATCAATGCGCCAGCCTTCGCCCGCAAGCATGACCTCGACGAGGAGCGCGCAATAGGCGCCTTTCTCCATGCGGCGCGGGTGGGCATCTTCGACATTTCCTGGAATGTTCTGTGCCCCGGCTGCGGCGGTGTGCTCGACACCAACGCCACGCTGAAAACCCTGCAAAAGGACGAATACACCTGCGCGCTGTGCTCCGAGGGCTATTCACCGACTCTCGACGAGATGGTCGAGGTGACATTCACCGTCAGTCCCCGCGTGCGCAGGATTGCCGCACACAATCCACACGAACTGCCGGTGGCGGAATATTTCCGCCAGATCTACTGGGCGTCCGGCGTCGATCTGCCGGAAGAGGATTTCGTGAAAAAGCTGGAAGCGTTCTCGCTGGAGGATATCGAGCTTGCGCCCGGTGAAAAGGCGGTTCTGACCATACAGCTTCCGTCTGAATTCATCATCGTCTTCGAGCCGGTCACCCATTCAGCGCAGTTCATCGACGGGAAGGGCGAACCAACAAAGGAGCGCCGGAGCCTCTCTTTGGCCTTCGACCGCGACCATGTCCAGAACCAGACGCTGGAGATGCAACCCGGCCCGTTGCGCATTTCGCTGGAAAACCGGACCGACACCCGCGTGCTGCCGACAGTCTTCATCGCCGGCCAGACATTGCATGATTTCCTGGGAAAACGCCGGCCCTTCCTGACCGCCAAGCGCCTGCTCACCAACCAGACGTTCCGCGATCTCTATCGCACGGATACACTCGACATCAACCAGCGCCTGAAGATCACCAGCCTGACGTTCCTGTTCACCGACCTGCGCGGATCGACCGAGCTTTACGAGCGGGTGGGCGACCTTTCAGCCTTCGATCTCGTGCGCGAGCATTTCCAGGTTCTGCACGAGATCGTCACGGCGGAGGCAGGCGCGGTGGTGAAGACGATCGGTGATGCGGTGATGGCGACCTTCGCGACGCCTGATCGTGCGATTGCTGCAGCCCTCAGGATGCGCGATGCCATGCGTACGCTCAACGACAAGAGCGGGCGCGAGGATCTGCTGCTCAAGATCGGAGTCCATGCCGGCCCCTGCATCGCCGTGTCGATGAATGAGCGACAGGACTATTTCGGCCAGACGGTCAATATTGCTTCGCGGGTCCAGAACCTTGCCAACGCACAGGCGATCTTCGCCACTCGAGCGGTGGTCGACGACAATCTCACCGCCGATCTCTTACACAGGAACGCGCTGACGCCCGTGCCCCACGAGGTCTCGCTGCGCGGCATTGACCGGGAGATAGCGGTATATACGATCCCCTGAAGACTTGGCCCCTGGAGACTTGGCCCCCGAAAATCTGGCTCGTCCCGGCCCCTCACACGCGCCTACAGATAAAATAACGATCGGCGGCAATCGAAGGTGGCGGCGAGAGGCGTTGCAACTGCGGGTGATCGAGCGGCGTGCCGCTGACCGCGATGCCGCCGACGCGAAGCAGGCGCGCGGTCAGATCGGGAAGCCAGGTAGAGGTCACTGCATCGCGATCTTCATAGCCGGTGCCGATGTCGGCATGAACAAGAGCGGCGTCGATGCCAATGAACCTGCTCGCCGTCTCGCGTATTTCGCCGAGCACGAGGTTTTCAGCTTCGGGAATTGAGCTGGCGTGTGCGGCAAGTGCGCGATCGAACGCTACGATCCGGCGTCCGGGCAGGCGCTCGCGCAGATGGTGGAACGTCCGGCCATTGCCGAGGCCGAGCTCGAGCACGGGGCCCTCCATCTTCGCAACCTCGGCGCAGACATGATCGAGTATGTCGCGCTGTGCGGTCATCCTCCGGATGAAACTGTCAAGGCGACTCATGTGCGATTGTATGTCCAGAACCAGTTCACGAAATCAACTGCCCCCGACCAGAGCGTTTCGCGGCTGAAACCCAGGCCGACGAGCTAAACCCCGATCGAGTCTTGCCGCGTGTAGAGGCGAACGATGAACACTGCAACAAGCGAACAGGCTGCCGACAAGGATCATACCGGGTGGAATCGGCGGCGCAGCGCGCGGCGGAACAGCGATGTCATTTGTAGGGGTCCGCGGCGTCCCGCAACCCGTCGCCCAGGAAGTTGAACGCCAAGATGACGAGAACGACGGGGAGCATCGGCAAAAGCAGCCATGGATAGAACGCGATCACGCTGACGCTGCGCGCCTCCGTGAGCAGGATGCCCCAGCTGGTTATCGGTGCCCTCAGGCCGAGCCCGAGGAAGCTCAGCGCCGTCTCGCCCAGGATCATGCCGGGTATGGAGATCGTCGCCGTCGCGATCAGATGCGACATGAAGCCGGGAATGAGATGCCGCCCGATGATGCGGCTGCTTCTGGCGCCCATCAATTGCGCGGCCAGAACGTAATCCTCCTCGCGCAAGGCTAGAAGCTTCGAACGCACGGCCCGCGCCAGTCCGGTCCAGTCGAGCAGCCCGAGGATGACGGTGATGCCGAAATAGATCAGGATCGGACTCCAGGTTATCGGCATGATCGCCGCCAGAGCCAGCCATAGCGGAATGCTGGGGATCGATTGCAGAACTTCGATTATCCGTTGGACGATCAGGTCGAAGATACCGCCGTGATAGCCGGCCAGTCCGCCGATGACAATGCCGAGCAGGAAGCTGAAACTGATGCCGACGAGGCCGATTGTCAGTGAAATGCGGGCGCCATAGATGATGCGCGAGAGCACATCGCGCCCCAGCCTGTCAGTGCCGGCCAGAAAGAGCTGGCCGTTTTCGGCGGGGCAGACAAAATGCCTGTCACCTTCGATCAGGCCCCAGAACCGGTACTTATCGCCCTTGCAGAAGAAACGGATCCGCTGAACATCATCCTGTTTCTCGATGTAGTTCCGCTTGAGCGTGTCCATATCCAGCGTCATCTGGCGGCCATAGACGAACGGCCCGACGAACTCGCCGTTGTGGAACAGGTGCACCCGCTGCGGCGGCGAATAGATGTAGTCCATGTTGCGCGTGTGCAGATCGTAGGGCGCCAGGAACTCGCAGATCAGTATCCCGAAATAAAGCGCTGCCAGGAATATGCCGGATACAAGGGCAAGCCGGTGCCGACGGAATTTCCACCACATCAGCCGCAACTGCGACGCCTGAAAGACCTTCTCCTGCTCCGGCGTCATCGCCTCGACCGACTGCAGGTCAAAGGGCTCGATGGAAACGTAGTGTTGCAGTGGGGCACCCGGAGCGGGCAGCGGCGATTGCGTGTTCATTTGGTGCTGCCGCCTTGCAAACGAATTCGCGGATCAAGTAGCGCCAGCGCCAGGTCGGAAATCAGGACGCCGATGACCGTCAGGAAGGCGAGGAACATCAGGAACGACCCTGCGAGATACATGTCCTGGCTTTGCAGCGCCTTGATCAGCATCGGCCCGGTCGTTTCCAAAGACAGCACGATCGCCGTGATTTCGGCACCGGAGATGATGGCCGGCAGGATAGAGCCGATATCCGAAATGAAGAAATTGAGCGCCATGCGCAGCGGATATTTGACCAGCGCCCTGAAGGGATGAAGGCCTTTGGCGTGCGCGGTCACGACATATTGCTTATGTAGCTCATCGAGCAGATTGGCGCGCAGCCGCCGGATCATGCTTGCCGTGCCCCCGGTGCCGATGATCAAGACCGGAATCCAGAGATGGGCGAGGATCGATTTCGCCTTGGCCCAGCTCATCGGCTCGCCGAGATATTGCTGGTCCATGAGATGGCCGATAGACGTGCCGAACCAGATGTTGGCGAAATACATCAGGATCAGCGCCAGCATGAAGTTCGGAATCGCAAGGCCGAGAAGGCCGAAGAAAGTCAGGCCGTAGTCGCCCCAGCTGTATTGATGCGTGGCGGAGTACATGCCGATCGGAAAGGCGATGAGCCAGGTAAAGATGATCGTGACGAAGGAAACCAGCACCGTCAGCCACATTCGGTCCCCGACGACGTCGCGAACCGGCAGCTCATATTCGAAGGAATAGCCGAAATCGCCGTGCAGCATCCCGCCGACCCAGTAGAAGTAGCGAATGACCGGTGGCTTGTCGAAACCATATTCCTTGCGCATCATCTCGATGCGATCGGAATCCACCGCTTCGCCCTGAGCCCGAAGCTCGGCAACATAGCTGTCGAAATAGTCGCCTGGGGGAAGTTCAATGATCGTGAACACCAGTGCCGATATGACCAGCAGCGTTGGAACCATCACGGCGATACGCCAGACAAAATATCGAAGCACGCTCAGGACTCTCCAAGCCAGAATGTATCCGGCATATAGACACCGAAATAGGCGGTCGGGTCGTAGCCGTAGAGCGCCTTGTCAGGCAGATTGCGCAGCCGCGAGGATGCCAGAATCGGCTGATGCGTTCCGTTTACCGTGCCGATCGAAAACACCTGATCGGTATAGATCGACAGCATTGAATTCCAGATCTCGGCGCGCTCCGTGGCTTCGGTCGATGCGTTCCAGCGCTTGAGTAAAGCCATCAACTCGACCACGGGCGGAAGATCGGGCGCTTCGCCGACCTTGCCACGGGACAAGTAGTGAGCACCCCAGAGCGGCCATTGCAGCTGGTCATCGACGGTGGGGGCGAGTTGGTAGGGGTTCATGTCGGCGGTCGGCACGCCATTGTCGATGCCCGACCACATCGACATCATGATCTGGCCACCAAGCGCGCGGCTGCGGAAGATGTCGCGCTGCGAAGTCCGGATGAACAGGGCGATGCCGATCTTGCGCCAGTGATCGGTGATGAGCTCGAGCGCGTCGGTTTCCAGCGTGCTTTCGCCGGCCGTTTCCACTACGAGCTGCGCCGGGCGTCCGTCGGGGAGTATCCGCAGGCCGTCATCGTCACGCGCCTGAAGCCCGACCTCGTCGAGCAGGGCATTGGCCTGGTCGGGATCATGGGCGACCCAGGCTTTCGCGAATTCCGGCCGGTAGAGCGGGCTCTCCGGCAGGACCGTATCGGCACTTTCCTGCGCCAATCCGTAGAACACAGCCAAATTGATCTCGCGCCTGTCCACAGCGAGCGAAAGTGCGCGGCGCACGCGCACGTCACGAAAAAGGCCACGCCACACCTGGTCGGCACAATTCAGATTGGGCAGCAGCGCCAGCCGCGAACCTTGTGTGCGTTTCCAGAGATGCATCTTCACCGGGTAGCGCTTCTCCGCATCCTTCAGGAAGGAGTAATCGGTGAAGTCAATTCCCATGCCTTGCAGGTCGCTCTCGCCCGCACCGGTCTTGGCGGAAATGATCGCCGACGAGCTGACATTCATGACAATCCGGTCGACATAAGGCAGTTGCCGGCCATTCTCGTCTATTCGATGAAAGAACGGGTTCCGCTCGAAGACGAACTGCTCAGCCGGCGGCTTGGTCCGGTTCTGCCAGGGATCGAGCGTCGGCAGTTCCGGGTTCTCCGGGCGATACTGCCGCGACATGCGGATATGCAAGAGCGTCCATTTCTGGGCCCGGTTCTCCTTCATTAGGCCGGCGAGCCGGAATGGATCTTGGTATTTCTTGTGGAACTGCTTGAGATAGGCGGCCGGCAGAACAAGCGATAGGGGCGAAGCAGCGGCGAGCTTGGGCAGGAAGTCGGGATTGGGCGCATCCCAACTATAGCGGACCGTCAACGGATCGACGATCTCGAAGCGTGGCGGCTTGCCGTCCGCCAGCAGGGCCGGGGCGAGCCCGCCTTGCGAAAGCTCATCGTTAAGCCAGACATCTTCCCAGCAATAGCGAAAATCCTCCGACGTCAGCAGGCTACCGTCAGACCATTTATGTCCTTCTCGTATCTTGAAAGTGAAGACACGATCATCCGCTACATCGAAACTTTCGAGAATGTCGGCTTGCAGGTTAAGCTTTTCGTCATAGCCGACCAGGCGAGCGTACCCGTAGATTGTCATCATCCGGATGTCTTTCTGGCTGCCGATGATCGTGCGCAGCGTGCCGCCATATTGGCCGGGCTGCCGGCCCATCGCGGCGAGATTCAACGCGCGAGGGCGCTTGGGCAGGCGTTCGGCGAGTGCCGGCAGCGCTCTGGCCTTCAGCTGCGGCTCAAGAAATTCCGGCTCCAGATCGCCGGCGCGCAACGCGCCCGGCAGAAATGCCGAAGCCATGAGTCCAAGGACGGTGCGCCGGCTGATCAATGGCGTAGCTCGCTGACATCGGCCGAACGTCGGGCCAGCACCAGGTGGCCGCCGCCAAGATCGAGCGGCGACAGCATATCCTCGTCGCCCTCGTCGCGGAATTGCGGTCCCCATGCGCTGGTGTCGGAAGCGCCGCTGAGCTTCAGCGTCTTGAAATCCATCGGCCTGTCGAGATCGGGGAAAGGAACTGCGGCGACCAGTGAGCGCGTGTAGGGGTGGATAGGTTTCCTAAGCAGAATTTCGCGCGGCGCGAGCTCGACGATACGCCCGCCGCACATCACCGCGATGCGGTCTGCCATGTAGTCCACCACCGCCAGGTTGTGGGAAATGAACAGGTAGGTCAGGCCCAGCTCCTTCTGCAGGTCCTTAAGAAGGTTCAGGATCTGCGCCTGGACAGAGACGTCGAGTGCCGAAACCGGCTCGTCGCAGATCAGGAGTTCAGGTCCCAGCGCCAACGCGCGCGCGATGCCGATACGCTGACGCTGCCCGCCGGAGAAACTATGCGGATAACGCTTTATGAAGCGCGGGTCGAGCCCGATTGCCTGCATCAGGCTCTTGACCGTGGCGAGTCGGGACGCGGCATTGCCACGTCGATGGATTTCCAGCGGCTCGCTCAAAATGTTCTCCACCGTCATGCGGGGTGAAAGCGACGAAACCGGATCCTGGAATACCATCTGGATTTTCGCGCGCAGCATGCGCAGGGCGTCTCCCTCGGCTTCCAAGACGTCGATCGGACCATCGCGGCCATTGAAGATCACAGAGCCGCCGGTAGGGGTGACAGCCCGCATGAGGATCTTGCTGACGGTGGTTTTGCCGGAGCCGCTTTCGCCGACAAGACCCAGGCACTCACCCCGCCTGATATCAAAGCTCACGCCGTCCACGGCGCGAACAGAGGTTTGATGATCTCCGCCGAACCATCCGGACTTGCGGATCGTGAAGGTCTTTGTCAGATCGCTGACCGACAGCAGGATGTCGTCCGGCCCCTTCGATGCCGGCGCCGTCTGCTTGCCGAGCAGGTTCCCGACATTCACCGGCACCTCGCGGAGCGCCTTTAGCCTTTCGCCGGGCTTCAGGTCGAAATGCGGAACGGCTGCCATCAGGCCCTTCAGGTAAGGGTGGCCCGGCCGGCGGAATATCGCCTCCACGGGTCCCGCTTCCATGATCTCGCCATGGTACATGACCACCACCTCGTCGGCGACATTGGCGACTACGCCAAGGTCGTGCGTGATCAGCAGCATCGCCATGTTCAGCTTCGTCTGGAGCTCGCGCAGCAATTGCAGGATTTGCGCCTGGATGGTCACGTCCAACGCCGTCGTCGGCTCGTCGGCGATCAACAGGGCGGGCCGGCAGATAAGCGCCATGGCGATCATGGCGCGTTGACGCAATCCTCCCGAAAGTTCAAAGGGATACATGTCATAGGCGCGCTTGGGGTTGGGAAAGCCGACAAGGCCGAGCATTTCCTCGGTCCGCGCCTTGCGCTCCACCCGAGCCATGGGCGTATGAATCTGCAGGGATTCGCTGACCTGATTGCCGATCGTATGCAGCGGCGACAGCGATGTCATCGGCTCCTGAAATATCTTGCCGATGCGGCTGCCTCTCAACGCCCGGATTTCGGTTCCGTCACGCGGCATCTGCAGTATATCCTGCGTCGTACCGGGCTTTTTTGGATCGGAGAACAGGATACGGCCGCGAACATGGGCTGTGTTCGGCAAAATGCCCATCACTGCCTGGCTGAGAACCGATTTTCCGGAACCGGACTCGCCCACAAGCGCGGTAACCTTGCCGGGCAGGACGCGAAGATTTGCACGCCTGACAGCATGCAACGGTCCCCCTATAATGGCAAAAGAGATGCCAACATCCTCGATCCGCAGCAGATCAACGCCCAAATTCATTCTCACACCAGCCCCCACTCTGGCAGGTCCAGAAGGCGAGACTAACGCATTGCCAGCCTAGAGCAACTTGGATTCGAACAGTCGCCAGTTCCCTGGCGGAACCGGCGACCGAACTGCATACCAAACGCGTTCGGATCAGATCGTGGCGGTTACTGGAGCTTCCTCGGGTCGCCCGCGGGCGGCCGCGCGGCATTGCGATGAAGCAGCATGACCTGCTCGGCGTCCGATATGCGGTCGTAAATCGGCTCCAGCGCACCATCTTCGTCGAGCGACAGAGCACCCGACAAATCGGGTGAAAGCACCGTTAGCTTCTGCCTGATGCCCGCCAGTTCCTCCATGCCGAGCGCCAGCCAGTTGTTGGCGCCGCAATAGCTGGCGAAGTCTTTGCTGGCGAGAACGCTGTGCGGATATTTCTTGGTCAGGGTCTGGAGGCGCTGGACCTCGTTTACAGCCGAGCCGAAGACAGAGAATGTGAGCCGGTCGGTAAGCCCGACATTGCCGAACATCACATTGCCGACATGCAGCCCGATACCATAGTTTATGTCGCTCAATCCCTGCTGCTTTCTGCGCAGATTAAGATCCATCATGCGCGCGGTGGCCTTGTGCGCTGCTGCAAGAGCAGCCTGGCAGGCGATCTCGGACTGTGAACGGTGCCTTGCGCAAGGGTAGACGGCAATGAAGCCATCACCTATGAAACTCATGATCTGCCCGCCCTTGCGATTGAAAGGTGCAGCAGCGGCGTCGAAAAACTGGTTCAGCGTATCGATATAGACTTCGCGGCCGGAGGTTTCGGCAAGTCTTGACGACCCGCGCATGTCGCCCATGACCAGTGCCGCCCGGATTGTATCACCCTCGCCGCGCTTGATCTGGCCTTCGAGCACGCGCCTGCCGGCGTCGCCGCCGAGATAAGTGGTCATCATGTTGTCGGCAAGCTTGGTGAGCACCGCCATCTTGGTTGCGATGGCGAGATGGTTCTGGATGCGCAGCAGCGCCGAAATCATGCTGTCGCTGAAGCCTGCAGCACTGTCGGTGGACCAAGACCCGATCATGCCCTGACTGGTGTTGCCGCTGAAGGGATGGACAAAAGCCATGTAATCGGTGACGCCCATCAGCTTGAGGTCATCGAAAACAGGAAATTCCGACGGCACCGACGGGTCGAGCCGGCGCCGCAGATGGTCCAGCTTGTGGCTAAGCAGATGGTAGTATGGGCTGGTCAGGAATCTGTCGGAATGAACGCCGTTCTCCTTGCGGAAGCCTTCCACTTCCAGGCCCTGGCCGCGGAGCCAGGTGAAGCCGAGCGCGTCATAAAGTGGATGAAGCATCGAAAAGCTCAAATGCACCCGCTTCAACGGCAGGCCTGCAGCAGCCAGCCGTTCACAAAAGCCCCTTACCAATGTTTCCAGGTCGTTGCCCGCCAACGCCGATTGGGTCAGCCAATCGGCAACCTTATCCATGAGAATGGCAGAAATTTCTGCTTGCGCTGTGCTCATGCTATCTCGAAATCTCCCTGATCTGCCACAAATTCGCCGGCTCGGACGCCGTCAGGCCTTCACCACCGTCTCTCGGGCTAGCCCGAGGCGGCCAAAAACATTGCGTGTGTCGACGATCAGTAGAGCGTGATCCGCGATCGCCTGATAGTCGATCGCGTCGTGGTCGGTTGCAACGACGACAGCGTCGAAATCCTTCAAGGCCGCCTCGGTCAATTCGACCGAGCGACGCCCCTTGATCGCCATATGCTCCCGTGTGGCCGGGATTTCGGCAACATGCGGATCGTGGAATTCCGCCTTGCCGCCCCATTCCTCGATGAGTTCAATGAGCCGCAATGAGGGGCTTTCGCGGATGTCGGGCACATTCTTCTTATAGGCGAGCCCGATGATGAGAATGCGCGAGCGGCTGAGCGCCTTGCCGCAGCGCCGGTCCAGCGCCTTCGCCAGTTCATCGACCACATGACGCGGCATGGCCGTGTTGATCTCTGCCGCCAGCTCGATGAAGCGGGTCGGCAGTTCGTATTCGCGAGCCTTCCACGTCAGGTAGAAGGGATCGATCGGAACGCAGTGCCCGCCAAGTCCAGGGCCGGGATAGAAAGGCATGTAGCCGAAGGGCTTGGTCTTTGCCGCCTCGATCACCTCCCAGATGTCGATTCCCATCGCACCGAGCACGATCTTCAACTCGTTGACGAGGGCGACGTTGACCGAGCGGAAGATGTTTTCCGTCAGCTTGACCGCCTCGGCGGTCGCCGTGGTGGAAACCGGAACGACGGTCTTGACCACGCCATGGTAGAAAGCCTGCACGAGCGTCGCCGCTTCAATGCCGTCACCTGCCACGACCTTGGGGATCGTCGCGACTTCAAAGCTGCGGTTGCCGGGATCCTCGCGTTCGGGCGAGAAGCCGAGGAAGAAGTCTATCCTCGACTGCAAGCCGGTTTTTTCCAGGATGGGCTTGATCACGTCGTCGGTGGTGCCGGGATAGGTGGTCGATTCCAGCACGATCAGCTGGCCGAGACGCAGATGCTTCGCGATGGTGCCTGCGGTGTTCCTGACAAAGGAGAGATCCGGCTCGCGGTGTTTCGTCAGTGGTGTCGGAACGCAGATGACGATGACATCGCAGACGGCCAGTTCGGCAAAATCCGCAGTGGCGCGGAACCGTCCGCTTGCCACCTGGCCGGCAAGAGCTGTCGACGTCACCGCCTCGATGTAGGATTGGCCGTTGTTCAGGCTCTCGACCTTCTGGGCTTCGATGTCGAAGCCGGAAACCGGGAAGCCGGCGCGTGCGATCGCAACCGCCAGCGGCAACCCGACATAGCCCAGTCCGATCACGCCGACTTGCGCGGCACGCGTCGAAATCCGGGTCAGAAGACGGTCATATGTCGATCGTGAGGCGTCCAACAATCTGCTTTCTGTTAATTCGGACAGGCCGTCCGCTTCCATGGTGAGGTTCACCGCTCACAAGAGCCCCGAGGCATATTGCGGAAAATCGATGTCCGCAAGCATCAGACCGGCACCTTCGCCTTAAGGCTTGCGGCAGCCATCGCATAGCCGCCGGCGGCGCCATCGATGAAATGAACGTGATCGCGCTGCAGCGGCGATGCGACGAGGCATGTCATCAAGGCCGACTTCTGGCGGTGCAGGCCATAGTTGCAGATGCCCGCCTCTTCCGCCTGTTTCAGCCGGTCCTCGATCCGTTGCAACACATCCGCGTCAACGTCGATGGTCATCTTCAAGCCATCGTCGAACTTCCGGAAATCCGAATTGCTGGCCACTTCGCGTTTGTAGATCTTCGGATCGAATCTGCCGATCGTCCAGCCATATCTATCCGTAACAGCCGTAAGCGTCATCAGGAACACTATCCACAGCTTCGACAGCCACCGCCGTCCTGCCGGCGCCGTGGCCCGCGCCTCGATATCGAGGCCGGCGGGCAGCAAACTGTAGTCCGGCCCGTTCACCGGCACCGGGTGGCCATCGCGTTCCTGCCTGCCGGCAAGGGCGATGATGTCGGAAACCAGAAACTGAAAACCGCGCAAGTCGCGCGACGCCCCCGGTATGGCTATGATCGAGACGATTTCGCCATGCCGGGCTTCGATCGGGTTCCAGCGACACGAGAGGCCGGTCAGGTCCGGCCGCGCGCCGGCCGGCGCAGGATCGATGCGGTAGCGCCCCGCTTTCATCTCGGCTTCCGCCCAACTGCCGCCACCTCCGGCGAACATGGCATAGAAGACCGCATCGGAGGCCTGGAACCTCGCCACGCGAACGTCGAGGCCTTGCGCTCTTATATCCTTTATCGGCACGATTGCGGCACGCAAGGTCAGGTCCAGTTCGTCCGCCACCCATCTCTGGACAGCCGCCAGCGCGTTGCGGGTGATCTCCAGCGCCGAGCCGGGAAACGCCACGAGCGCACCGTCGCCGCCGAAGACAAAGGGAAGATCTTGCCTACCCAGCGCATTGAGCAGCGCCGAAATGACGCTGGCACCGGCCATATTGACGGTTTTATAGCGCCCCGCCTCGATCGCCTTGGTCGAGCCGACGATGTCGGCGGTGGCCAGCGCCCAGCTATCGGGGAGAGGCCGATAGTTATCGATATCGGCAACGCTTTCGAACTTTGCGAAGACCGGCAGAGAAGCGACAAACGGATCGGACGCGGCAGCTGTTTCCATGAGCATCAGATAGCACATTCCAGTGCTTGAGGGTGAAGTCGATCATGCTTCGAAATTGACTTGCGCAGGCTTTCCGATGATAGGGTCCGGCGATGCGAATTGCCTTCTACGCGCCGCTGAAGTCGCCCAATCATCCCGTTGCCTCCGGCGACCGCCAGATGGCACGGATGCTGGTCAAGGCACTGGAGCATGGAAGGCACAGCGTCGAATTGGCATCCGAATTGCGCTTCTATCTACGCGAACCGGATTCGAAAAGTTTCGATGCGCTCAAGATCGAGGCCCGGGAGGAAGCCGCGCGGCTGGCAAGGCTTTGGGATCGTGACGGCAAGCCCGATCTGTGGTTCACCTATCATCCCTATTACAAGGCACCCGACCTGATCGGGCCCGAACTGGCGTTGGCCTTTGGTGTCCCCTATGTGACAGCGGAAGCCTCCTATTCGAGGCGGCGCAACACCGGTTTGTGGGCCGATACGCAAGCGTTGGTGGCGCGAGCCGTCGAACAGGCGGCGCTGAACATCTGCTTCACGCAAAGGGATCGTCAGGGACTGGCAGATGCGGTACCCGACGCCGCTTTCGGCATGCTTTCGCCCTTCATCGACACATCGCTATTCCGGGAAACGCCGGCACGGGGTTGTCCGTCGCGCCTCGTTACCGTCGCCATGATGCGCCCGGGCGACAAAGTCGAAAGCTATGGCATGCTGGCGCAGGCGCTCGGTTCGATCGGTCACCTGCCCTGGACGATGTCGGTCGTCGGGGACGGACCTGCCCGCGAGGAGATCAAAGCGCAATTCGCCGGCTTGCCCGCCGACCGTATCAAATGGCTTGGCGCGATTGAGCCAGCCGCCGTGCCGGATGTCCTCTACAGTGGGGGAATTTACGTCTGGCCGGGTTTCGGCGAGGCCTATGGCGTTGCCTATCTTGAAGCACAGGCCGCCGGCCTTCCGGTTGTGGCTCAGGACATCGCCGGCGTGCCGGAGGTCGTGCGGGCCGGGTTTCTCACCCCGCCGGGCGATGTGGCGGCGTTCGCTTCTGCCATTGAAAGGCTTCTGGCCCGTAACGACGAAAGATCCATCATGGCCGCAGAAGCCAGACGTTTCATCCTCGAAGAACGTTCTATCGGTGCTGCGGCGGCGCGTCTGGCCGAACTTCTTGCAAAGATCCCGGTCTCATGACATCCGATCAGATCTGGCAACCCTTGGTGGAGGAACTGGCGAGCCGGCAACGGGCGGACCGTAAGGCAGAGTTCTGGCTGCGCGACGATGACGCCGTGGATCCGACGCCTGCGCTTGATCGGTTGCTCGACCTCACCGGTGAATTCGCGGTTCCGGTGACTCTGGCCGTCATTCCCGCCCTGACTGACGAGAAGCTTGTCGTTCGGCTTGACGAGGCGCCGCATGCCACGGTCGCCATCCATGGCTGGGCGCACCGAAATCATGCGCCCGAGGGCCAGAAGAAGCAGGAGCTCGGCGCGCATCGGCCACGCGAGGCGGTGCTCGATGATCTGGCTCGCGGGCTGGCGCACGTAACCGGCCTGCACGGCGCACGTGCTGTTCCGATGCTGGTACCACCCTGGAACAGGATCGACGCCGGCTTGGTATCCGATCTTGGATCGATAGGATTTTCGGCATTGTCGGTCTATGGGCCGCCAAGGCCGGCTTCACTTGCGGTCATCAACAGCAATGTCGACATCATGGATTGGCATGGCACGCACGGCTGCCGCGATCATGGCCTATTGGTTCAGGCTATCATCGCGCAATTGCAGCATGCATTCGATGGGGGCGAACCCGTGGGCCTGCTCACCCACCATCTCGTACATGATGAATCCGCCTGGCTCTTCCTCGAACGGCTGTTCACAGTCACCGCACAGACCGAAGCCTGCGCATGGCTTCCGATCAGGACATTGATCGGGCACAGCGCCGGTGGAACAATTCCAGGAAAGTGTGAACGGTTTCCGTCCGGAATTGCGTCAAGACAAAGAGATAGAGGAAAATAGCTCAGCGCTTTTTGCGCAATGAGACTGGAATGTTGAGCGTCTGGCCATCCCGCGCGGCAAAAGCGCCGGTAAACCTGTCCTTGGCCAGTTTCTGGATCTTGTCCAGTTCCTTGTCGGTGCGTGTCGGATCGTGGTGAAACAGCGCAAGCCTCCGCGCACCTGCCGCCTCACAGAGTTTGACGCCCTGTTGCCACGTCGAGTGCCCGTAACCGCGGCGGCGTTCCATTTCCTCCTCGGTGTAGGTGCAATCGTAGATGACGAGGTCGGCATCTTCGATCAGGCCGAGCACCGTCTGATCGAGTTTGTCCGGGTCGTGCTCAGTGTCTGTGATCACCGCCACGACGCCGCCACCCCATTCGACCCGGTAGCCTATGCAGCCGCCCGGATGCATAAGACTGCCGGTTCGGACCACCACCCCTTCGCGCGGGCGAAGCACGTCTCCGGATACGAAATCGCGATAGTCGAGGCTTGCCTTGCAGGCCTCCAGTTTCACCGGAAACCACGGCGGCCGCATGAACTCATCGACCATCTGCCGGGTCGTCATGTGTCCTGCAAGATGCCCGGACCAGAGCGTAACCTTGGCGCCCCGGTCATAGATCGGCGCAAAAGACGGCAGCCCGATGATGTGATCGTAATGGCAATGGGTGAAAAGCAGGTCGAAATCGGTCACGCCCAACGCCTGAAGCGCCGCGCCGGCAGGCCGTAGGCCAGAGCCTGCGTCGAACAGAAGCGTGTGCTTACCGCATCGCATCTCGACGCAGATTGAGTTGCCGCCATAGCGAGAGAATTCTGGCCCTGATACCGAAATGCTGCCGCGGACACCCCAAAACCTGACCAGGAAAACGTTGTCGTCCATGCTACCCCTTCGCCCATCATATCCAAACAACTGCTGCTAGGCGAGACAGACAGGCTTTCTCCGGGTGATCTTCTCAGCGAGAGGACAGTGCCGTCACGACTGCGAGGATCGAGCGCACGTCCGTCGTTATTTGGCGCTTCGTGCGTCGATCAGATCCGCGGTCGTATGGCTTAGGCGATCGGCAAGAACCCGCAATATCTCGATGGTCATTTCCGGGAACTCCCTCATAAGCCTCAGGAAATGATCCTTGCGGATTCTCAGGGCTTCCAGCGGACTTGCCGCTCTGACGGTGGCAGTGCGGGAGCTGTTGCACAATATGGCGATCTCGCCAACGATCGAATTTGGCTCCAGTTCGGCAACTTTTATCGGTCCGCTGTCGGAATCGACAAGAATATCCGCTCTGCCTGAAAGGATGACATAGGCGGCGTCTCCCTCGTCGCCCTGCCGGAAAAGGATCTGGCCGGCGCTGTAGCTCACACGATCGGATGTGAACGCAAGCAGCTTGAGCTTTGTCGGCTCGATGGCAGAGAACAAGGGAACGCGTTGCAGCATTCCAACTTCATCCTTGAGCAGCATTGTCGCAAACCTTCCAAAATTCGCGTTTGCCAGACTAGAGCAACGGACGCCCCGATGGAATCAATTCTCTTTCCGGGATGGCGAGACAAACCACGCGAAAGGTGGCGAGCCCGATGTCGTGCACCGGCAGAATGATCCCATCTGAATATCCGTTGCTCTATGACAACAGTTCCTTGAAGATACCGTTCCCTGCCAAAAGTGTCTCGTGTGTTCCGTCTTCCGCCAATTGACCCGAGTCGAAGACGATAACGCGATCGAACATCATCGCCATTGCCGGACTCGTCACGACCCACACAATTGCCGGCGAATGGCCGTCGCGCCTGGCTTCCTCGAGCACATTTCGCAGCACCTTATCCTGCATGCGCTGATCGAGCGCCGACAGCGGCCGGTTGAGAATGAGAAAATCGGGACGCTTGAGCAAGGCTCGGGCAACATCGAGCTTCTGTCGCTGTCCACCGGTCAGCCGCCTGCCGCCGGAGCCGACGTTGAAGTCCAGGCCGACATCCAGAAGTTCGCCATAAAGCCCCAGTTCGTCAAGAATGTCATAGACGATGGAGCGTATGCGGTCGGGCGCGTCGGGATGATTGTTGCCCACACGCCCGAACAGGACATTATCCATGACGGTGGCCGCGGCAATGTATTTGGCAGGATCATACCGTTCGACCGCATTGTGCAGCTCGGGCGGCAGGTCTTCATAGAACCGGTTGCGTGCAGCGACGATCTTGCTCATCAGCTCGTCGCTCAGCAGGCCGAAGCGGTGCCGGGGCTCGATGTAGGCAAAGCTCAAGGTAACGATCATGGCGCGATCGTTTTCCGAAACCGCCTCGTAGGGACGGTTCTTGAGCCGTTGCAGCAAGGTTTCGTAGGCGGGTATCTCCTCCGCGCTCATGAAGGCGAGCTGCTGGAAGAACTGGTGATCGGGCGGCAGGTCGGCAAACAGCTCGATCGCCTGTTTGGCGATCTCCAAGCCCATTTCGTAGAGCGTTCGGTCGAGGCCGGCTTGCCTCAGCACGGAAGCAAAATAGGGATTGGCCGCCAGGGCCCTGTCGGCCAGTTCGGGGCCGGCGGCAGCGCCGAAGAGCAGGTTTTGGCCGATCGTTGCTTCCTTGTTGTAGGCGCCCGGTTCGAAAGGAACCACCAGTCCGCTCAGCCCCTCTTGTTCCAGCCGGGTCCGCAGCGCCGCACGCAGTTCGACGATCCGCCTGGCAAGCTCCGTGTGACGCGTGAGGTCGGCCGAAGAGCGCAAGCCGAGATCCAGAATGTCACGCGACAGAACAACCGCGTCGAGCACCCGGCGCACGGCTTCAAAGAGGTCGTGCGGGCCGGTAGCGCCAGCGGAAGCATAGTTGATCCAGTCGCTGTGGATATCAAGATCCGGATTGCCCGACCGGCGCGCCTCGTGAATGTTCCAGCGTTGCTGATCTGCCGCAGCACCGTCATAAGGCACCGATGTCAGCGGTGCATGCTTCAACCCGTAGAGCAGGTTGTCGCGGAGGCTTGCCTGGAACAGGAAAACATCCGACGAGGCATACGACATGCGCCGGCCGGTTACTGCTTCGGGGAGTTCAAGCAGGTCGTCGGTGCCCGAAGCGACCCTTCCGCTGTCCGGCCAGGTCAGCCGCGCGAAGGCTTCTGCAAGCGCCTCCGCTCCACCTGTTGCGGTACTGACCAGTGCCACCGTCTCACCCGGCTTGACCTGGAGGGAGATACGGTTGAGGAGCATTGCACCACCATCGTCTGCTACGGACAGATTGATCGCCGACAGCGGCTTGGTCATCGGATCGGGATCGTCGATCGTCAATGCCCCGATTTTCGGCGCGATGAGACCTTCGACGGTGAACTGTTCAACGACCTGTTGATATTTGACCTGGACATCCTGCCGATCCTGATCCCAGTCGATCAGTTCCTTCATCGGTCCGGGCAGGTCCTTGTAGGCGCCGATCACGGCCACGAGCTGGCCGACGTCCAGCCGCCCCTCGAGGACCAGATACCCGCCGATCATGTAGAACAGAAAGGGCGTGAGCTGCGCGAGAAAATTGTTGAGGAACTTCACCATGAATTTCCATTGGTAAAGATCGAAGCGGATCTTGAAGATGAGCCCGAGCCGGGCAGCTATGTCGGCGCGCTCGTAGTTTGATGTATCGTGGACGTGAACCGCGCCGATGCCGTCGACGATTTCGCCAACCCGGCCCGAAAGCGCGCGCGCGGTCAACTGCCGTTGGCGCCCGAGCACGATCAGCCGCCGCCGCATTCGCGGGATGAGCACGATCTGGATCGCCACGATCACGACCGCTATCATTCCGAGCCAGACGTTCTGGATCATGATGAACAGCATGGCCGTCAGCGCTTGGCCGCCGAGCAGTACCGGCTGCAGGAAGGCGTCGCCGATGAAGCCGCCCAGCGGCTCCACCTCGTCCTTCACCATGGTCGCCACTTCGGCGGATTTCACCCGCTTGAAATAAACCGGCGGAAAACGCAGCACACGGTCGACCAGATCGAAGCGGATACGCCGCAGCATGCGTTCGCCGAGGCGGCCCTTGTAGGTGTTGATGTAGAATTTGAACAGGCCGTTGATGACGACTAGCAAGAGGAACACAAGGCTCAGGGCAAACAGGGTCTCCTTGCGGTCGAGCTGAAAACCGGAGAAGAACTGGACCTCTCCAACGAACGGCAGGTTATAGTGTAGCCTCATGAATGGCTGGGTCGCGCCCGGTTGCTCGAAGCCGCGACCTTGGATCGGTCCGTTGACGATCAGCTTCGGCAGGTCGAAGGACATGAAATACGGGATCATCGAAAGCACGACGATCATCAATATCCAGAGTTGCTGCTTCTTGGTGTGCGTCCAGATATAGCGGGCTAGGCTGGCTTCCATATGCGACTGTGGACCCTTCAGTTGGAAGGATGCAGGATGTAAAAGCACCTGCTGGCGAATGGCGTATCGGCAATTTCTTCATCGCCAACGACAAGCTCGAAGCTGCTGTGCACGGACATTGTCCTGCGCTCAACGATGCAAGAAACCTGCGAGGCGGCGCGATCCAGTTCCGACGCATGGTCGATGGCATCGACATGGGCATTGTTGATCGGCGAAGACAGCGGCTGGCCAAACGGTCCGCGGCTTTCGTAGGGCTTTGGCGAACAGCCGAGCGGCACGAGGCCGCAGCTGCGCGGCTGGTGCTGGCGGATGGACGCCGATGATCCGGACAGATGCAACAGGCTCTCTCCGGCACCGGGCAATAGCCAAGCGGCTTGCAGCATGATCACGTCCGCGGAATCAAACAGTCTTGCGGGAGGCAAGATTGCGTTGTGTCGCCCAAAATCCCAACATACAAGACGAATTATGATGGATGTCACGCAACCACGCAATGCCATGGACTGGCACGAGCAAGCCTTAGACCTCACGCGGGGAATTGCTGCTTATGTCAACTGCCCTCTCGTGGCAGGGCTGGCGCGGGTCGTCGCCAAGCATCCGAAGGCCGATATCGCCAACGCCTTCAACCACAAGCAGGTCGCCTGCAAGATGTGGGCGCTCGACAGGCTGTTCGAAAGCGGCGGCGGCCGCTTCGGACGCATATGGGTTCTGGGTGGATGGTACGGCGTATTGCCGGCAATGCTTTTCAACGACGCCCGCTTCGACATCGCGGCGGTCGATAGCATCGACATCGATCCCGAAGTCGCGCCGGTCGCCCGGACCCTCAACCGGGAAGCCGGCGACCGGTTCCGGGCGCTGACGGCAGATATGTACGCACTCGACTATGCGGCCGGGCGGCCCGATCTGATGGTCAATACGAGCTGCGAACACATAGCCGATCTGCGCGCCTGGCTTGCTCTGCTTCCGCCGGGCACGAATGTACTGCTGCAATCGAACGATTATTTCAGCGAGCCGACGCACATCAACTGCGTGGCTTCGCTTGCAGCCTTCGAAGAAATGGCGGCGCTACGGGAGGTGCGGTTCTCCGGCGAACTGCCGACAAAAAATTATACGCGCTTCATGCTGATTGGAACTGTTTAACGCATTTCGCCCAAAAGCGCGTAGCGGTTTGGGAAACGACATGCATAAAAACAGGACTTGAAGCGCGTCGCACGAATCTCACCAGGCGCGACGCGCGTTAGAGCATTTGCAGGAAAGTGTGGAAACGGCTTTCCGTCCGGAATTGCGTCAAAACAAAGAGACAGAGCGGTTCTGCGTGAAACGATGAACCGCTCTAGGATCTATCGTCTGTTTAATCATGAACTTTTCCGAAACCGGGCCCCACATTTAGGGACCATGTTCGATGCCGCTCACGCAGGATTTGCGCGGAGCGACGCGCGCCTTCCAGATCGAGACGATGCGCGGATGGCGTCGGTTCCACAAGCGCTTGTTCGATCGCTTGCGCCAAACCTTCAGGCGTCAGGTCCTTTTCCATCAGCACCGTTGCAAGACCGAGTTCTTCGAGCATCAGGGCGCGAACCGTCTGTTCGGTTTCCCCGCCGGCTGCAAATGGGACGAGCAGGGAGCGACAACCCGCGCGCAGGACATCGCAGACCGTGTTGTAACCCGCCTGCGAGACTGACAGGCGGGCGCCGGTCAGCAGGCTGGCGAAATCCTCGCGGAACCGGAAGATGGACAGGCCTGGCGTGGCATCGCGTGCGATCGCGTCAAACTCGTCTTTCGGCAGGTTTGGGCCGGTGATCAAGCACCATTTCCAAGCGTTGTTGGCATTCCGCGCCGCTGCGATGGTGGATCTGACAAGGCTCTTTCCGGCAGCCCCGCCGCCAACCGACACCAGAACGTCGAAGCGCTCGGAGGCCGCGGGCGACGGCGGCGCGGCAACGAGCCCCGTGTAGGTGACCTCGGCCCTGATCGCCCCAGCCAGTGGAAATGTCTTGTCGATGGTTGCGAAAGCCGGATCGCCGTGGACCATAACAAGATCGAAATGCCTGTTGATGAGATCGACCGTTTCCTCGTTTCGGCCCAGCTTGACGCGCTCCTGGAGGATATCACGGACGGACGTCGCCAGCAGCGGTCTGGGCGACGTCGCGTCGATGGCCTCGATCAGCGGCAAGAGTTCGAAACGCATCTGCCGGCGTCCAAATGGAAACGCCTCGACAATGACGATATCAGGCCTGCAATCCCGGAATGCCTGCAGCAGCATCTCTGAACGCCATTTCTTGAAATCATCGTCGATCGGGTTGCCTTGCAGGTCGACAAGTCCCGAAAATCCTTCATCACCGGAGGTGACAGGTGGCAGGGTTACAGATTGTACACCCAGTCCCGGAAACCCGGCGATCGGCGCTCCGCCGGTCACGACGGTAACGTCAAACCCGTCATCGACCAGAGCCGCCGCAATGCGGCTGGCGCGCGCGAGATGGCCGATGCCGAGCAAGTGCTGGACATAGAAGAAAGCGCGCAGCCGCTTCATTCGGCGGCCCGCCACTCCCGCTCGAACAGTTCCTTGAGCTGTCCAATGCTTGCCATGTGATCGAAATTGGCGCGCACGCGCCGCTCTGCGGCGTCGCCGAGGCGGTCGCGGAGCACGGGATCTCGGATCAGGCGCTCCAGCGCCTGTGCCAGGGCAATCGGGTTTTCCGTCGGAACCAGCAACCCGGTTTCATCCGGCGATAAAAGCTCCGGCACGCTGGAAATATCGGTCGACACGCAGGCAAGCCGCTGGCTAGCCGCCTCCACCAGAACATTCGGCAGACCGTCGCGGTCGCCATTTGCGGTGATCCTGCAGGCCAGGGCGAAGATGTCGGCGCGGCGGTAGTGCTCAAGCACCTCCTCCTGCGCAAGAGCGCCTTTCCAAGAGACGCGACCATCCAGGCCGAGCTTTTGCGCCAGCGCCTTGAACCGTTCCAGTTCTTCGCCACCGCCGATATGCTCGAAACGCCACGCCAAATCGCCGGGCAGCAGGGCAAGGGCCTCCAGCAACGTATCGTAACCTTTCTTTTCAACGGCGCGCCCGACACTCAGAACGACAACCGGTTCGTCCGGAGCCGAGCCGTCATGCTGCTTTCGCGCCTTGCCGAAACTGCCGAAGCGATCAAGGTCGAGCCCATGATAGCTCAGATGCACAGACGAGTTGCCGTTAGCGAGTTTTTTCAGACGGTCGAAGCCGGTTTTCGTGCAGGTGACCGTCCAGCGCGCCGAGGAAAGCTTGCCGGCCAGATCCCAGTCCGCCGAAGTCCAGATGTCCTTGGCATGGGCAGAGCAGGTCCAGGGCTGGCCACGAAGCTGACTGGCATAGCGCGTCACCGATGCAGGCGTGTGCGCGAAATGTGCATGCAGCCAGCCCGCGTTTTCCGGCCATTCGGCCGCCAGCACGAGCGCTTGCCCGAAGCGCCGTGCGCGATTGCGCGTAAAGTCGCGGGGCATATCGGCAGCCAGCGATCCGAGCGCGCGCCAGAAGCCCGGACGCAGCACATAGGCAAACAGCGAGCGAAGCACGCGCAGCGGCTCTTCATGCAGATATTCCGGCAAATAATGGACGGGGGCTTTGATCTCGTCATGCACGGGGTGGCGTTTTTCGTCGGTCGGCCGCCTGAGCGCGACGAGTATCAGGTCGAACCCCGCACGCTCAAGACCGAGCAGTTCCTGCGCGATGAAGGTTTCGGACAGCCGCGGATAACCCTTCAGAACCACGACGATCTTGCGATGTTGCAACTCAGGTCATTCCTTCAATGACCGAAAGGTGATGGCCGGCCCGCCGGTCGAGCAGTTCCGCGACGATTTCGGAAATATGAGGCAGCCCTTCGAGCGTCAGATGCGGATTGCTCTGCGATGGGCGGGGCCGGTCCGGCAGCACCTTCAGTGCATCAGCAAACCGCCGGGAATCCTCGGCTTCTTCCGGCAAAAGCATCTCGATGAGGCCGAGTTCGGCTGCGCGCCGTGCCCGGATCAGTTGTTCCCGGCGGGGCTCGACGCGCGGCACGATCAGCGCCGGCTTGTCGAAAGACAGTATCTCGCAATAGGTGTTGTAGCCGCCCATCGCCACTACCGCCTTGGCGCCGGCAATCAGGTCTTCCATGCGGTTGTCGAACTCGATGATCTTGATGTAAGGGATCTTGGACCCCTTCTTGAGCAGCTTGTTGCGCTTGCGCGCCGGCATGTAAGGCCCAAGCACGATCAGGGCTCTATGCTGCAATTGCGGATCCTGCTGATAGGCATCGATGACGTCGTGGATCAGATCGGCGCCGTCACCGCCGCCACCGGTAGTAACGAGGATATAGTCGCCCTCGGGCCGGTGGCCGGGCAACTCGTTCCGCTGCAGGCTCCGTTGCAGGAACCCGACGAACCTCATCTTTGCCCTGACAGCCGGGGGCACATCCAAGCCCGTCAACGGATCGTAGAAATCCGGCGGACCATAGGCCCAGACCTTGTCGTAAAAGACGCCTATCTTGCGCATCACGTCTCTGCGCGCCCACTCTGCTTCGAGCAGATGCGGCGCATCCATCACCTCGCGCAGGCCAAGCACCAGCGTGGTGCCCCGCGTCTTGAGGTAGGACAGCGTGTCCTCAATCTCACCGCGCAGGCCGAGCGGTTCCTTGTCGACGATGAAGATATCGGGCCGGAAGGTCTCAGCTGTATGGCGGATGATCGACTGGCGCATCCTTAGCGTCTCATGCAGATCGATGTCCTTTTCCAGCGAGGTGTATTCGCCGTTGCGCAGCTTGATGACGCTGGGGATCTTCACGAAGTCGACACGGGCGCGGTAATCGAAGGCGCCAGCGATAGTCGCACCCGAAATGATGAGCACCTGAAGTCCGCGGAAATCCTCGACCAGCGAATGCGCGATAGTCCGGCAGCGCTGCAAATGGCCGAGCCCGAACGTGTCGTGGCTGTACATGAGAATTCGAGCGTTTTCTGCGTGCTGGGTCATTGTTGAACGTCTCTTAGAATTCTCGCCTTGAGGACCGTGAGCGACCCGCAGGATTCGAAATCATCCTCGCGGGTCTACCGACCTGTTCTGAAACATGAGGGCGCAATTTTCAATTCGTATTACAAAGAGGGTCCATATGCTGAAACCAGGAAGCTACGTCTGCTCAGCGGCCTGCTTGCCACGTGGTCCAGAAGAACCTGCATCATTTCACTGGTATTGACCATCTCGGATTCTCGGCGGCCTTGACCGCTGCGAAAAACGTGGAAACTCCAGAATGGAATAAGGTATGGGCTGGGTACTTCACTTCGAGCGTCTAAGCCAAGCTCCTAAACCATGATGTGCCTTGGCGGTGGGAAGCCGGAGCGTTGACGGAGTATGGGACACGTTCGAACCGCCTAGATCTTGACTTCTCAGACCAGAATCTAAGGGTCAGGAATTCGACTCTTTTCGGGCGAGCCAATTGAACTCACTAGCTTTTTGGACGCCATGGGCACATGAACTCGCCGATTGCAGGCGTGTCAAAGCTGACCTGTTTACCGCCAACGACAGTGCCGGCCTTCGGGCCAGTATCCGAGTCTTCGATCCCTTTTCCGGTTGTACCGCGCAGGTAATATTCGGCTTCCGCATATATTCGAGATTGAGGGCGAACCGGAAAAAATGTCTTCGTCTTTGACCTCATCCTGCGCATAGGCCCGGGAAATCGGGGCAAGGCCGGTGGCCGAAGCGAGCGTTGCTCCCAGGCCAAACTGCAACGCGCGGCGGCGCGAAACACGAAATGCAGGCGTGACGCGGATCATGGCTTCCTCCCAAAAGCCCGCCGGCATCAAACATTTTGGCACCTCAAAAGCGCACCTGCGCTCCCAACTTCAGGAGATGTGGAATGTTTCTCAATCGCCTTGAATGATCTCACCGATGGTCGAGCAGCTAGGTTTCCTCGACCCTAGCCTGATGTCAGCCGACGCACACTGCGCTGAAGCGCCGCCGGATCTGCCGGCAGCAAAAATCCCGCCGCTGCGGTCGTCCGAAGTACGCTGTCGATAAAATCCAGGACTTTTGCGTATCGATTTCGGACCAAGGTCCGTCTTGTAGAATACTGTATTTGAACAAAGCTAGGTAACAGCCGACTTTCGGATTCGAAAGTCCTGACGTTTTTCATCAGAAACCCATCCTGGCGGGAGGGCGACTCGAAGGAGGAACTATGAAAACGCGCACCTGTCTATTCGCGACTGTAGCCGCTCTCACCCTTGTCGCGTCTCCGGTACTCGCTGCTCCCGGGGGCAATGGCAATGGCAACGGCAATGGCGGCAGCAACGGTAACGGCGGAAACTCGGCCGGGGCCGGCTCGCAGGGACACGGAGCCGCCACTTCCGCCGCGGCCAAGGACAAGTCGACGACCGGCGTTGCTCATGCAATGGCGGTCGTTGCCACGACACCGGCCTCGCCGCAGGCTACGCTGGCCTTGCAGGCAGCGCTGGATAGAAAGGCCGCGAAAGACGCGGCAGACACTGCCGACGACACCTCTGACGAAACCGAGTGAGCATTCGAAACAGACCACTTGTCGCGTTGAAAGCCGTGGTTCGCCGCGGCTTTTTTCGTTTCCCGACGACGAACTCTCAAAGGTGAACAGCGCTTCCAGAAAAAAGCTGCTCCACGGCGGCACTGAAGCTACGCTAAGGCCAAACGCCGCCGCATCGGCGTCGGTTTCGATTGCATTCGAGGAGATCCCATGGCCGGCTTTGTCGACCGCGAGCGCGCAACTGACCTGATGCAGCGCGCCGGCATCGAGGCGCTGGTGCTTTGTGAGCCCGAGGCGTTCCAATATGCCACCGGTGCCTGGATCGGCCCGGCCGGCCTGTTCCGGCGGGCCGGCGCCGGTTTCGTCGTTATTCCCAAGCGAGGCGACCTGCCGATCGGCGTCGTGGTGGCGGATTTCCAGGCTGCCCGGCTCCGGGCGGCGATGGCCGGCGCCGTGCTGCGCACGCATGCGTTCTGGATCGAATCGGCGTCGCTCGAGCCGGCGACGGCCGACCGGCCTGTTGCGCAGCGCATCGAGGCCGGCCTGGTTGGCCGCGCCCCCGGGTTTTCACGTCCGGCGACCTTCGAGCTTGCCCGCTCCGTCCGCGAGCTGAAAACGATCCTCGCAGAATTCGGGCTGGAGCGTGCGACGCTCGGCATCGAGCTGGATTTCGTCTCGGCCAGCGATTTTTCCGCGATGCAGGCAATGTTGCCGGGCACTGCCCTGGTCAACGGCTCGCCGGTTCTCGACAGGCTGCGGGCAATCAAATCGCAGAGCGAGATCGACCTTCTGCAGCAGGGCATCGCCCTGTCGGAAGCCGGCCTGTCGCGGCTGCAGCAGCATGCGACGACCGGCATGCGTCAGTCTGAGCTGGTCGCGCTTTACCGGCAAGGCGTCGCGGATGCATCCGCCGGGTCGTCGCAGCAAATCTCGACGGCGGAATACGTCACGCTGGGCGCTCGCCCAAAAGGCGCCGACGTCGTCGCCGCCGCCGGCGATCCGCTGAAGGCCGACATGGTGTGCAGCGTGAACGGCTATGCCTCGGATATGTCGCGGAATTTCACCTTCGGGCCGCCCTCGCCCGAACAGGCCGAATTGCATGCGATAGCCGAACGCGCCTTCGCCGACGGGCTTGCCGCGCTTATGCCCGGAAAGCCGTTAGCCGCCGTGCATCGCGCCGCCAGCGAAAGCCTGGCGCGCCAGGGCCTGCGTTCCTATCGCCGCGGCCATTTCGGCCACGGCGTCGGCAATTCCGTGTTTTCCGAGCAATGGCCGTTCATCTCGGCCGACAGCAATGTCGTGATCGAGGCCGGCATGGTGCTGGCATTCGAAATCCCGCTCTACATCGACGGTCTCGCCAGCTTCAATCTCGAGGACCAGTTCCTGATCACCGCCAACGGGCCGTCGCCGATGAACCGCCTGCCGAGGCGCCTGGATATTATCGCTTGAATCCAGCCGTTATCTGGCGCCGGCCACGCCCCTGCGGAAATCCGACGGCGACATGCCGGAAAGCTTGCGGAACGACTTGTTGAAGGCACTGAGCGAGCCGAAGCCCGATTCCATGGCGACGCGCAGCACATTGGCATCCTGATGCATCAGCAGCGCCTGCGCGTAGCTGAGGCGCAGCAAGTTCACATATTCATTGAGCGTCATGCCGGTCGATTTCTTGAAGATGCTCATGGCGTATTTGGGATGGATATCGGCCGCCGCGGCGATGTCGACGCAATCGATCTCGTAGAGGAAATTCTCGGCGATGAAGTCGCACATGCGCCCGACATTGCGCAGCGATTGCTGATCGAAGGGACTGCCTATCTCCTGTTCGACCGGGGTTTCGGGCACCAGCCGGTAAGGCTCGAAGCGCACCCGCTCCAGCCGCAGCAAAAGCTCGTTGACGGCATGCTCGGCCTTGACCGGATCGCCGGAGCGGGCATAGCGATTCCAGCGCTCGAAATTGTGGTCGTCCGACCGGTCGGTGGCGTCGGTCACCAGCGTCGCCCCGGTCATCAGCCTGTTGCGGACCTCGACGGGCAAATGCAGCCGGAAGAAATGCACCAGCGGCAAATGCGCGCCGGCATAGATGGCATCATCGGACGCTTCGTCCATCTGGTGCGGCAGGCCGCCCCAGAACAGGCACATGTCACCCGCAGAAAGTGAAAGCCCGTGCCCATCCATGCGGTAATGCACGGCGCCACGCACGATGAAATTCACCTCGACCTGGGCGTGCCAATGCGGCTTTAGCATCACCAGGGGCTGGGTGTGGAACATCTGCAGCAGCAGCGGCAGGCCCTCCACGCTGCTGGCGCCAGGCTGGTAAAACGGCCTTTCCGGCATCTTACTTTCCGCTCATTTCTTATTCCCTTTGTCGCGGACAAGGCTTTCCCGAGGCCTAGTCTAGCCACGCTCGCAAACAGAGAGCAACTGAAATGGGAGGATTTCAATGCGCATAAAATTGACCTGCGCCGCGCTCGCGCTTGCCTTGGGCTCCAGCCCGGCCTTTGCGCAGTCCGGTGAAATCACGATCTGGAGCTGGAATATCGCCGCTTCGTCGCTGAAGGCCACCATAGCGGGCTTCAACAAGCAGTATCCCGACATCAAGGTGACGGTCGAGGACCTTGGCAACCAGCCGACCTACGACAAATCAATCGCCGGCTGTGCCGCCGGCGGCGAGGGGCTGCCTGACATCGTTACGATCGAGAACGGCGAAGCCGAAAACTACTGGAGCCAGTTCCCGGATTGCTTCGTCGACCTGCATACGCTCGGCTACACCGCGGAAGACCAGGCAAAATTCCCCGACTTCAAGCGTACCGAGCTCGAGGTTGACGACAAGGCCTATGCGATGCCCTGGGATTCCGGTCCAGTGGCGATGTTCTACCGCCGCGACTTCTACGAGAAGGCTGGCGTCGATCCGTCCTCGATCAAGACCTGGGACGACTTCATCGCCGCCGCCAAGAAAATCCAGGCCGCCAATCCCGGCGTCACGATGACCAACGCCGATTTCAACGGCGATTCCGAATTCTTCCGCATGATCTCCAACGAGCAGGGTTGCGCCTACTTCTCCGCCGACGGGCAATCGATCACGGTCAACCAGCCCAAATGCGTCGATGCCATGACCAAGATCAAGGAGATGAAGGATGCCGGCATCATTTCCTCTGCCGACTGGAGCACCAAGATCACCAACAACACCGCCGGCAAGGTCGCCACGCAGATGTATGGCGGCTGGTATGAAGGCACCGTGCGCACCGAATCGCCCGATGGAGCAGGCAAATGGGGCGTCTATCTGATGCCGAGCCTGACCGCCGACGGTCCGCGCGCCGCCAATCTCGGCGGCTCCTCGCTCGCCATCACCTCGGTGTCGAAGAACAAGGAAGCCGCCTACGCCTATCTGAAATACACGCTAGGGACGAATGAGGGCCAGATCACCATGCTGAAAGGCTTCGGCTTGGTGCCGTCGCTGATCTCGGCGCTCAACGACCCTTATGTCTCCGAAGGCCTGCCCTATTGGGGCGGCCAAGCCGTGTGGAAGGACATCCTCGGCACCTTGCCCAAGGTCGTCCCCAGCCGCGGCACGCCGTTCCAGAGCGACGCCGAAATCATCATCCGCGCGGTGCAGACCAAATATCTGGCCGGCGGCTATCCCGACGCCAAGGCAGCGCTCGACGATGCCGCAAGCCAGATCGCCGCGGCGACCGGCCTGCCGGTCAAGTCGTGATCTAGACGAGGCGGCTCCGAGCGCGCGGCTCCCCTTCTCCCCTTGTGAGAGAAGGTATCGCCGAAGGCGACGGATGAGGGGTGCTCCAGCTTGGCGCCGGCGGCACTCCGGCCATCACCCCTCAACCGTCTCTGCGCTACGCGCCGATCCACCTTCTCCCACAAGGGGAGAAGGCAAGAACTTGAAAGCAGAAAGGAGGGAAACGATGCGCTACCAGAACGCCACGGCGTATCGCTTTCTCGCGCCGTATCTGCTGATTTTTTCGATCTTCTGGCTGTGGCCGATCATCGATTCCTTCCTGATCTCGTTCCAGGCGACGCGCACCGTGCCGTGGCGCTTCGCGCCGACCTTCAACTGGGGCCGGCTGATCGGCGATCCGGCCTTCTTCAATGCCTTGAAGAACACATTGCTGATCCTTGTCATCCAGGTGCCGGTGATGATTTCGCTGGCGATTGTGATGGCGGTGCTTTTGAATTCGCCACTGCTCAAGGCCCGTGGCCTGTTCCGCTTTGCCTTCTTCGCGCCGGTCGTGGTCGGCGAGGTCGCCTATTCGGCGGTTTTCCGGCTGATGTTCAATCTCGACTACGGTATCATCAACAAGTTGCTGAACGGCATCGGCCTGCCCAGTGTCGACTGGTTTACCAACGTCACCCCGGCGATGGCGGTGATCATGATGGCGGTGACGTGGCGCTGGGCCGGATATAACGCCATCATCCTGCTCGCCGGCCTGCAGTCGATTCCCGAGGATGTATACGAGGCGGCGACCCTGGACCGGGTCAGCAAGGTCAAACAGTTCTTCTACATCACGCTGCCGCTGCTCAAGCCGATCATCGTGTTCTGCGCCGTGCTGTCGATCATCGGCACCATGCAGCTGTTCACCGAGCCCTTCCTGATCACCGAGCGCGGCGGGCCGGGCGGCGGCACCGAAACGCTCGGGCTGCTGCTTTACCGCCAGGGCTTCCGGTCGCTCAATTTCGGCTACGCTTCGGCCGTCGCCTACACCATGGCCGGACTGGCGATTGCCATTTCGCTGGTGCAGATATGGCTGACGAGGGAACCGAAATGACCTCGCACTCAAGAGTCAGCCGCTCCCAGGCCAGATTGGGACGCAGCATCGCGCTGCATCTGTTCCTGACGCCGCTGGCACTGGTCTGGCTGTTTCCGCTGTGGATGATGGTGGTTTTTTCGACGATGCCCGACAACGGCATCTTCAGCCCCGACATCGAGCTTTTGCCGCATGGCAATTTCCTCGACAATGTCAGCAATCTGCAGCGCGGCACCAATTTCATCGGCGCCATCGGCATCTCCGTCTCGGTGGCGGTGACCTATACCTTCCTGTCGGTGATGCTGACCTCGATGGCCGGCTGGGCGCTGGCGCGTTACAACTTCTTCGGCAAGGGCATGGTCGTCGCCATCATCTTCGGCACCATCACGCTGCCCTATGCGGTCGTGCTGATACCGCAATTCATCATGGTGGCGCGCGACTTCAAGCTCGCCAACACCTGGGTGGCGCTGATCGTGCCGCCGCTGTTCAATTCGCTGGGCGTGCTCTTCATGCGGCAGAGTTTTTCGATGATGCCGCACGAGCTGTTCGACGCCGCCAAGGTCGAGGGCGTCAAGGAATGGCGGATATTCCTGTTCGTCGCACTGCCTCTGGCACGGCCGATGCTGGCGGCGCTCGCCATCATCCTCTTCCTTGCCTCCTGGAACAACTATCTCTGGCCGCTGCTGATCAATTCCAAGCCGGGCGCGATGACCGCGCCCGTGGCGCTCGGCACGCTGATCGGTCTCACCAAGGTGTCCTGGGGCGGCATCATGGCGGGCGCGGTGATGCTGACGGCGCCAATGCTCGTCGTGTTCGTGCTTCTGCAGCGCCATTTCGTTGCCGGCATCGCCGCCGGCGCCATCAAGTAAGGATCAGCATGGCGGCAGTCACACTCAAAAACGTCATCAAGCGCTTCGGCGTCTTCGAGATCGTCCACGGTGCCAATATCGACATCGATGATGGCGAATTCGTCGTCTTCGTCGGCCCTTCCGGCTGCGGCAAGTCCACGCTGCTTCGGATGATCGCCGGACTCGAGGACATCAGCGACGGCGAGATCGCCATTGGCGGCAAGGTGGTGAACGACGTCGAGGCGGCCGATCGCGGCATCGCCATGGTGTTCCAGTCCTACGCGCTCTATCCGCACATGACGGTCGAGCAGAACCTGAGCTTCGGCCTGAGAATGACCGGCAACCCCAAGGCAGATACCGAGCGGCGGGTGAAGCGGGCTTCCGAAATCCTGCGCATCGCCGAGCTGATGAAGCGGCGGCCGCGGCAATTGTCGGGCGGCCAGCGCCAGCGCGTCGCCATCGGCCGCGCCATCGTGCGTGAGCCGCAAGTGTTCCTGTTCGACGAACCGCTCAGCAATCTCGATGCCGAGCTCCGGGTGCAGATGCGCGTCGAGATATCGCGCCTTCATAAGGAGCTCGGCGTTACCATGGTCTATGTGACGCACGACCAGACCGAGGCAATGACGCTGGCCGACAGGATCGTCGTGCTCAACGCCGGCAATATCGAGCAGATCGGCGCGCCGCTCGATCTCTACGACGACCCCGCCAACCGCTTCGTTGCCGGCTTCGTCGGCTCGCCGAAAATGAACTTCCTGGCGGCAAAAATGGTCGGGGCCGACAACGGTGCGGCGGTCGTCGAACTGGTCAATCATCGCGGCGCGCGACTGCGCAAGCCGCTTTCGGATGCCTTGCCTGCAACAGGCGGCGATGTTGTGCTTGGCGTGCGGCCGGAGCATTTCTTCGACGCCGGCCAGGGCGATTGCGACCTTACCCTCAAGGCCGACGTCGCCGAGCACTTGGGATCGGTGAGCTATGTCTATGCCAATTCCGGTACCGGGGGCGGACGCGAGGAACTGATCATCGAGCGCGAGGCCTCGCGGCATCGCGCGAACGGCGACGACCTGGTGGTGTCGATCAAAGCCGACCGCTCGCTTCTCTTCGACGCCACCGGCGCACGCGTTCGCTAACCCATCTTTCTTTTGTCCGAACGCGATTGCTCGCGGCCACCCCACGGAGATTTGACATGACGTCCAAACCAGAAAAAGTTCGCTGGGGCATTCTTGGGCCCGGCAACATCGCCAAGGCTTTTGCCGGGGGCGTCGCCCATTCGCGCACCGGCACATTGGTCGCCTTAGGGGCGCGCAATCCCGGCAAGGCGGGGCTCACCGAGGCTTTCCCCGGCGCCCGCATCCTGGACGGCTACGAGGCTTTGGTTGGCGATCCGGATGTCGACGCGATTTATATTTCGACGCCGCATCCGAGCCATGCCGAATGGGCGATCAAGGCGGCCGAGGCCGGAAAGCACGTGCTTTGCGAAAAGCCGCTTGGCCTGACCGCATTCGAAGCCGACGCCATGATCCATGCCGCGCGCAAGGCCGGCACCTTTCTCGGCGAAGCCTTCATGTACCGGCTGCATCCGCAGACGGCCAGGCTGGTCGAGCTGATCAGGGCCGGCGCGATCGGCGACATCAAGATGATCAAATCCAGCTTCGGCTTCGCCATGCCGGGCTTCATGCCGGAGCACCGGCTTTACGCCAAGGATCTCGCCGGCGGCGGCATTCTCGATGTCGGCGGCTATCCCGTCTCGATGGCGCGGCTGATTGCCGGCGCAGCAGTGGGAAAGCCCTTCGCCGAGCCGGACAAAGTCGTCGGCGCTGCGCATCTCGGCCAATCCGGCGTCGACGAATGGGCGTCGGCGCTGTTGCATTTTCCGGGCGGCATCGTCGCGGAAGTGTCCTGCAGCATCTCGCTCGCTCAGGACAATGTCTTGCGTATTGTCGGCAGCAAAGGCCGCATCGAGGTGGCGGATTTCTGGTATGCCGGCGGCCAGCAAGGCGGCACCGGCGAAATCCGCATCATCCGTCCGGGTGACACCGAGGTGGTCGAGGTCACGGAAGACGGCTGGCTGTACGCATTTGAGGTCGACGCCGCCGGCGAGGCCATTCTCGGCGGAAAGCAGGAGTTCGCCTGGCCCGGCATGGGCTGGGCCGACAGTCTCGGCAATCTGCGCGTGCTCGACAAATGGCGGGCCGCGATCGGGCTCGAATACGACATCGAGAAACCGGCAAAGCGCGTCAACACGATCTCCGGACGGAAGCTGCGCTCCGGCGGAACCGCCATCCCCAAGCGCAGCATTCCGGGCCTGCCGCGGCCGGCCTCGTGCCTGGCGCTCGGCTTCGAGGATTTCCGCACCTTTTCGTCGGGCGCCATCCTGCTCGATGCCTATTTCGAGGCCGGCGGCAATCTGTTCGACACCGCCTTCGTCTACGGTTCCGGCTATACCGAGACGCTGCTCGGCCAGTGGCTGAAGAACCGCGGCGTGCGCGAGCAGTCGGTGGTCATCGGCAAGGGCGCGCACTCGCCGCTCTGCTATCCCGACGTCATCGGCAAGCAGCTCACCCAGTCGCTCGAACGGCTGCAGACCGACCATATCGACGTCTATTTCATGCATCGCGACAATCCGGACGTGCCGGTCGACGAATTCGTCGATGCGATGGACCGCGAGGTCAAGGCCGGCCGCATTCGCGGTCCGTTCGGCGGCTCGAACTGGACGATGGAACGCATGGACAAGGCGATTGCCTACGCCGAGCGCACCGGCAAGCAGAAGCCCGGCGCGCTTTCCAACAATTTCTCGCTGGCCGAGATGCTGGAGCCGATCTGGGCAGGCTGCGTCACCTCCTCCAGCGACGAATGGAAGGCCTGGCTTACCGCCCGGCAGATGCCGAATTTCGCCTGGTCGAGCCAGGGCCGCGGCTTCTTCACCGACCGCGCCGGCCGCGACCGGCGCGACAATGAGGAGCTGGTCCGGGTCTGGTATTCGGAGAGGAATTTCGGCCGTCGCGACCGCGCCATCGAGCTCGCCAGACGGCTGGGCAAAAGCCCGATCCACGTCGCGCTCGCCTATGTGCTGGCGCAGCCGTTTCCGTCCGTCCCGCTGATCGGACCGCGCACGCTCGACGAATTGGAAGACAGCCTCCAGGCGCTCGACATTTCACTTTCGCCGGACGATCTTGCATGGCTGGATAGCGGTTCGGATCAGGCCCGCGCGCGGGCCTGACGGCAGCGGCAGTCGCTTCGGCCTACGCTGCGCCCTTAGCTTCCGGACTGTTTGCGCTGCCCTCACCCTCTCCCGCAAAGATCCGGGAAAGGGTAAGAATGAGGGCAGCGCAAAGGCCACTGGAAGTTAGGAAGACAGATGCTCGACATCGCACCGACGAAACAGGCGGCCACCTGGCTCGATTCCTTTGCCCGGGCGCTCGAGGCCGGCGACGTCGAGGCGGCAACCAATTTGTTCGTCGAGGACTGCTACTGGCGCGATCTCTTGACCTTCACCTGGAACGTCAGGACGATGGAGGGCCGCGTCGCGATCCGCGACATGCTGGCGGCGACGCTGGCAACGACAAAACCTGCCCGGTGGCAGCTCAGCGGCGAAGCGACTTCGGACGAAGGCACGATCGAAGCCTGGTTTTCTTTCGAGACGTCATCGGCGTGGGGCCAAGGCATCATGCGCCTCAGGGACGGCAAATGCCGGACACTGTTTACCGCGATGAGCGATCTCAAGGGGTTTGAGGAGCGCAAGGGCCCGGCGCGGCCGCAGGGCGTCCGCCACAAGGCGGATCCGGAACGCGAGACCTGGCTGGAGGCGAGGCGCCGCGAGGCGCGTGACCTCGGCGTTAGCCAACAGCCCTACTGCCTGGTCATCGGCGGCGGCCAGGGCGGCATCATGCTCGGGGCGCGGCTCAGGCAATTGGGCGTGCCGGCCATAGTCATCGAGAAGAACGCCCAGGCCGGCGATTCCTGGCGCAATCGCTACCGCTCGCTCGTGCTGCACGACCCGGTCTGGTACGACCATCTGCCCTACATCCCGTTTCCCGAGAACTGGCCCGTGTTCACGCCCAAGGACAAGATGGGCGACTGGCTGGAGATGTATACGCGCGTCATGGAGCTCAACTACTGGACCTCCACGACATGCGTGAGCGCGTCCTATGACGAGACCGAAAAGGTCTGGACGGTCGAGCTCGACCGCGCCGGCGAGCGCATCACGCTAAAGCCGAAGCATATCGTCTTTGCGACCGGCGCCTATGGCCCGCCCAGGCGCATCGACCTGCCGGGTGCCGATGTCTTCAACGGCGAAATCCTGCATTCCAGCCAGTATTCCAGCGGCGAGAAATTCCGCGGCAAAAAGGTCGCCGTCATCGGCGCCGCAAGTTCCGGCCATGACGTCAGCGTCGACCTCTGGGAGAGCGGCGCCCAGGTGACGATGGTCCAGCGCTCGCCGACGACGGTGGTCAAGTCGGACACGCTGATGGAGATCGGTTTCGAGATCTTTTCGGAAAAGGCGCTGGCCCGCGGCATCACCACCGAGAAGGCCGACATGATCGTCGCCTCGACGCCGTTCGCGCTGCTGCCGCAAGGCCAGCGGGCGCTTTACGACATCATCAAGGCGCGCGACGCGGCCTTCTACGATCGTTTGCGCGGCGCCGGCTTCGCCATCGATTTCGGCGACGACGAGACCGGGCTCCTGATGAAGGCCTACCGCACCGGCTCGGGCTTCTACATCGATGTCGGCGCTTGCGACCTGATCATCGACGGCGAGATCGGCATCCGCAGCGGCGTCGGGATCAAGTCGCTGACGCCGACAGGCATCCTCTTCGACGACGGCACCGAACTGGAGGCCGACGCAATCATCGCCTGCACCGGCTATCTCTCGATGAACGAAACGGTGGCGGCGATCGTCTCGCGCGAAGTCGCCAACAAGGTCGGCCCGTGCTGGGGGATTGGCTCGGGCGTGAAAGGCGACCCGGGTCCATGGCAAGGCGAATTGCGCAACATGTGGAAGCCGACGGCACAGGAAGCGCTGTGGTTCCACGGCGGCAATCTGGCGCTGTCGCGCTTCTATTCGAAGTTCGTCGCGCTGCAGATCAAGGCGAGGATGGAAGGCATTGCGACGCCGGTTTATGGAGCGGCGGGGCGGTGAAGCTGTGATCTCCCCCCTCGAGGAGGAGATGGCCGGCAGGCCAGAGGGGGTCGCCGCGCGTCGAGCGCCAGCCTCCATCCGTTGCAGGAAGACGAGCCCGGTCGAACCGACCCCCTCTGTCGCCTTCGGCGACATCTCCCCCTCAAGGGGGGAGATCACCCACGCCCGAAATGCCGGCTCGCCACCTCGACATGCGTGTCGTGCGCATGCGCTTCGAAACGCTCGGTTTCGCCGAGATCGTCCACCGCCTCGTTCGGCCACCAGCTGCCGCCGACCACGATTCCGTCCGAGACCAGCCTTTGCTCGGCGACCAGCGAGGCGCCGACCGAATCGACAAAGGTGAAGCGGCCCGGACGCAGCCGCAGCGCCGCGATGTCGCCGACCGCACCCACCGCCAGCCTGCCGAGATCGGGCCTGGCGATCGCTTCGGCCGGCCGCTGTGTCGCGGCGCGCAGCACCTCGACCAGCGGCATGCCGAGCGCCAGCAGCTTCGACATGCAGACCAGGATGTCGAAGGCCGGCCCGTCGACGCAGTAGAGATGCACGTCGCTGCTGATCACGTCCGGCGCCAGCCCCTCGCCGAGCATCGCCTTGGCCACCTCGAAATCGAACGAGCCCATGCCGTGGCCGATATCGAAGATGACGCCGCGCTCGCGCGCCAGCCGCATGTCCGGCCGCACCGCGCCCGAAGCGAAGACCGGCGCGTTGGGGAACGGCCGGAAGCAGTGGGTGAGAATGTCGCCCTTGCGCAACCGCGGCAGCACTTCCGAGCGGCCCGGCGGCGGCTCGTCTATGTGCGCCATCAGCGGCAGGCCGGCTTTGTCGGCGGCTTCGAGCGCGAGATCGACCGGCGCGATGCCGCTGGTGCCGCCGGCATGGCGACCCGAGCGGACCTTGATGCCGACAACCACGTCCGCGTGCTCGCGAGCCGCCGCTACCGTCTCGCGCGGTTCGCAGAGCCGGAGGTCGCTGCACTCGCCGACCGCCACGGTCTGCGAGAAGCCGAATATGCCGGCAAAGGAAATGTTGACATAGGCCAGGATGCGGACTTTCGAGCGCTCGATGACGTGGCGGCGAAAGCCGAGGAAATTGCCGGCACCGGCACTTCCGGCATCGATGAAGGTGGTGGTGCCGCTCTTTGCGGCGAGCCGGTCGGCATCGACGCCGAGCGACGTGCCGCCCCAATAGACATGGCTGTGCAGGTCGATCAGGCCCGGCGCGACGATCGAGCCCGTGGCATCGATGACGCGGGCGGCACGTTCGAAGGGGATTTCGGTGTCGATCGCGGCGATACGGCCGTCGGCAATCGCCAGATCGCGCTGCGCGTCGAGGCCGGAGGCCGGATCGATGAGGCGGCCGCCTTTTATCAGGAGATCGAATTGCATCGCGCCTGTCTCCATTTTCCCGTCAGGCCGGCCTGTAGGCAACGGCCTCGACCTCGATCTTGATGTCGATCATCAGCAGCGACTCCACTGTCGTGCGCGCCGGCGGGTCTTTCGGGAAATGCCTGGCATAGACGGTGTTGAAGATGCCGAAATCGCGGGCGTCTTCGAGCCAGACCGTCGTCTTGACTACGTCGTCGAGGGTACAGCCGGCCAGCGCCAGTGCCGCCTTGACGTTCGACAGCACCTGCTCGGTCTGTTCGGCGATGCCGCCCTTGACCACCAGCCCGTCTGTGCCGACCGGCACCTGGCCTGAGACATAGACGAAGTCGCCGGCCCTGACCGCCGGCGACAACGGCACATGGGATTTTCCAAAACACTGCTTGGGCAAGGAGGCCTCCTCTGGAAATCGTTGCGTGACCGAGCGACTTGTCAGCTTGGCGCGAGAGGACGCGGCCTCTCTGCGAGTCTCATCCAACATCTTCGAAGCCTATATCGCTTTGCCGCGAGAGCGCCAGAACGATCACTGCGCTCGGTGATCCTTCGCGCCAGCATCTGGACCCGCGACACCAGCCCGCTCAGCGGTCGATCCGCGTCGACAGGATGATCGACGACGACGTGCGCTCGACTCCGTCCATGGCGCCGATCTGGTCGAGAAGCGTGTCGAGATCCCTGATCGACGGCGCCTCGACGATGACGATCATGTCGAAATTGCCGCTAACCGAGTGCAGCGTGCGAACCGGTGCCAGCGCCTGCAGGCTGCGCACCACCTTGTCGGCAAGCTTGGGGGTGACGGTGAGCAGGACATGCGCCCTGACCAGCCCCTGCTCGTAATCCGGCGACAGCCTGACCCCGTAGCCGGCGATGATGCCGCGCTCTTCCAGCCGCTCGATCCGGCTTTGCACCGTCGTTCGTGAGACGCCGAGCCGCCGCGCCAGTTCTGCGGTCGAGGCGCGCGCATTGGTGCGCAGCAGGGAAAGCAGAGCCTGGTCGGCATCGCTGAGCATTTCGACGAACCTTACCGTCACATTGCCCAAAGAGAGGCTGCGTTTCGTACAATCTCACGCTTCCTTTCGACAGGCAAGCTGCGATTCTAACCGTGAATTTAGCATTGGTGCGAGGGACCGGTCATGAAGGAAATCATCGTCGTCGGCGCCGGCAAGATCGGCTCGACCATTGCCGAGATGCTGGCTTCCACGGGCAACTACCATGTTACGCTCGTCGACCGCTCGGCGGCGCAGCTCGGCGCGGCCGAACTGCCTGAAACGGTCGAGACGCTGGAACTCGACATCGAAGCCGCCGGCACCCTCGAATCGGCCCTGGCCGGCAAATTCGCGGTGCTCAGCGCGGCGCCCTTCCATCTGACCACGCGCATCGCCGAGGCGGCGGCCAGCGCCGGCGTGCACTATCTCGATCTGACCGAAGACGTTGTCAGCACCAGGCGGGTCAAGGAACTGGCGCGTTCCGGCAGCAGCGCCTTCATCCCGCAATGCGGTCTGGCGCCCGGCTTCATCTCGATCGTTGCCAACGATCTCGCCAGCCGCTTCGACACGCTGGAAAGCGTGCGCATGCGGGTCGGCGCGCTGCCGCAATACCCGTCGAATGCGCTGAACTACAATCTGACCTGGAGCACCGACGGCGTCATCAACGAATATTGCGAGCCTTGCGAGGCGATCGTCGAAGGCGAGCTGATCGAAGTGCCGCCGCTGGAGGAGCGTGAAGAATTCTCGCTCGACGGCGTCACCTACGAGGCGTTCAACACCTCGGGCGGGCTGGGCACGCTGGCCGAAACGCTGAAGGGCAAGGTGCGCACGCTGAACTATCGCACCATCCGCTATCCCGGCCATGCCGCGATCATGAAGGCGCTGCTCAACGACCTCGGCCTGCGCCACCGCCGCGACATGCTGAAGGACATTTTCGAAAGCGCCCTGCCGGCAACGCTGCAGGACGTGGTTATCGTCTTCGTCACCGTCAGCGGCCGCAAGAACGGCCGTCTGCTGCAGGAGACCTACGCCAACAAGATCTACGCCAGGCGCGACGGCGAAACGGTGCGCAGCGCCATCCAGATCACCACCGCATCGGCCATCTGCGCGGTGCTCGACATGCTCGCCGACGGCAGCTTGCCGGCCAGGGGCTTCATCAAGCAGGAGGACATCGCGCTCGACGCGTTCCTGGCCAACCGCTTCGGCCGCGCCTATGCGCAGCACGAGATGGTTAGCCGGCTTGCGGGGTGAGCTGCGTAATCTCCCCCCTCGAGGGGGAGATGTCGCCGAAGGCGACAGAGGGGGTCGCCTCGCGTAGAGCGTCAACCTCCATCTGTCGCAAGGGAGGTCGCATCCAGTCGAACCGACCCCCTCTGGCCTGCCGGCCATCTCCCCCTCAAGGGGGGAGAGCGCGAGCCCTCAGATATGCAGTGCGTGCCCCAGCGCCTTCAGCGCCGCTTCCGGAAAACCCTCGCCCTGTGTCGGATGGGCATGGATCGTCCCGGCGATATCCTCCAGCGTCGCACCCATCTCCAGCGCCAGCCCAAACGCAGTGGACAGCTCCGACACGCCCTGGCCGACGGCCTGGATGCCAAGCACCAGATGGCTGTCCGCCCGCGCCACTACCCGGACGAATCCGTCCTCGCCCAACTTCGTCATCGCCCGGCCATTGGCGGTGAAGGGAAACAGGCCGACCTTGATCTCGCCACGCGTCTTGGCCTCCTCCGGCGACAGGCCCGCGGTGACCAGCTCCGGGTCGGTGAAGCAGACAGCCGGGATCGCTCGTCTGTCCCAGCTGCGTTTGTGGCCGGCGACGATCTCGGCGACCATTTCGCCTTGCGCCATCGCCCGGTGCGCCAGCATCGGCTCGCCGGTGACGTCGCCAATGGCAAGGATACCACGCATCGAGCTGCGGCACTGGTCGTCGATGCGGATGAAGGGTCCGGCCATGTCGAGGTCGATCTGCTCCAACCCCCAGCCTTCGGTCACCGGCTTGCGACCGACCGTGACCAGCACCTTGTCGGCGGCAATCTTGCCGTTCTTGCCGCCATTCGTCTCGACCAGCAGCGCGTCGCGCTTAGTGGACAGCCCCTTGATCTTGGCGTTCACGAGCACCTCGATGCCGAGTTCGGCCAGTCGCTTCACCACCGGCCGGGTCAGTTCCGCATCATATTGCGCCAGCACGCGCGGCAACGCCTCGACCACGGTCACCTTGGCGCCCAGCTTGGCAAAGGCGATGCCGAGTTCCAGCCCGATATAGCCGCCGCCGACCACCGCCAGCCTCTCCGGAACTTCGCTCAGCGCCAGCGCCTCGGTCGACGAAATGACCGGACCGCCGAACGGCAGCGATGGCAGCTCGACCGGCGCCGAGCCGGTCGCTATCACCACCGTTTCGGCGCGGATCACCTGCATGCCGATCTCGGTGTCGACGGCAACGGTCTTGCCGTCGCGAAATGTCGCCCAGCCATGCACCGTCTTCACGCCAGCTTTCTTCAGCAGGCCGGCGACGCCGTTGTTCAGCCGGCTAACGATGCCGTCTTTCCAGGCGATGGTGGCGGCGAGATCAAGCGACGGTGCCGCGACCGTTATGCCGAGTGGACTTTTGCCGCCGGCCATGTGCGAGAGCTTTTCGAACTCTTCGGCTGCATGGATCAGCGCCTTTGACGGGATGCAGCCGACATTGAGGCAAGTGCCGCCCGGTTTGCCTGCCTCGACGATCACCGTGTCGATGCCAAGCTGCCCGGCGCGGATGGCACAGACATAGCCGCCCGGACCGGCGCCGATGACCAGCAGCTTGCAGGAGATTTCCTTCATGTCAGCTGCGTCCTTTCGGGGATAAATGCCCCACCATCCGGCCGCTGCGCGCCTTTCCTTCTCCCCCTGTGGGAGAAGGTGGATCGGCGCGTAGCGCCGAGACGGATGAGGGGTGTTGGACGGAGTGCGGTAGGTGCCAAGCTGGAGCACCCCTCATCCGTCGCCTTCGGCGACACCTTCTCCCACAAGGGGAGAAGGGGGAGCCAGCGTCCCGGCGCCCCATGCTGCCGGGCGAGGGGGCCTTTGCGACCGTTCTCATCTCATCAGTCCACAAAAATCAGCGCCGGCGTCTCCAGCAGCGTCTTTATCCGCTGGATAAATACCGCCGCATCCCAGCCGTCGATGACGCGGTGGTCGAAGCTGGAGGACAGGTTCATCATCTTGCGCGGGATGAACTGGCTGCCGTCCCATACCGGCCGCACCATCATCTTGTTGACGCCGACGATCGCCACTTCCGGATGATTGATCACCGGCGTCGTCGCCACGCCGCCCATGGCGCCCAGCGAAGTGATGGTGATGGTCGATCCCGAGAGCTCGTCGCGCGTCGCCGTGCCGGATTTTGCCGCCTCGGCCAGCCTGACAACCTCGGCTGCACAGTCCCAGATGTCGCGCGCCTCGGCGTGCTTGACCACCGGCACCATCAGCCCGGAAGCTGTCTGCGCGGCGATGCCGATGTGGACGCCGCCATGCTGGTGGACGATGCCGGCTTCGTCGTCGAACAGTGCGTTGACATTGGGCTGGTCGGCGATTGCCTTGACCATCGCCCGCATCAGGAACGGCAGCAGCGTCAGCTTCGGCCTGTCCGCGCCCGGCCGCTTCTCCTTGTTGAGCGCGGCGCGCAAATCCTCGAGCGCGGTGACGTCGATCTCCTCGACATAGGTGATATGCGGGATGCGCGACCTGGCCAGCGTCATCTTCTCGGCGATCTTTCGCCTGAGCCCGATTATCTTGATGTCCTCGACCGCCTCGTTGCGGGCGAGGCCAGGAGCCTTCGCGAGCTGCGGTCCGCGTGCCAGGAAGGCGTCGATATCCTCGTGCCGGATGCGGCCGGCCGGGCCGGTTCCCGGGACCTGCCGAAGGTCGATGCCGGCCTCTTTCGCCCTGAGGCGGACGGCCGGCGAGGCCAGTGGCTTTTCGCCCTCGGGGCGCGGCGCACCGACCGGCGCTATACCCCCGAAAGCCGGCGCAATACCCCCACCCCTAACCCCTCCCCACAAGGGGGAGGGGGACTCCGTATCCGCCGTTCGTGCGCCCTCGGTTCTTGGCACATGCCCGACCAAGGGCGAGCTGGACCTGGCTTCGGCTTTGGCGGCCGAAGCTCGTCCCCCTCCCCCTTGTGGGGAGGGGCTAGGGGTGGGGGTAGGTGCCGCCTCACCCTCCGCCGATTTCGCGCCTGCGTTCACATTTCCCTCGCCGGCCACCTTCAACCTGACAATCGGCGAGCCGATCGCCACCGTGTCGCCGATCTCGGCGCCCAACCAGACGATCTCGCCATCGACGGGCGACGGAATTTCGACTGTCGCCTTGTCGGTCATGACAGCGGCAAGCACGGCGTCCTCGCGCACGAGATCGCCGACCTTGACCTGCCATTCGACGAGCTCGGCCTCGGCGACGCCTTCGCCGACATCGGGCAGCTTGATGACATATTCGCCCATCGTTCCCCCTCAGGCTTCCATCGTTTCGACCAGCGCGCGGCCTAGCCGGGCAGGACCAGGAAAATAGTCCCACTCCTGCGCATGCGGATAGGGCGTGTCCCAGCCGGTGACCCGCGCCACCGGCGCTTCCAGATGGTAGAAGCAGTTCTCCTGGACCAGCGCCGAAAGTTCGGCACCGAACCCCGATGTCAGCGTCGCCTCGTGCACGACCACGCAGCGCCCGGTCTTGTTGACCGAGGCGACGATCGTCTCGAGGTCGAGCGGCAGCAGTGTCCTCAGATCGATGATCTCGGCATCGATGCCGGTCTCCTCGGCCGCCGCCTGGGCGACATAGACCATCGTGCCGTAGGCAAGCACGGTGACCGCCGCACCCGGCCGTCGGATCACCGCCTTGCCGAGCGGCACCGTGTAATGGCCGTCGGCAACCTCGCCGAGCTCATGTTTCGACCATGGCGTTACCGGCCGCTCGTGATGACCGTCGAAGGGGCCGTTGTAGAGCCGCTTCGGCTCCAGGAAGATCACCGGGTCCGGATCCTCGATCGCCGCGATCAAAAGGCCTTTGGCGTCATACGGATTCGAGGGCACCACGACTTTCAAGCCGGAGACGTGGGTGAACAGCGCCTCCGGGCTCTGGCTGTGGGTCTGGCCGCCGAAAATGCCGCCGCCGGTCGGCATTCTCACGACGATCGGGCAGGTGAAATCGCCGTTCGACCGGTAGCGCAGCCGCGCCGCTTCCGAGACGATCTGGTCATAGGCCGGATAAACATAGTCGGCAAACTGCACTTCGACGCAAGGCTTCAGCCCGTAGGCGGCCATGCCGATGGCCGCGCCGACAATGCCGGATTCGCTGATCGGCGCATCGAAGCAGCGGCTCTTGCCGTATTTCGCCTGCAGGCCTTGCGTGCAGCGGAAGACGCCGCCGAAGAAGCCGACATCCTCGCCGAACACGATGACTTGGCTGTCGCGTGCCATCGACACGTCCATGGCGTCGCGGATCGCCTCGATCATGGTCCGCCGCGGCATGGTCAGACCCCTGCCTGTTGGCGCTGGCGTCTGAGATGCGGCGGCATCTCGGCATAGACGCCCTCGAACATGTCGCGCGTCGAGGGCTTGCCGCCGGCATGCAGCGTGCCATGGCGCTCGGCCTCCCGCTGCGCCGAAATCACCGTGTCGAGGATTTCCGCCTCGGCCTGGGCGTGGCGTTCGTCCGACCAGACGCCGCGCTGGATGAGATGGTTCTTCAGCCTGACGATCGGGTCGCCGAGCGGCCAGGCATCGGACTCGGCCTTCGGCCGGTAGGCCGACGGGTCGTCGGAGCTCGAATGGGCGCCGACGCGGTAAGTGACGTATTCGACCAGCGTCGGCCCGAGATTGCTGCGCGCCCGTTCCGCCGCCCATTTGGCCACCGCATGGACGGCGAGATAGTCGTTGCCGTCGACGCGCAGTGACGGAATGCCGAAGCCGAGCCCACGGGCGGCAAAAGTACCGGAGCCGCCGCGGGCGATGCCCTGGAAAGTCGAGATCGCCCACTGGTTGTTGACGACGTTGAGCACGACCGGCGCCTTGTAGGTCGAGGCGAACACCAGCGCCGAATGGAAGTCGGACTCGGCGGTCGAACCGTCGCCGATCCACGCGGCGGCGATCTTTGAATCGTTGCTGATTGCCGAGGCCATCGCCCAGCCGACCGCCTGGATGTACTGCGTCGCCAGATTGCCGGAGATCGAGAAGAAGCCGTGCTCCTTCGACGAATACATGATCGGCAATTGCCGCCCTTTCAGCGGATCGGCCTCGTTCGAATAGATCTGGTTCATCATCGTGACCATCGGGTAGCCGTCGGCGATGAGCAGGCCGGCCTGCCGATAGGTCGGAAAATTCATGTCGCCGCGCGACAGCGCCTTGCGGAAGGCGCAGCTCACTGCCTCTTCGCCGAGATGCTGCATGTAGAAAGAGGTCTTGCCCTGGCGCTGTGCCATCTGCATGCGCGCATCGAAGCTGCGCAGCGTCATCATATGGCGCAGCCCCTCCAGCAACTCGTCGTCCGAAAGCAGCCCTGCCCACGGCCCGACCGCCTCGCCGGCGCGGTTGAGCACGCGGATGATCGAGAAGGCCAGATCGCGGATGTCGCGCGGGTCGACGTCGATCTTCGGGCGCGGCACCGAGCCAGCTTTTGGAATGCTCACATTGGAGAAATCCGGCGTCCCGCCCGGCCGCACTTCCGGTTCCGGAACATGGAAGCGCAGCATTCCGGCATCGGCCATGATCTCGGTCCTCCACTGTTGCCCGGCCAGGATACTTGCACACCGCCAGACCAGTGCCAATTCGTCGGGCGAGGCTTCGCTGCCGCTGGCTGCTGCCCGCGGCAGACAGGATGGAGATATGTCGGCGAAATTTCTTGTCGATCTTCCGCGCCGGCGCGCAATTTGGGAGATGATTGCGCGGGTTTCCCGCCAGATAAGGCAATGCGTCGGGTTGGGCGGCGCGAGCACCTCCTTCTCCCCTTGTGGGAGAAGGTGGCCGAGCGAAGCTCGGTCGGATGAGGGGTGTTCCAGCTTGGCACCAACAGTGCTCCGTCCAGCACCCCTCAACCGTCTTGGCGCTGCGCGCCAATCCACCTTCTCCCACAAGGGGGAGAAGGAAAGGAGGGCGGCGCCGTTCACCCCGCGCCCGCGTCATGCTAATCAGCGCCCATGGCACAAAAGAAAGCATACGAGGTCGATGCATGGCTCGCGAAGCCGGATCCGCGCGTCTCGATCGTGCTGCTTTACGGTCCCGATCGCGGGCTGGTTGCCGAGCGGGCAAAGGCCTTTGCCGGCAAGACCGGCCTGCCGCTCGACGATCCGTTCTCGGTCGTCAGGCTGGACGGATCGGAAGTCGATCGCGACGAGGGCCGTCTGCTCGACGAGGCGCGCACCGTGCCGATGTTTTCGGAGCGGCGCCTGCTATGGGTGCGCAACGCCGGCGCTCAGAAGGCGCTTGCCGATGACGTCAAGGCGCTGACGTCGGAGCCCGCGCGGGACGCCATCATCCTCATCGAGGCCGGCGACCTGAAGAAGGGCGTCGGCCTGCGCGCCGTGGTGGAGGCGGCGGACAATGCCATGGCATTGCCTTGCTACGCCGATGAGGCCAGGGATATCGATACGGTCATCGACGACGAACTGCGCAAGGCCGGCATGTCGATGACACTGGAAGCGCGGCAGGCGCTGCGCCGCAATCTCGGCGGCGACCGGCTGGCCTCGCGCGGTGAAATCGAAAAGCTGGTGCTTTATGCGCATGGCCAGGCCGAAATCGGCCTCGACGACGTCAAGGCGACATCCGGCGATGTGTCCGGCCTCTCCTTCGATGCGGCCGTCGACGCCCTGCTCGAAGGCAGGATCGCCGACTTCGACACCGCCTTCACCCGCCATTGCCAGTCCGGCGGCCAGCCCTTTCTGGTACTTTCATCGGCGATGCGGCAGTTGCAGGCGATCCAGGCGATGCGCGGCCTGATGGACGCCGGCGGCCGCAATGCCGCTTCGGTCGTTGCCGCGGCGCGCCCGCCGGTGTTTTTCTCCAGGCGCAAGCTGGTCGAGAAAGCCGTCGAACGCTGGAGCAGCGAGGCGCTCGGCCGCGCCCTCAACCGCCTGCAGACGGCGGTGCTGCAGACACGCCGGCGGCCGGATCTGTCGGTCGCGCTGGCACGCCAGGCCCTGCTCGGCATCGCAGTGGAGAGCGCAAGGCTGGCGCAGCGCACCTGATCTTCCCCCTTGAGGGGGAGATGTCGCCAAAGGCGACAGAGGGGGTCACAGCGCGTAAAACACCAGCCCCTTCCGCGAAGACAGAGGACGTGGGCGCTTGAAATTTGACGACCCCTTCTGGCCTGCCGGCCGTCTCCCCCTCAAGGAGATTAACTACTTCGACGATTTCGCCAATCACCGCGCGGCAGCAAAACGTTCTTTGCCGGCTAATTTTAGCAACCTACCTACTCCCGCTTCAGCCTTCGACAAAGCTCGTCGAGCTGCTCCAGCGTCCGGTAGGCGACGCTGATCACGCCGCCGCGCTGGTTGTGCTCGATCGTGACGATCATGCCGATCGTGCTGGTCATCAGCCGCTCCAGCGCCAGTGTGTCGGCATCCTTTTGCGGCGGGGGCGCGGGCTGGCGCTTTGCCGCCGGCGCGCCGACCGGCATTTGCGCCAGCGCCTCGGCCTGGCGCACCGAAAGCCCCTCGTCGATGATCCGCTTGGCAAGCCCGGCCGGGTCGTTGGCCGTCACCAGGGTACGGGCGTGGCCGGCAGAGAGCGCCCCGTCGACCAGCATGTCGCGGATGACGTCGGGCAGCTTGAGCAGCCTCAGCGTATTGGCGACATGGCTGCGGCTCTTGCCGATCACCTGGCCGAGATCGGCCTGGGTATAGCCATGGTCGTCGATCAGCTGCTGGTAGCCGAGCGCCTCCTCGACCGGGTTGAGGTCGGTGCGCTGGACGTTTTCGATGATCGCCAGTTCGAGCGCCGTGCGATCGTCGACGTCGCGCACGATAATCGGGATTTCGGTCAGCCCGGCGCGTTGCGCCGCGCGCCAGCGTCGCTCGCCGGCGATGATCTCGTAGCGGCCCGGCTGGGTTTTCGACGGCCGCGCCACCACCGGCTGCACCACGCCATGTTCGCGGATGGACTGGGCGAGGTCGGTCAGGTCGGCGTCGCCAAAATGCCGGCGCGGGTTTTTCGGGTTAGGGCTGAGGAACTCGATCGGCACCTTGCCGTCGGCCGCCAGCCCGGGCTTTTCCGGTGCCGCCGGGCGATCGATTTCGCCGATCAGCGCCGCCAGTCCTCGTCCCAGTCTTTTCCTCGAAGGGTCTTCGTTCATTGTCCGTCCAGATCGTTTCGGTGTCGAATCGGCTTATTGTTCAGGCAGCACGCAATTTGCGCTCGCGGCGGATGACTTCCGAAGCAAGCTGCAGATAGGCCTGGCTGCCCGAGCATTTGAGGTCGTAGAGAATCGCCGGCTTGCCATAGGACGGCGCCTCGGAAACGCGGACATTGCGCGGGATGACGGTTTCATAGACCTTGTCGCCCATATGCGCCCGCACATCCTGCACCACCTGGTTGGCGAGATTGTTGCGCCCGTCGAACATGGTCAGCACGATGCCCTGGATCGTCAGGTCGGGGTTGATCGAGCGGCGCACCTGCTCGACCGTCTCCAAAAGCTGGCTCAGGCCCTCCAGCGCGAAAAACTCGCACTGCAGCGGCACCAGCACCGAATCGGCCGCAGCCATCGAATTCAGTGTCAGCAGGTTGAGCGACGGCGGGCAGTCGATCAGCACATAGCCGAAATTGGCCGAGCGCTCAGCCGAAGCCCGCAGAGCGTTGCGCAGCCGCAGCACCCGATCCGGCGCCGAGGCGATTTCCATCTCGATGCCGAGTAGGTCGAGCGTCGACGGTACGATCGACAGGCCAGGCACCGCCGTCGGGATCGCCGCCGCTTCGAGATCCAGCTCGCCGGTCAGCACATCATAGGACGAGACGGTGCGGTCGCGCCGGTCGATGCCAAGCCCGGTGCTGGCGTTGCCCTGCGGGTCGAGATCGACGATCAGCACCTGTTCGCCTATGGCCGCCAGCGCGGTGGCCAGATTGATGGCGGTCGTCGTCTTGCCGACGCCGCCCTTCTGGTTGGCGACGGTGATGATTCGGGGGCCGTTCTTCATCATGGGTCTATGCCAGAAATTCATTTGGGTCGCCGGTCACAAGCCAGGGTGCTGTCGCAAGTCGGATACTTCGAGAATGACGCCCTGTGCGTCGGTTGCACTGGCATGTTCTACCAGATCGAAAGACCATCGTTGAGCGCTTTCTGCCACTTCGGCGCGGTAATCCCGGCCTTTGTGAAACAGGCCGCGCGACCCCTTGGTCAGCCACGGTGCCGCAAGGTCGAGCAGGTCGGGCAGCGAGGCGAGTGCCCTGGCTGTGACGATTTGCGGTGCAGGAACAAGAGGATAGCTGTCGTCGATGCGGCGCGCGATAACCTTGGCGGGCAGGCTGAACTGTCCGATGACCGCTTGCAGGAACGATGCTTTTTTCCGATTGCTTTCAACCAGGTCGATACCGGCGCCGTCCCGCTCGGCAAGCAAAAAGGCCAGCACAAGGCCGGGAAACCCACCGCCGGAGCCGAGATCGACCCAGCGCTTCGCCTCTGGTTTGATTCGCGCCAGCTGCGCGCTGTCGAGGATGTGGCGGCGCCAGACATCGTCCTGCGTCGATTGCGCGGCCAGATTGATCCGGCGGTTCCATTTCTGGAAGACGGCCTCGAACTCGACCAGGCGATCGAATGTTTCACGTGAAACCGGGCCCGCTGCCGCCTGCAGGTTTGCCCAGGACGCAGCGCTCACGCGACCTGCTTTCGCGCGGCCGCCTCGGCATTGCGGACATGGGCGACAATAATCGCCAGCGCCGCCGGCGTCATGCCTTCCATGCGTTGCGCATCGGCAATCGAGCGCGGCTGGCGTGCCAGCATCTTCTGCTTCAACTCATTCGACAGGCCGGGAACAGAAGCAAAGTCGAGCGATTTGGGAATAAGCCTGCTCTCCTCATGCCTGATCTGCGAAACATCGGCCTGCTGGCGGTCGAGATAGACAGAATATTTGGCTTCCGTTTCAAGACGTTCGGCCGTTTTGCTGTCGATCGCCGCGAAAGCCGGCTCGACCCGCGCCAGCCAGGCGATGTCGACGCCGGGATAGGCCAGCAACTCATAGGCCGAGCGGCGGACGCCGTCCCGGTTGATTTCGAGCCCATGGCGCGCTGCCTCATTGGGGGTCATGGTGGTGCCGAGGGCGAGCTGTCGCGCCTTCTCAAGGTCTTGCATACTATTGTTGAACCGCTGCATCCGCTCCGGCGAGGCAATCCCCAGCCTTATCGCCAGTGGCGTCAGCCGCTCATCGGCGTTGTCGGCTCGCAGCGATAGCCGGAACTCGGCCCGCGAGGTGAACATGCGGTAGGGTTCGGCGATGCCGCGGCTGGTCAAATCGTCGACCATCACGCCGATATAGGCTTCGGTGCGGCTGAGCACGATTTCCTCGCTCGCCGACGCCTTGCGCGCTGCATTCAAGCCGGCAAGCAGCCCTTGCGCGCCGGCCTCCTCGTAGCCGGTGGTGCCGTTGATCTGGCCGGCGAGGAAAAGGCCGGCGATCCGCCTGGTTTCCAGCGTCGGCTTGAGCTCGCGTGGATCGACATGGTCATACTCGATGGCATAGCCCGGCTGCAGCATGGTTGCCCGCTCCAGCCCCGGAATGGTCTTCAGGATGTCGAGTTGCACGTCCTCGGGCAGCGAGGTCGAAATGCCGTTCGGGTACACCGTGTCGTCGTCCAGCCCTTCCGGCTCCAGAAAGATCTGGTGGCCTTCGCGGTCACCGAACTTGACGATCTTGTCTTCGATCGACGGGCAATAACGCGGCCCGACGCCTTCGATCGAGCCCGAATACATGGCCGAGCGGCCGAGATTGGCGCGAATCAGCTCGTGCGTCGCATTGGTCGTTCGGGTAATGCCGCAATGGATCTGCGGATTTTCGATGCGCTCGGTCAGCAGCGAGAACGGCACGAGGTCCTCGTCCGCCGCCTGGCTCTCCAGTGACGCCCAACCGATCGTCCTGCCGTCCAGCCGCGGCGGCGTGCCGGTCTTCAGCCGCCCGAGCTTGAAGCCGGCGCGGCTCATCGTCGCCGACAGGCCGACGCTCGCCTGCTCGTTCATGCGGCCGGCGACGATCTTCTTTTCGCCGATATGGATCAGCCCGCGCAGAAAAGTGCCGGTCGTCAGCACCACGGCGCCGCAGGCGAGCCGGCTTCCATCCGCCAGCAGCACCGCCGCGATGCGTCCGTCGTCGATTTCCCGGATGTTGATTTCGAAATCCAGCACCTCGCCTTCGATGACATCGAGGCCAGCCTGTTCGCGAATCGCCGCCTGCATGGCGAGCCGATAGAGTTTTCGGTCGGCCTGCGTCCGTGGCCCGCGCACCGCCGGCCCTTTGCGGCGGTTGAGCAAACGGAACTGGATGCCGGCCGCATCGGCAACGCGGCCCATCAGCCCGTCCATGGCGTCGATCTCACGAACCAGATGGCCCTTGCCGAGGCCGCCGATCGCCGGATTGCAGGACATCACGCCAATCGTGTCGAAGCACAGCGTCACCAGCGCGGTCCTGGCGCCAGCCCGCGCGGCCGCACTAGCCGCCTCGCAACCAGCATGACCGCCGCCCACCACCACCACATCATAGTGATTGGTCATTTGTATATTCCGATTCAAATCCGCCGACACATGTGCCCGTGAGCCTGCACTGTCAAGGACACCCACTAGTCGTTTCACGTGAAACAATTCCGTCTGCGTTCATCGCTACGTGTTTCACGTGAATCATCACCGGCTTCCCCCCACTAAGCGAGCAAGCTAGCGACACGCCCGCATCTCGGTACTTGGCAATGTTTCACGTGAGTCATTTGCCGATACAGAACTGCGAAAAAATAACGTCCAGCATATCCTCGACATCGACCGTCCCGACGATGCGTCCAAGCCGATCCGCCGCCAGGCGCAGTTCCTCGGCCCGTAGCTCCTGCCCGCGATCACCACTGACCACTGCTGCGAGCAGGAAGCGTTTCGTCTCGTTGAGCAGCTCGACGTGCCGCAGCCGCGACGGCAGGACATCGCCGGCCTTGCCGATCTGGACTGCGGCACGACGCCCGATCTCGTCCAGCAGTTCGGCCAGACCCGTGCCGTCCCGCGTCGAGATAGCGAAATCATAGTGCACCGCAGGCGAGGGCGATTTACCCCCCAGCAGGTCAATTTTTGTTCCGACCCTCAGCGCCTGAATGTCGCCCGGCAGCATACCGATCGCGATTGGCTCCGCCAGATCCTCCAGCAGCAACAGCAGATCAGCGCTGTGCGCCTTGGTCCTGGCCTTCTCGATGCCGATCGCCTCGATCTTGCCGGGCGCCTCCCGCAGACCGGCGGTGTCGGTTACCCTGACCCGCACCCCTTGCAGGTCCAGTACCACCTCGAGCAGGTCGCGGGTCGTGCCCGGCTCGTCGGTGACGATGGCCGCTTCGCGCCGCGCCAGGGCGTTGAACAGGCTGGATTTGCCGGCATTCGGTGCGCCGAGGATGACGACTTCGAACCCGTCGCGGATGATCTCGGCAGCCCGGAAGCCTGCGACATGGCGCTCGATTTCGTCGATCACGGCCTGAACATCCGACCAGACTGTGTCGGCGACCGAGCCCGGCACGTCGTCCTCGTCGGCAAAATCGATCTCGGCCTCGATCATCGCGCGGGCGTGGATCAGCCGTCGGCGCCAGCCCAGATAGAGTTCGCTCTGCACGCCTTGGGCGTTGTGAACGGCAAAGCGCCGCTGCGCCTCGGTTTCGGCGTTGATGAGATCGGCCAGCGCCTCGGTTTCGACCAGATCGAGCTTGCCGTTGAGAAAGGCGCGGCGGGTGAATTCGCCAGGCTCGGCATGCCTGACGCCGTCGAAGGAGGCGATCGTTTCCAGCATCCTCGCCACAACGGCGCGCCCGCCATGCACATGGAACTCTGCAACGTCCTCGCCGGTAAAACTGTCGGGGCCGGCAAAGAAGACGACCAGGCCGCTGTCCAGCACCGATCCGTCGGGCGCCCGGAACTTGCGATAGCTGGCAACGCGGTTTGGCACCGTCGGTCCGGAAATCGTTTCGACTACGAATCGACTATGCGGCCCGGAAATGCGGATCACCGCAATACCGGCCGGCAGGCGCCCGCTCGACAGCGCCACGATGGAGTCTTTTGAAATCATTTGCCCGCTCTGCCGAAGCGCCCTAGCTATGCCTGTTCAATCCGCATCGAGTAGTGCCGTGACATTGCCTGCACAAAACCTGCTTGCCGAAGAGGCCAGCCCCTATCTGCAGCAGCACAGCGGCAATCCCGTGCACTGGCGGCCATGGTCGCCCGCCGCTCTGGCCGAAGCAAAGGTGCTGCAGCGTCCGATCCTGCTCTCTGTCGGCTACGCCGCGTGCCATTGGTGCCACGTCATGGCGCATGAGAGCTTCGAGAACGACGACGTCGCCGCCGTCATGAACCGTCTCTTCGTCAATATCAAGGTCGACCGCGAGGAGCGCCCCGACATCGACCAGATCTACATGGCGGCGCTGTCCTCGATGGGCGAGCAGGGCGGCTGGCCGCTGACCATGTTCCTGACCCCGGACGGCAAGCCGTTCTGGGGCGGCACTTACTTTCCGCGCGAAACCCGCTACGGCCGGCCGGGTTTCGTCCAGGTGCTGGAGGCGGTTGACAAGGCTTGGCGGGAGAAGAAAGAAAGCGTTAACCAGAGTGCCGACGGCCTGACCACGCATGTCGAGACGCGGCTGGCTGGCAGCCATGGCAAGGCCGTGCTCGACCGCGGCATGCTGGCGAACCTCGCCAATGGGATTGACGGCATGATCGACCGCGATTTGGGCGGTCTGCGCGGCGCGCCGAAATTCCCCAACGCGCCGTTCATGCAGAGCCTCTGGCTGACCTGGCTGCGCGACGGCACCGCATCGCACCGCGACGCCGTTCTCCTCAGCCTCGAAAAGATGCTGGCCGGTGGCATCTATGACCATATTGGCGGCGGACTCAGCCGCTACTCGACCGACGCCGAATGGCTGGTCCCGCATTTCGAAAAAATGCTCTACGACAATGCCCAGCTCATCCGCTTGTGCAATTGGGCCTATGCGTCAACCGGCGAGGAATTGTTCCGGCTGCGAATCGAAGAGACCATTGCCTGGCTGTTGCGCGAAATGCGAGTCGAGGGCGATGCCTTCGCCGCCAGCCTTGATGCCGATAGCGAGGGCGAGGAGGGGTTGTTCTACACCTGGAGCAGGGATGAGCTCGAGGCAGCCCGTGGCGACGATTCAGCATTGTTTTTCAAATACTTCACGCTTGCCGATCCGCATGGTTGGGAAGGCAAGCCGATCATTTGCCAGACTGATGCTCAACAGGCGCAGAGCGTCGTCGATCGTGACCTTCTGGTTCCGCTCAAGCAAAGGCTGCTGGCCGCGAGGGAACAGCGCGTGCGGCCCGGGCGTGACGGCAAGGCCCTGACCGACTGGAACGGCTTGATGATCGCAGCCCTTGCCGAGGCCGGACGGTCGCTTGGCCGATCCGACTGGATCGAAGCGGCGGCAGCGGCCTTTGCCGCAATTGCGGCTGCCGGACGTGACGGCCGCCTGCCGCATTCGATGCTCGGCGCAAAGAAGCTGTTTCCGGCTCTGTCGAGCGACTATGCCGCCATGGCCAACGCCGCCATCTCACTGTTCGAGGCGACCGGCAATCCCGGCTACATCGATCACGCCGGGAACTTCATTGAGCAACTCGATCTTTGGCACCGGGACAGCGACAAGACCGGCTATTATCTGACCGCGTCCGACAGCGCGGATGTGCCGATCCGCATCCGCGGCGATGTCGACGAAGCCATTCCTTCCGCTACCGGCCAGATCATCGAGGCTCTGGTCCGATTGTCGTCGCTTTCGGGCGATCTCGATCTCTGGGACAAAGCCTGGACAGTCGCAGAGCACGCGGGCGGGCGGGCGGAGCACCAGGGCTATGGCCAGGCGGGTATAGTCAATGCCTGCGCCTTGGCGCTTGAACCGCTGAAGCTGGTGATCGTGGATAGACCCGAGACTCTAAGGCTTGTTCCGGTTGCGAATCGAAATCCAGACCCGCGCCGGGTGGACATCGTCGTGCCTGTTGGCTCGGCGACAAATCTGCCGGCCTTGCCAGGCGGCGTCCTGCCGCCAACGGCCGAGCCCGGCGCCTGGCTCTGCACGGGGCAGGTCTGCCTGCCGGTGATAACCGACGCTGAGGAACTCGAGCGGCAGTTGCGCCGTCGATAGGTCGAGGTGCACAGAACCGGAACGCCGGCGGGACAGCGCCTTGCCCCCTTTACGTATTCATCGAATCGAAGAAATCCGCGTTGGTCTTGGTCTGCTTGAGCTTGTCGATCAGGAACTCGATGGCGTCGGTCGTTCCCATCGGCGCCAGGATGCGGCGCAGCACGAAGATCTTCTGCAGGTCCTGGCGCGGAACCAGCAGGTCCTCCTTGCGGGTGCCGGATTTGAGGATGTCCATGGCCGGATAGATGCGCTTGTCCGCCACCTTGCGGTCGAGCACGATTTCCGAATTGCCGGTGCCCTTGAACTCTTCGAAGATGACCTCGTCCATGCGGCTGCCGGTATCGATCAACGCCGTGGCGATGATGGTCAGCGAGCCGCCTTCCTCGATGTTGCGGGCAGCACCGAAAAAGCGCTTCGGCCGCTGCAGCGCGTTGGCGTCGACACCACCGGTCAGCACCTTGCCGGATGACGGCACGACGGTGTTGTAGGCGCGGCCGAGGCGGGTGATCGAATCCAGCAGGATGACGACGTCACGGCCGTGCTCGACCAGGCGCTTGGCCTTCTCGATGACCATTTCGGCAACCTGGACGTGGCGCACCGCCGGCTCGTCGAAGGTCGAGGACACCACCTCGCCCTTCACCGAGCGCTGCATGTCGGTGACTTCCTCCGGCCGCTCGTCGATCAGAAGCACGATCAAATAGCATTCCGGATGGTTGGTGGTGATCGAATGGGCGATGTTCTGCAGCAGCACCGTCTTGCCGGTGCGCGGCTGCGCCACGATCAGGGCGCGCTGGCCCTTGCCGAGCGGCGCCACCAGGTCGATGACGCGCGCCGAAATGTCCTTCGAGGTCGGAACCTCCATCTCCATCTTCAGCCGCGAGGTCGGATAAAGCGGCGTCAGATTGTCGAAATGGATCTTGTGGCGGATTTTTTCCGGGTCGTCGAAATTGATCGTGTTGACCTTGAGCAGCGCGAAATAGCGCTCGCCCTCTTTCGGGCTGCGGATCGGCCCTTCGACCGTATCGCCGGTCTTCAGCGAGAACCGCCGGATCTGCGACGGTGAAATATAGATGTCGTCGGGACCCGGCAGATAGTTGGCATTGGCGGAGCGCAGGAAGCCAAAGCCGTCCTGCAGCACTTCGACGACGCCGTCGCCGATGATCTCGATATCCTGGGTCGCCAGCCTCTTCAGGATCGCGAACATCAGCTCCTGCTTGCGCATGACGCTGGCATTCTCGACTTCGAGCGATTCCGCATAAGCGATCAGCTCTGGCGGTTTCTTGTTCTTGAACTCTGTGAGCTTCATTTCTTGCATCATTAGACGGACTCTGAGTAAGCTTTGGGAAAAATATCGGCGGGATGCGACAAATGCCGGGCGCGGCCGAAGCGACAAATGGGCGGCGCATGACGGGAAGGAAGACCCGTCTTTTATCGTCGGTCGGTTGAAAGAGCAAGCCGCCTTTTGCGGGCAACCGAAGACGTCAGAACGGTTTCACGATTACCAGGACGACGATGACGATCATCAGCAATGTAGGGATCTCATTGACGATCCGCCAGTGCCTTGCCGATTTTTCATTGCGGTCTTCGGCAAATGTCCGGACGGCGCCGGCGAGATAGCCATGCACGGCCGACAGGCCAACCACCGCAGCGATCTTGGCATGCAGCCAGCCGCCTTGAAAACCAAAGCCTTTCCAGGCGAGCCACAGGCCGAATGCCCAGGTGATCACCATTGCCGGATTGATGATGCCGCGCAGCAGGCGGCGCTCCATCACCTTGAAAGTCTCCGACTGGACGGAGCCTTTTTCGGCATCGGCATGATAGACCAGCAAGCGCGGCAGATAGAGCATGCCAGCCATCCAGGAGATGACGGCAATCACATGGATCGCCTTCGCCCAGGGATAGAAATCATCGGGCCCGAACAGCAACAGCAGCCCGGCCAGCACCAGGAAGATGGCGATCGCGATTGCCGCGCGGCGCATCGCGCCCTTACCGGTGTTGGTGCCGTTCGCATTGTCTGCGCCCATCATCGTCACGATGCGCTCCGCACCAGTTTCACCATCTGCTCGACATGCGCCAGCGGCGTCTCCGGCGTGATGCCGTGGCCGAGGTTGAAGATCAGTGGTCCGTCGCCCAGCGCCTTCAGGATCGCCCCCACGCCGTCGGCAAGCGCTTTGCCGCCGGCTACAAGCCGCAGCGGATCGAGATTGCCCTGCACGGCGCCGTCACGCTGCAATTCCTTCGCGCTCGACAACGGCACGGTCCAGTCGAGGCCCAGCCCGGTCACGCCGGTCTTCCGGCGATAGCTTCGATAGTGATCTCCCGCGCCCTTGGGAAAGCCGATGACCGGAACATTGGGATGGGCAGCCTTCACTTGCCGGACGATCGAGGCCACCGGCTCGACGCAGAACAATTCGAAAGACGCTTCGTCGAGCACGCCTGACCACGAATCGAAGATCTGCACCACGTCGGCGCCGGCCTCGATCTGGCGGATCAGATAGGCAGCCGAATGATCGGCGAGCACCTTCAGCAGCCTAAGAAAGGCCGCCGGCTCGCGATAGCCGAACAGCCTGGCCGGCGCCTGGTCGGGCGTACCGTGGCCGGCAATCATGTAGGTCGCCACCGTCCAGGGCGCACCGCAGAAGCCGATCAGCGTCGTTTCATCAGGCAGTCTGGCGCGCAACCGCCGCACCGTCTCGTAGACCGGCTCGAGATTCACGTGAAACGTTTCGCCGTCGAGAGCCGCAATTTCCGCAGCCGTGATCGGCGTCAGCAGCGGGCCGCGTCCTTCCTCGAAGCGCACGTCGCGGCCGAGCGCATGCGGCACGACAAGAATATCGGAAAACAGGATCGATGCATCGAAGCCGAAGCGTTCGATCGGCTGCAGCGTCACTTCGACGGCGAGATCCGGGTCGTAGCAAAGATCGAGGAAGGATCCGGCCCGTCTCCTCGTCTCCCGGTATTCCGGCAGATAGCGGCCGGCCTGGCGCATCATCCAGAGCGGTGGCGGAAACGCCGCCTTGCCTCTCAACACGTCCAGCACGATCCGGTCTTGAGGCATTGAGCGCTCGCCTTTCCAGGCTTCCCTATAATTAAATATTCTATTTTTAGGAATCTTATGATTCTAAGAGTCTGTTGGTTGTGGTGGTTGTCTCCTGTCCCGCTTTGCCCTCGAAAAGACCAGCCAGCATATTGTCGCGCGCTTCTCCAACGGGATTGCAGGACTTTGTGGAAAGTCGGGAATTTACGACTGGAGTCAATGCGTTGCCGCCAGGCCAGGGAAATTGCCCCTGTGGATGAAGCGAAGGCAAAAAGCTCCGTCCCCGGACTTGTCCCCAACCGCCCGGAGAAGCCGACAGCACATCGAATTGTGGACAAACCGCCATCTGATACAGTCGCTTTGCGGTGGCCGAGTTTCCCGCCCGGCTTATCCACATCGGCCCACAGCCTGGAATGTATCCTGTGAACAAACCGCAGAGCTTCTTTCACCTTCACCTGATTTCCGACGCCACCGGCGAAACGCTGCTGGCCGCCGGCCGCGCGGCTTCCGCGCAATACAAGGACGCGCGCGCCATCGAACATATCTACCCGCTCATCCGCACCGAAAAGCAGGTGACGAAGGTGTTCGAGGATATCGAGGAGGAGCCGGGCATCATCCTCTATACGGTGGTCGACCAGAAGCTTGCCCGCGGCATCGACGAACGCTGCGCGGCCATGGGCCTGCCTTGCGTCTCGGTGCTGGAACCGGTGCTGACGGTGTTCCAGTCCTATCTCGGCACGCCGGCCGGCCGCCGCGTCGGTGCCCAGCATGTGCTGGACGCCGAATATTTCCGCCGCATCGACGCGCTCAACTTCACCATGGAGCATGACGATGGCCAGCTGCCGGCCAATATGGATGATGCCGACATCGTGCTCGTCGGCATCTCCCGCACCTCGAAGACGCCGACCAGCATCTATCTCGCCAATCGCGGCATCAAGACCGCCAACATCCCGATCGTGCTCGGCGTTCCGGTGCCCGAAAGCCTGGTCAATGCCACGAGGCCGCTGATCGTCGGCCTGGTCGCCACCGCCGAACGGATCTCGCAGGTCCGGCAGAACCGCATTCTCGGCACCAGCGCCTACGAACCGACCGACTATGTCGACCGCGCCGCGATCGCCGAAGAGCTCGCCTATGCCCGCCAGATATGCACGCGGCACGGCTGGCCGATGATCGACGTCAGCCGCCGTTCGATCGAGGAGACGGCGGCGGCCATCGTTGCCCTGCGCGGCAAGACGCGCTAGGGCGTGTGATATTCAGGTGATGCCGGCCTGCAAACGGCGGTTTCCTGCGCTTCCGGTGCTCACGTACGAAATGTACGCTCCGCTCCGGTTCTCGGAAGCCACCATTTTCGGCGCGGCCTGACCTGAATCTCGACGCACCCTAGTGACGCCAGCAAACGGGCGAAAAAAATGGCCGAAAAAATCATCCTTGCCTCGGGCAGCCCGTTCCGCAAAGCGCTGCTCGTCAATGCCGGCGTCACTGTCGAAGCGGTTCCGGCTTCTGTCGATGAGCGCGCGCTCGAGGCGCCGCTGCAGAACACTGGCGTGTCGCCGGAGGACGTCGCCCTGGTGCTCGCCGAAGCCAAGGCCACCGACGTCAGTGAGCGCAAGCCCGGCGCCCTGGTGCTCGGCTGCGACCAGACGCTGTCGCTCGGCGACGAGCTGTTCCACAAGCCGGCCGACATGGAAGGAGCGCGCCGTCATCTGCTGGCGCTGTCGGGCAAGACGCATCATCTCAACAGCGCCGTCGTGCTCGGCCGTGACGGCCAGGTTCTGTGGCGGCATGTCGGCATCGCCAGCCTGACCATGCGCAAGCTCGATCCGGCCTTCATCGGCCGCCATCTGGCGCGCGTCGGCGCCAAGGCGTTGTCCAGCGTCGGCGCTTACCAGATCGAAGGCGAAGGCATCCAGCTGTTCGAAAAAATCGAAGGCGACTATTTTACTATTGTCGGCTTGCCACTTTTGCCGGTGCTGGCCAAGCTGCGTGAGTTCGGGGCGATCGATGGCTGAGGCCCCAAAAAAAGCCTTCGTCACCGGCCACCCGATCGCGCATTCCAGGTCTCCGAAGATCCACGGCCACTGGCTGGCGAAATACGGCATCGACGGCGTCTACGAGGCCATCGACGTTGCACCGGAGGCCTTTGCCGAATTCCTGCAGGCGCTGCAGGCACAAGGCTATCGCGGCGGCAACGTCACCATCCCGCACAAGGAAGCCGCCTTCGCACTGGCGGCGCGACGCGACGCCGACGCCGAACAGATCGGTGCGGTCAATACGCTGTGGTTCGAGAATGGCGAATTGTGCGGTGGCAACACCGATGCCCATGGCTTTGCCGCCAATCTGGACGAATATGCACCGGGCTGGGCGGCCAACGGCCCCGCCGTGGTGCTCGGTGCCGGCGGCGCCGCTCGCGCGGTCATCCATGCGCTGAAGCAGCGCGGCGTCAGCGACATCCGCATCGTCAACCGGACGCTTGCGAGGGCGCAGGAGCTGCGCGACCGCTTCGGTGCCGGCGTTTCCGCCCACAACCTCGCGGCGACCGGCGAATTGCTCGAAGATGCCGGCCTGCTGGTCAACACGACAGCGCTCGGCATGCATGGCAATGAAGGCCTGTCCGCGGATCCAGGCAGACTGCCGGACCGCGCCATCGTCACCGACATCGTCTACGTGCCGCTGGAGACGCCGCTGCTTGCTACTGCCAAAGCGCGCGGCCTGAGAACCGTCGATGGGCTCGGCATGCTGCTGCACCAGGCGGTGCCCGGCTTCGAGCGGTGGTTCGGCATCAGGCCAGAAGTCACCGCCGAACTGCGGCAAATAATTATTGCCGATATCGGCGCGATAAAATGATCGTGCTCGGCCTCACCGGATCGATCGGCATGGGCAAATCGACCGCGGCCAAGATGTTCGCCGAGGCCGGCGTGCCGGTCCATGATTCCGACGAGGCTGTGCATCGCCTTTATGCCGGCAAGGCCGCGCCCTTGGTCGAGGCGGCCTTTCCCGGCACCACCCGATCCGGTGCGGTCGACCGCGCGGCACTGGCGGAGCGGGTGCTCGGCGACGCCCCCGCGCTGAAACGGCTGGAAGCGATCATCCATCCACTGGTCCGTGCCGATGCCGATGCCTTCCTGGCTGAACATCGTGCCGCCGGCGCGCCGCTTGCCGTGCTCGATATACCGCTGCTGTTCGAGACCGGCGGCCGCGATCGCGTCGACAAGGTCGTGGTCGTCACCGCGCCGCCCGAAGTCCAGCGCGCCCGCGTGCTGGCGCGGCCGGGTATGAACGAGGAGAAACTGGCGTCGATCCTGGCCAGGCAGGTTCCCGACGCCGAAAAGCGCCGGCGCGCCGACTTTGTCATCGACACCGGTCAGGGCTTTGACGCCACTCGCGCGGCCGTCAAGGCCATCATCGCCGAACTAGTCGTGGATAAGGCAGCCAGGCCTGGTTAAGAGGCTTGCAGACCCACATTACTTGTTGCCATTTTGTTCCTGGTGTGATTCGGCTAGAATGATGCCAGCACCAGTGGACTGATTCGATGCGTGAGATCATCTTCGATACGGAAACCACCGGCCTCGACACGCGCGAGGACCGCGTCATCGAGCTTGGCGGCGTCGAGCTGGTCAACCGCTTCCCGACCGGCCGAACCTTCCACAAATACATCAACCCGCAAGGCCGCCAGATCCATCACGAGGCGCAGGCCGTGCACGGCATCAGCGCCGCCGATCTTCAGGGCAAGCCGACTTTCATGGAGATCGCCGAGGAGTTTCTGGCCTTCATCGACGGCGCCAAACTGGTCGCGCACAATGCCGGCTTCGACATCGGCTTCCTCAATCTCGAATTCGGCCGGCTTGGCCATCCGGCCATCGATCCGGGACGGATCGTCGACACGCTGGCGCTGGCGCGCCGCAAGCATCCGATGGGCCCCAATTCGCTCGACGCGCTCTGCCGCCGCTACGGCATCGACAACGGCCGCCGCACCAAGCACGGCGCGCTGCTCGATTCGGAATTGCTGGCCGAGGTCTATATCGAGCTCATCGGCGGCAAGCAGGCAAGCCTTATCCTCGACAGCATCCTGACTCCGGCGGGCGGCAGGCAGAATGTCGACGACATCGATATTTCGATCGGTGTGCGGCCGATCGCCTTGCCGTCGCGCCTGACCGATGCCGAGCGCGCAGCACACGCAGGCATGGTTGGCAGCCTCGGCGAAAAAGCGCTGTGGCTGCGCGTCCCCCCGGAAGCGAGTTCCGCCGCACAGTGATTTTGACCGGAGTGATCCTTCGCGCCCCCCTCTGTCCTGCCGGACATCTCCCCCTCAAGGGGGGAGATTGGCAGACCCAGCGTCTCGCTCATTCCTGCGGCGATGAAGGATTGGCGAAGGCTGACGTGAAGTCCGATCTCCCCCCCTTGAGGGCAGGGCTATCGCAGATGGAAAGCCGAGGCTTTCGCTCTACGACGTACCCCCACCCCTAGCCCCTCCCCACAAGGGGGAGGGAGACTTTCGTTGGCGCTGACCTCGGCAAATTGCCTGCCTTTCGGCGCCAAAAGGGGAAGTAAGGGCGGGCGGCAGCGTTCCCTCCCCCTTGTGGGGAGGGTTAGGGTGGGGGTCCATCTTCGTAAGAATCCAAATGCGATTGCCCTGCCCTTGAGGGGGAGATGGCCGGCAGGCCAGAGGGGGGTACTGCCCCGCCGGCGTCTCAAACAAAAAACCCGGCTTCGCGCCGGGTTTTTCAAACGCTGCGAGCCAACCAGCCTCAGCTCACCTTGACCTTGGCGGCGGCAGCCTGGTCCTCGGTCAGCTTCTGCTGGAACATCTGCGCGAAATCGATCGGGTCTAGCATCAGCGGCGGGAAGCCGCCGTTGCGTGTTGCCTCGGCGATGATCTGCCGGGCGAACGGGAACAGCAGCCGCGGGCATTCGATGAACAGGATCGGCAGCATGTGCTCCTGCGGGAAGCCGCTGATGGAGAAGACGCCGCCATAGACCAGCTCGACGTTGAACAGCACTTCCTGGTCGAACGACGCTTTTGCGTTCAGCGTCAAATTGACGTCGAACTGCTTGTCCGAAAGCGGGTTGGCGTTGACGTTGACATTGATGGCGATGCCCGGAGCCTTGTCGCGGCCGCGCAACGAGTTCGGTGCGCCGGGGCTTTCGAAGGACAGGTCCTTCACATATTGCGCAAGCACGTTGAGCGAAGGCTGCGCCGCATTTCCATTACCGTTGGCTGCGCCGGTCGGCGCGTCGTCGTTGCTGGCCATAAGCTGTGGTCCTTTTGCCTGGGCAGCGTTGCTGACCGGATTGAAATTCGGGCGTTCGCTATCATGGCCGGCCCGACAAGACAAGTTTGCAAAAGACACCGGTTGCCTTGCAGCTACTCGTCCTTGAGGCGGCGCCAGGGAGAACCCGGTCCGCGCGTATGGTCGTCGGCCCGCGAATAGTCGCCGTCGTCGAGATCGATGGTCTTGCCGCGTTGCCTTGCCCGCAAACCACTGCTGAAATCGGTGGCCAGCACGATGCGGCCTTTCAGCATCCGCCAGGCAAGATCGCGCACCGGCGGCAGGAACAGCAGAAGGCCGAAAATATCCGAGATGAAGCCGGGGATGATCAAAAGGATCGCTGCCAGCACGATCATGGCGCCATGCGCAAGCTGGCCGCTCGGATCACGCCCGGCATCCATTTCGGCACGGACCCTGGCCATGACGCCAAAACCCTGGTGCCGCAGCAGCAGGGCGCCGGCGACACTCGAGGCCATCACCAAGCCGACTGTCGCCAGCGCGCCGACCTGGCGGCCGACAATAACGAAACCGGCTATCTCCAGCAGCGGAAGCGCGAGAATGAACAGGGGAAGCAGCGAGATACGCAAATCTTGACCGATCGTTTTCGATGTTTTGCCGGCCGGCGAGCAATCGCCGCTGGCACCAGAGCTGTTAGATAGGTATGGCTGCCTTTGATTTGAATGATTGCGCCATGCGTTCTATATGCTTTGGATACTGAACGCTATGTGATCGCGGCCCTTGCTTGGCCGCTGGTCCGGCCAAAGCAGGGATTGATTGGCGCAAGATATGGGCTTCTTCGACTTCGGCACGATTTTCTTTCTGATTGCGGCGGTGGTGATCTTCTTCCAGCTGCGCAACGTGCTTGGCCGACGCACGGGCAACGAGCGCCCACCCTTCGATCCATATACGGCAGCGCGCAAAAACGACAAGGATGCCGCCCAGAAACCCGAGAACGTGGTCTCGCTGCCGCGCAAGCGCCTGGCGGGAGAGCCGGCGGCCGATGCCTATGTGGCGATCGATGCCTTTGCCAAGCCGGACACCGATCTCAACCGGGGCCTGCGGGCGATCAAGGACAATGATCCGACCTTCGACCCGAAGACCTTCGTCGACGGCGCCAAGATGCCCTACGAGATGATCGTCATGGCCTACGCCGATGGCGACCGCAAAACGCTGAAGAACCTTTTGTCGCGCGAGGTCTATGACGGCTTCGTCGCGGCCATCGGCGACCGTGAGGCGAAAGCCGAAAAGATCCAGTCCTCCTTCGTCGGCATCGACAAGGCCGACATCGTTTCGGCCGAGATGAAGGGCAGCGAGGCCCACATCACGCTGCGCATTGTCAGCGAACTGATTTCGGCGACCCGCGACAAGGCCGGCGCCGTCATCGACGGCGATCCCGAAACCGTCGCCGAGGTCAAGGATGTCTGGACCTTCGCTCGTGACGCGCGCTCGCGCGATCCGAACTGGAAGCTCGTCGCCACCGAAGAAGAAGACTGAACTGGACGGCGGCGGAGGCTGTCGTGTCGCTTTCTCGAGCCTTCAGCGAAAAATCCTTTGGCGAATTGCCGGGCTGGGGTGAGGACGACCATCTCCCTGCCTTTGACGCCTTTCGCCGCTCAGCCTTTCATATCCTGAGCAAACCCTACCGCTCCGGCGCGCTCGGCGTCGACTACAATGGCTTTGCCGACGCCTATGCCGAAGCGCGCACCGTTTCGCCGGCGAATCGGTCGCAGGCTCGAAGCTTTTTCGAGCGCCATTTCGTTCCGGCCCGTATCGATGCCGAAGATGGTGGTCCCGGCCTGGTCACCGGCTTTTATGAGCCGGAGGTCGAAGCCTCGCCGGTACGCACGCAACGGTTTTCGGTGCCGTTGCTGGCGTGCCCGGCCGACCTAGTCGACATCGACGACGGCAATCGTCCTTCAGCCTTGGATCCTTATCTCGCCTTTGCTCGTGCGGCGCCGAACGGCCCGGTCGAATATTTCGACCGCGGCGAGATCGAACGCGGCGCGCTTGCCGGAAAAAGGCTGGAAATCGCCTGGCTCGCCGACAAGGTCGACGCCTTCTTCATTCACGTGCAGGGCGCGGCACGCCTCAAGATGACCGACGGCAGGCTTCGCCGCATCACCTATGCCGCCAAATCCGGCCAGCGCTTTACCGGACCGGGCAAGATCTTGAGCGAGGAAGGCGAGATCCCGCTGGAGAAAGTGACGATGCAGTCGATCCGTGCCTGGTTCAAGGCGCATCCGGAACGCGTCGACGAGATCCTTTGGCGCAACCGCTCCTACATCTTCTTCCGCGAGATGGGCGTCGACGACTCAGAGCTCGGCCCGATCGCTGCCGCCAAGGTGGCGCTGACCCCCGGCCGCTCGATCGCCGTCGACCGACTGCTGCACACGTTCGGCACGCCCTTCCATATCGATGCGCCGTCGCTGACCGCTTTCGACGGAAAACCGTTCCGGCGGCTGATGATCGCGCAGGACACCGGCTCGGCGATCACCGGGCCGGCCCGCGGCGATCTGTTTGCCGGGTCGGGCGATGCTGCCGGCGAGATCGCCGGCGTTATCCGCAACGCCGCAGATTTTTATGCGCTGATCCCCCGGCCGCTGGTTTCAGGAGCAGGCCGATGACCCGGCGCATCGACAGGCTGAGCGAGGACGACCGGGTGCTGTGGAACCTGGTGGCGCACACGGCAAAACCGCTGAAGGGCAGAACCGCCGTCGAAATTCCGCACGTCGGGCCGGAGACCGACGAGACCAGGCAGGCGCCGCCGCGGGCACAGGTCGCGGGCAATGCTGCCACGGCCGCAAAGCCGAAGGCGCAGCATGTCTCCCACGCACTCGACGAACCGACGCTGGACAAGCTGTCGAAGGGCCGGCTGCCGATCGAGGGCCGCGTCGACCTGCATGGCCTGACGCAGGACGAAGCCTATTCGCTGCTGTTTTCCTTTCTGCACCGGGCGCATGCCGGCGGCATCCGCTACGTCCTCGTGATCACCGGCAAGGGCTCTTCGTCGGGCGGCGATGGCGTCTTGCGGCGCGCCGTGCCGTCATGGCTGTCGACACCCGCCTTCCGGCCCCTCGTCTCCAGCCACGACCATGCCGCCCGCAAACATGGCGGCTCGGGTGCGCTCTATATCCGCTTGCGGCGGGCGCGCTCATGAGGAAACGCCGATGAGGGACGCACCTATGAGGATGCACCCATGAAGGTGCGCTTGTGACCCCGTTCGGCGAAAAGCTTCGCGTGCTGCGAAACGAGCGCGGCGTCAGCCAGAAGGACATGGCCAAGGCGATCGGCGTCAGCGCAGCCTATCTCTCGGCGCTGGAACACGGCCGCCGCGGTGCGCCGAGCTGGACGCTGATCCAGAAGATCATCGGCTATTTCAACATCATCTGGGACGAGGCCGAGGAACTGGCGCGGTTGGCCGAAACCTCGCATCCGCGCGTCAAGCTCGACACGTCGGGTCTTAGCCCTGCGGCGACCGAGCTTGCCAATCTCCTGGCCGACAACATCGAAAAGCTTGACGAAGCCGAGCTTCGCCGCATCATTGCGTCGCTCCGCGCCGCACTGGCACGACCGAAATGAGCTGCCTTGTTACTGGACAGAGCCGACCAGCACCTGCTGGCCGCCGCGGATCGAGACCCAGCGGCCGGTATTGTCGATCGCCTGCCGCTTGAGGAAACGATAGCCGGTCTGGTCCCAGGAACGGACCTGGTCGGTCAGATTGTCGAGGATGTAGTCGCCCTTGTCGGTGCGCACCGTCAGCACGGCGTGGCCTTCGCCATCCGGCTTGCGCACGACGGTCATCAGCAGATCGGAAAACGAGACGCCCAGCCGGTTCAGCTCACGGCGCTTTTCCAGGACATAGTCCTCGCAATCGCCGACGCCCTTGTCGGGATAGGCCCAGACCTCGTCCTTGCCGTAGATGTCGAAGTCGCTCTCCGGCTTGACGGCGGCGTTGACCCTTGTCGTGACGCTGAGCAGCTTGCGCCACAGCGAGCCGGTCAGGCTGGCGGGCGACAGATCCTTCGGGCGGATCGAACATTCGGACGCGTAGCTCTTGCAGAAATCATAATGGCCGATCGGCTGCGAGGTCGGGCCACCTGTTATCATCGGGCTGGCTGCCGAGGCCGAACCGGCCCAACCTGCCGCCACAGTAAGTCCGGCCAGCGCACACAGGCGCAGCGTTCTCGCCATTGGTGAGGAAATCATTGTCCCCGCTTGTCCCTTGTTGTTAACGAAACGTTAAGGGGTATTTACAGTCCGTGTCAATTATGAGGATGGATTGATTTTTGCGGCATGGTTACCCGCGTGGCGCCAACGCGACTATTGTGCAACAGGTCGACCGGCCGCACGGCCCCGCCAACCGATGATTTTGGCATTGACCGACCTGATGCGGATTGACGGGCATCATCACTGGTCGCCTATTTCTTGCCGGCCCTGACCAGCTTGGGCTTGACCGCAACACGGTTCTGACGGCCGTAGCTGGTAATGAAGTCGACGATGCGCGGCACGATTTCGGAGCGGAAGCGCGAGCCGTTGAACACACCATAATGGCCGACCGCCGGCTGCATGTAATGGGCGTGCCTGTCGGCCGGGATGTTGATGCACAGGTCGTGCGCAGCCTTGGTCTGGCCGAGGCCGGAGATGTCGTCGTTCTCGCCCTCGACCGTGAACAGGGCGACATTGCGGATCACCGAAGGGTCGACCGCCACGCCGCGATGCGTCATCGTGCCCTTGGGCAAGGCCTGGCGGACAAACACGGTGTCGACGGTCTGCAGGTAGAATTCCGCCGTCAGATCCATCACCGCCAGATATTCATCGTAGAACTCGCGGTGCTTCTCGGCATTGTCGCCGTCATGCTTCACCAGATGCATGAAAAAGTCCTTGTGGGCGATGATGTGGCGGTCGAGGTTCATGCTCATGAACCCCGAAAGCTGCAGGAAGCCAGGATAGACCTCGCGGCCGAAGCCCGGCACCGGCCAGGGCGCGCGCATGATGACGTTGTCGCGGAACCAGTCGATGCCCTTTTCTTGCGCCAGCAGATTGACCGCCGTCGGATTGCGGCGCGTGTCGATCGGCCCGCCCATCAGCGTCATCGTCGAGGGCACGAACGGATCACCCTTGGCTTCCATCAGCGCCGCCGCCGCCAGCACCGGCACCGAAGGCTGGCACACCGCCATCACATGGGTGTCGGGACCCAGCGCATGCAGCATGTCGACGATGTAGTCGATATAGTCGTCAAGATCGAAGCTGCCGTCGGCCAGCGGCACCATGCGGGCGTCGACCCAGTCGGTGATATGCACGTCGGCATAGGGCAGCATCGCCTCAACCGTGCCGCGCAGCAGCGTCGCGTAGTGGCCAGACATCGGCGCGACGATCAACAGTTTCGGATCCGGTCGGCGCCCAGCAGGAACCGCCCGCTCGAAACGGACCAGGTTGCAGAACGGCCGCGACCAGACGGTATGTTCGCTGACCTCGACGGTTTTCCAGTCGACCACGGTCTTGGTCAGGCCGAATTGCGGCTTGCCGTAGCGGCGCGTCGTGCGCTCGAACAGTTCGGCCGTTGCCGCAACCGAGCGACCCCAGGACGTGTGTGAGACCGGGTTGAGCGGATTGGAGTAGAACAGGCGCACCGCATCGGCATAGAGGCGCGCCGGCTGCAAGGCGGCGTGGTTCAGTTCGTAGAGCTGGTAGAACATCGAGAACCCCGCTGCCGACTGCGATCGAAGGGCCGACGAGCAGCGCCGAGCCTTGAATGCCTTGCGGGGAAGTTAGCAACAATCTGCTGCGATGCAATACGTCAACTTGCGTGATTTAGGCTCGTTCTTTCGTCCAAGGCGTTGAGAATCCGCCTGGAACGGCAACAGCCGGCTCAATGTGCACCTGCGAAGGCCAGGCAGGCAGCACGGCTATTGGGACGAGCGTCGGAGGCGGTGTCCGGCCGTGGCGGCCGTTAGACCCGTGCCATGCAGACGGCCGTATGGCCCGAGCTGATGAAGCCAAGCTGACTGGCGGCGCCCTTCGACAGATCGAGCATCCGCCCCTTGATGAACGGGCCGCGGTCGTTGATGCGCACGACGACACTGCGGCCATTGTTGCGATTGGTCACCTTCAGCTTGGTGCCGAACGGCAGGCTGCGGTGCGCGGCGGTCAGCGCCGACGGGTTCATGCGTTCGCCGGAAGCGGTTCTGGAATGCAGTGAGTACCAGGAGGCACGGCCGCACTGCGCGGCGGCGCTGGCAGTGGATGCGCCGACCATCAGGCCAGCCGCGATCGTGGCCGCGACAAGCGCGGTCTGGTTGCTTTTGTTCATGTGTTGGGGACTGGCTCCGTTGACAGACCCGCAGCGGTTAGGGACGAATGAGGCAGCAAATGCGGCAATGATCTGTCGGTTCCATGGCAATGTTACACGTTTGGAGTCGACGCGAAACAATTTGTCAGAGATTTCCCGCAGCGCGGCACAGCTTCCTTGATGATCTTTCCACCGATCTCCGCATGTCTTGCGCAGGATCAGAGGTTAGCATCTAAGTAGAAGTTGGCGTGATTGGGCTGCTTCTTTTAGCTGTTCCATTTCGGCCGGAATGCGGCTGATGATCGACTTGGAGAGGAGTTCTAGCGATGAGATTGATCAAAAATCTGCTGGCCTTGATTGTGCTCGCGATCGGCGTGCTGTGGTCATTGCAAGGCATCGGTTGGGTCCAGGGCAGCTTCATGACCGGCCAGTCGCAATGGCTCTATGCCGGCATCGTGACCGTGCTGGTCGGCTTGGTCGGCCTGGCCTGGGCAAACCGCTCGCGTGGTTGAACAGGCGTCGATCCTCAGGCGCCCGCCGGAGCAGCACACAGCGGACCCGTGGCGGCCGCTCACCGCGACCAGTACTGCCAGCCCCAGTAGAAACTTTCGTCGCGCGGCGGCAGGCGGTTGCGCTCGGCGTCCAGATGCACCGGTGTCGGCGTTTTGCGTTCGCCGTCAGGCGGCTGTTTGTCTCCGGCCTTGATCAGGCGGAGCCAATGGCCGAAATGCGCAAACAGTACAGCGGTGGAATGGGGCATCGTCACGTCTCCGGTCCGGTTACTCCCGCCCCGCCCACGGGACGAGAACCCGCTCGATACTGCGGATGATGAATTCGAGCACGAAGGCAATGGCAGCGATCACCAGTATGCCCATCACCACCACGTCGGTGACGAGGAACTGGGCAGCGGACTGGATCATGAATCCAAGCCCGCGCGTCGCGGCCACCAGCTCGGCGGCGACCAGCGTCGACCAGCCGGCGCCGAGCGCGATGCGCAGCCCGGTCAGGATCGAGGGCAGCGCGCTGGGCAGGATGACGTGCCTGATCACCTGGCGCTGCGTGGCGCCAAGCGAGCGCGCTGCATTGATGCGCTCCTGCGAGACGCCGCGAACACCCGATACCGTCGACAGCGCAACCGGCGCCAGCATGGCAATGGCAATCACCAGGATCTTGGACGGCTCGCCAATGCCGAACCAGATAATGATCAGCGGCAGATAGGCGAGCGGCGGGATCGGCCGCAGGAATTCGAGCAGCGGATCGAAGATGCCGCGCCCGATCGTGCTGATGCCGATAGCCAGCCCGATGGGAACGCCGACGAAAACGGCCGCGACCAGCGCCGCAAACACCCGCCACAGGCTGGCGGCGATATGCTGGAGCAGCGTTGCGTCGACAAAGCCGTCACGGGCGACGACGACAAATTTGTTCCAGACTGCCACAGGCGACGGCAGGAAAACCGGCGACACCAATTGCAGGCGGGCCGATGCCGTCCACGCCGCCAGCATCATCAGAATGGTGATCGCGCTAACCACGCGGGCCGAAACGCGGCTGCGTCTCGGCCGCGGCCGCGACCATGGCACCGACAGCGCGTCGGCTCCGTCGTCGACCTTGCGCTGCGGCCGCTCGGTATAGGAGGTAACGGTCATGCTGCCTCCCCTTCGAAGATCGCGTCGGTCAGCTCGCCGCGCGCTGCGGCGAAGGCGGGATCGGCCTTGATGCTGCGAATGGCCTCGCCGGCTGCATAGCGCCGGCTGAAGCCGGTCTCGAAGCTCCACACCACCCGGCCAGGGCCGGGAGCGAGCACAATGATACGGGTTGCCAGCACCAGGGCTTCCTCGATGCCGTGCGTGACCATCAGCACGCCGACCTGGCTCGCCGTCCACAGATCGAGCAGCGTTGTCTGCATGCGTTCGCGTGTCAGCGCATCGAGCGCGCCCAGCGGCTCGTCGAGCAGCAGGAATTGCGGCTCGGCCGCCAGCGCCCGGGCCAGGCCGACCCGCTGGCGCATGCCGCCGGAAAGCTCCCAGATGCGCTTGTCGCCGGCGCCGTCGAGTTTCACCAGCGCCAGAAGGTCGTCGGCAGTCCGCGCCCGTTCCGCGGCCCTGACACCGCGCAGCCTGAGCGCAAAGGCGACATTTTCCCGCGCGGTCAGCCACGGAAACAGCGCGTCGTTCTGGAACACGACGGCGCGGTCAGAGCCTGGCGCCGTGATCGGCCGGCCGCCAATCGTGGCGCGTCCGCGCACAGGCTCGACCAGGCCCGCAGCGACGTTGAGCAACGAGGTCTTGCCGCAGCCGGAGCGGCCGACCAGGACAACGAAGTCATCCTTGGCGATCTCAATCGACACATTTTCGACCGCCGGCGCCGGCTGACCGTCATAGTGGACCGAGACCTTGTCGAGCACGAGATGCGTCATGGGAACCTCGCCGATATTCCGAATCTGTCTGCCCCGAAGCCGCTCCTCGCAAGCGGTTCGGGGCAGGGAGCACGCGGCGTCAGGGAAGGAGAACCGCGCGCGTTGGCGTCAGTTCGAGGCAAGCGCTTCGCTGACATATTTCGACGACACGTATTTCGAATAATCCGGCAACACGGCATCAATCTTGCCCTGCTCCTTGAGGAAGGCCGATGTCGCCTCGACCGCCTTGACCGTGCCGCCACCGAGGAACTTGTCCGAGGCTTGCTCCTCGAGCGTCGGGAAGACATAGCCCCTCAATAGTTGCGGCACGTCCTCCAGCTTGGCCCCGGTGATCGTGGCGATCTTCGCCGCTTGCGGCGACGTCACCGACCAGGCGTCCGGCTTGGCCAGGAACTCGGCATAGACCGCGCCCGTCACCTTGACGAAGTCGCGCACCGCTTCCGGGTTCCTTTCGGCGAAATCGGTGCGCACGATCCAGGCGTCGAAGGTCGGCGCGCCCCAGGCGGCGACCTGCGAGGAATCCAGCACGACCTTGCCCGAAGTCTTGATCTGGCCGAGTGCCGGATCCCAGACATAGGCGGCGTCGATGTCGCCGCGCGCCCATGCCGCCGCGATCTCCGGTGGCCGCAAATTGAGAATATCGACCGACTTCGGGTCGACACCCTCATGCTTCAGCGCGGCAAGCAGGCTGTAATGCGTCGTCGAAACGAAGGGCACCGCCACCTTCCTGCCGGCAAGGTCGGCGGCCTTCTCGATGCCGGCGCCGTTGCGGGCGACAAGGGCCTCGGATTCGCCGATCAGCCCGACAATGAAGATTGTCTGGATTGGTAGCTCGCGGCTCGCCGCCGCCGCCAGCGGGCTCGAGCCGACATAGCCGATGTCGACCGAACCGGAAGCGATGGCGGCGATCACGTCGGCGCCGGAATCGAATTTCCGCCAGTCGATTGCCGCCTTGGTCGCGCTCTCATAGGCGCCGTCGGCCTGCGGCACCTTCGAGGGCTCGACGACCGTCTGGTAGCCGATAGTGATCTTGAGGTCCTGCGCATCGGCTGGGCCGAGAAAGGCGGCGCCAGCCAAGGCCGCCGAGGACAAGAGAACGATACGTCGCGAAATGGTGGACATGAAACGCTCCTTGGAAACGAGGAAAACCAGGATTGCGTTTCATAGTCATCTAACTCTATCGTTCTTGTAGAGTTAAATCCTTCCAATCGGTGCGGTCTTGTTAGAAAAAGTCATCTGGCTATGGCAGTTCGCGCGCTTTTGGGTGACGGCTCGGGTGAGAACCATCGTCCTTGCCCGGGAACCTCTTCCACGTCGTCCTTGCGCGCAACAAGGATTTTCCCGTTTTCGCGGCTGCATCGGCAAATCCATGCTGTGGATAGCCAAGAAATTGGAAACAAGTTCCCTGTGTTCGCGGTTAAGTCTAGTATCCTTATCGACATTGAAGGATTGGAGAGGACGATGAGCGACGCCACCCTCCTTGTTGCCGCGCGCGGCATGCTTTGGCCTTCAAATTCAGGTGCAGAAGCTGCTGTCGGTATTCTCGCCGATCGGGACATTCCTGCCGCCGGCCAGTTTGCCGGTGTGTCATTCGCGGTGGCTCCTGTGCTCGCAAGAGCACAGGCCCCGGCCAAAATGGCCATTGCGGCGTGAAAACGAAGCAAAATCAACGTTTCTCGGCTTGTATATCATGTCACTAGAATTTATCTGTAGTGACAGCTTGGACGCGGCGGGGAGGCACGCCAGGCGTTTCGCAACCGGTGGCCTTGCGCCATCGCATGACAGAGAAACGTGCGGGTTATGCTCACGAAAAAAGGTAAATACGGCCTCAAGGCGCTCGTCCATCTGGCGCGCCTGCCGGTTGGACAGCTCGCCTTCGTCAACGACATCGCCACAGGAAACAATATTCCGAAGAAGTTCCTCGATGCCATCCTTGGCGAATTGCGCAATGCCGGTTTCGTTCAGAGCCGCAAGGGCAAGGAAGGCGGCTACCGGCTGGCACGCCCAGCGGACGAGATCAAGGTCGGCCACGTCGTGCGCGTGCTCGACGGACCGCTTGCCCCCATTCCTTGCGCCAGCCGCACCCAGTATCAGCGCTGCGAAGACTGCAACGAGGCGACATGCCAAGTCCGACACCTGATGCTGGAGGTCCGGCAGGCCATCGCCGAGGTGCTGGACCAGCGCAGCCTCGCCGAAATGCGCGACATCGCCGGCGACGAGGATTTTTCGGCGGCGTTGAAAATCCAGGCCTGAACCAATCTCTCCTGAGCCGGCGACGATCGCCAGGACAGCTGGTGTGCGCATGACCGTGCGCGCTACGCCAAGTTCGATCATCATTGTCGGCGGCGGTGCCAGCGGCGTCGTGCTTGCCGCGCATCTGCTGAAGTCGCCCAATCCCGATCTACGTGTCAGCCTGATCGAAAAACGCCCGCATTTTGGGCAAGGCATGGCCTATTCAACGCTGCTGTCGGCGCATGTGCTGAATGTCAGCGCGTCGGGCATGAGCGCCTATGCCGACGATCCCGGCAATTTCTCGCGCTGGCTGCTTCAACGCGGCCTGGCAACGCCGGAACAGGCGCCGGTCTATGCGCCGCGCAGCGTCTACGCCCGCTATCTCAAGGAGTTGCTCGACGAGCTCGAGGCGCGTGAGCAGCAGACGGGCCGGCTGCGCTTGATCCGCGAGGAGAGCCTGTCGATCTCGCCGACCGCGTCAGGCGTCGAAGTGGCGCTGGCCAACGGCACCAGCGTGGTTGCGCATCTTGCCGTGCTCGCCACCGGCCACGACGAAGAGCCGGGGGCGGGGCAGGGGCATGCGATCAGGATGGGATCCGAGGCGGACACTGCGCTCGACCCCGAAGCCCGAGTCCTGGTGCTGGGTACCGGCTTGAGCATGGTCGATGCCTTCCTGTCGCTCGAGCAGCGCGGCCACCGCGGCGCGATCGTCGCGGTGTCGCGGCGCGGCCTGCTGCCTTCGCCGCATCGCAAGGGCAATCCGATCAAGCTCGACGTTGCCGACATTCCGCTCGGCACCCAGCTTTCCTATTTCGTCGGCTGGTTCCGCGACCTGATCCGGGAAAACCAGAAGGCCGGCATCGACTGGCGCGACGTCGTCGACGGTCTGAGACCCTTCAACCAGAAGATCTGGCAGAACTGGCCGTCCTCGGCCAAGCGCCGCTTCGTCGAGCACACCAAGGCCTGGTGGGACATCCACCGCCATCGCATGGCGCCGGAAGTCTACGCCCGCGTTGCCGAGGCGGTGCAAGCGGGCCGCATCCGCCTTGTCGCCGGCCGCGTCGTCGAGATCGCCGCCGGCGACGGCTTCAGCGTACAGGTCCAGTCGCGCCACACGCAGCAGCTCGAAAGGTTCGACGTCACCCGCATCTATGATTGCACAGGCATCGCCAGGGACATCTCGACCACCTCGAACAGCGTGGTGCGGTCGCTGGTCGAGCGTGGACTGTCACGGCCGGATCCGCTGCGCCTCGGCCTCGACGTGACCGCGAACTGCGAGGTCATCGCCGGCGACGGCACGGTATTCGCCAATATCCTCGCCGTCGGGCCACTGACGCGCGGCACCTTCTTCGAAATCGACGCCATTCCCGATATTCGCGTGCAGTGCGCGCGGCTGAGCAAGCGCTTGCTCGGATGAGGCCGCCTCTGTCTTGACGCGATCTCGGATGCAAGACCGCTGTCGCCGGGTGAAAAGATCTCGACCGCATAGCCGCGTTCGGTGAAGGCGAACCAGGGGTGCGGGAGCTCGCTCCACCAGAGCCGACCAGCAGCCTGTGGTGGTCGAGACAGCCAGGCGATGACGCCACACGTTTCGGCCGTCTCGCATCGACCGGATTGATGTCGCGCACGCTCGTCTTCGTTCTCCTCCATGGATTTTGTAGTCGGCGAGGCCGTGAGCCGCGACCCTGGCCAGATGGCCGGGCAAATTCTGCTTTCGTCGTCACCGTGCCTTGCCTACCATGGCGCATGACCCAACGCGGAAGACTCTACGGCTGTCCGGTCGAGTTCGCGCTCGACGCGCTCGGGGGCAAATGGAAGACGGTGATCCTGGCGCGCATCAAGGAACAGCCGATGCGCTATTCCGACCTGCGCCGGCTGATTCCCTCACTCTCGGACAAGATGCTGACGCAGCGCCTGGCCGAGCTTGTCGAGATCGGCTTCGTCACGCTCCAGACGTCGCCCGACGGCAAGGGGCGCTACGCCTTGACCGGGCGCGGCGAAGGTCTCGCCGCCGCGCTCCAGGCGCTCTACGACTGGGGCAGCGTGCACGGCCGCGCCGAGGGCGTGCGTTTTCGCACCGACAGCGCAGCCACCACCTAGATCAATTCCGGGAAAAGCGCGGAGCGGTTTTCCGTCCGCAATGTGTGAAGACAAAGCGATGGAGCGGTTCGGCGTTGCCGTGAAACGGTGGGTCGCGCGGCAAGCCGATTGCTCAACCCGCGCCGGCAAGCGCGCTGCAGAAGCTTGCGACATCGGTGACGACGGCTTCGCCGAGGAAGCGTAGCGTTGCCATCGAGCGGTCGCGCGCTTCGCGGTTGCCGAAGCCACAGGCATCCTCGATTACCACGGCGACAAAGCCATTGTCGGTCGCCTGGCGAACGGTCGGCTCGATGCCGATCTCCATGGCGATGCCAGCGAGCGCTATCGTGCGCACGCCGCAATCGCGCAAGGCAAAGCCGAGCGCGGTGGAATCGAAGGCCGACATCGTGAGCTTGTCGAATACCGCCTCGTCCGCGCGGGGGTCCAGCTCGGGCACGATCCGCGTCGCTTCGGCGTCGCGCGGGAACCACGGCTCGACCGTGTCGGGGCTGTCGCGCCGCTGCCAGGCCATGGCGGTGCGCAGCTGCGTCGCGCCCATCCATTTGCGCGGCAGCGACAGGTGGCGCGTGAACGCCACCCGCATTCCGGCCCCGCGCGCCGCTTCCAGCACCGTGCCGGTACGCTCGACGATGGTCGCGGCGCCGGCCACCTGCCGGCAGATGCCGACCTGCATGTCGTAGACCACCAGCGCCGTGCGGCGCGGATCGCACCACTCAGCCAGGCTGGCCGGGATTTCGATCCCGTCGCTCGACCGGATCATGCCGCAGTCCGGTCCCATGGCTTGGCGATATCGACCGTCGGATCGAACAGGAATTCCAGCGGCAATGGCGCGTCGAAGGCGATGAAGTGCCATTCTAGCAGCCCGGCCTTGGACAGCGGGAAGTCCTCGGTGTAGCGCCGCGCTTCCGCGACGCTGTCGAGCTCGAAGACGATGATGACGCCGCCAATATCGGCGCGCGCATAATTCTCGCGCACGATCCCCGCCTTCCAGAGCCGCCAGACATTCGACACTTCGTCGCGCAGATAAGGCCGCAAATCGTCGAGCGTGACGCCGGGCTTGAAATTGTCATAGGCAAGAATCTTCATCGGCCGTTCCTTGTATTGCTGTTCGCCCAGCGCCGGGTAGCATGGCCGAATCGGCGGCTGCAACGAACGAGATGGTGCGTTGAAACGCCCGCACGATTGCCGTTGATCCTATGGGCGGCCGCGGGATAATTTTTGCTGAAGAGGAGGAAAAAGTGCGGTGACCATCGAAAGGCTGAACCCCGAGGGCATGCACAGCAATCCGGCCTATTCACAAGGCGTGTCGCTGCCGGCATCCGCGCGCATCGTGCTGGTCGGCGGCCAGAATGGCGTCGACGCGCAAGGCCGGATCGTCGCCAGGGACGATCTCCCTGCGCAGACCGCTCAGGCGCTTTCCAACCTGGCAAAGGTGCTGGAAGCCGGTGGGGCAAAGCCTGAAGACCTCGTCAGCCTCTCGGTCTATATCGCCGGCGACCTGGACATAGGGCCGGCCTTCGGCGCCTGGATGGCGTTCTGGCAAACCGTGGCGCGCCGCCGATCATCAAGGTGCTGCGCGTCGCCGGCCTCGGCAATCCGGATTTTCTGATCGAGATCGAAGCCCAGGCCGCGATCGCCTGAACCCTAAGCGGGTTCTGCAAATCTTTTGCCCCTGCCTGCAGGCCGACGAAGCTTTCACGAAATTCCATTCCCCTGCTGGCGGCCGGATTGGCACGATCTATCTTCTTTCCAACTGCAAACGGCTGGAAAAGACGGTAGGTTGCCGTCTTCCAGGGCGGTTGCTCATTCTGGCAACGGAGCATCTGACATGAGCAAGCACAAGATCGTGGCATCGGACGATGCATCGTCCCGCCTGCGCCCGCCTTATGCCTCGGTTCTCGACCTGATCGGGCAGACGCCGGTCGTCGAGCTGACCAAATTCGACATCGGCAAGTGCCGGCTGTTCATCAAGCTCGAAAGCCAGAATCCCGGCGGCTCGATCAAGGACCGCATCGCGCTGTCGATGATTGCCGCCGCCGAAAAACAGGGCAAACTGAAGCGCGGCGGGACGATTGTGGAGGCGACCGCCGGCAACACCGGTCTTGGTCTCGCCCAGGTCGGCATCCCCAAGGGCTACCGCATCATCCTGGTCGTCCCCGACAAGATGTCGCGCGAAAAGATCCAGCATTTGCGGGCGCTCGGCGCGGAGGTGCGGATGACGCGTTCCGATGTCGGCAAGGGTCATGCCGAATATTATCAGGACATGGCCGAAAAGATCGCCGCCGAGCTGCCCGGCGCCTTCTATGCCAACCAGTTTGCCAACCCGGCCAATCCGCTGGCTCATGAAACCACGACCGGACCGGAAATCTTCCAACAGCTCGAAGGCGACGTCGATGCGGTTGTCGTCGGCGTCGGCTCCGGCGGCACGCTGACCGGGCTCGGCCGCTACTTTGCGAAAGTCTCGCCAAAGACCGAGATGATTTTGGCCGATCCGGTCGGCTCGGTGCTGGCGCCGTTGATCAAGACCGGCAAGATGATAGAGGCCGGGAGCTGGACCGTCGAAGGCATCGGCGAGGATTTCGTCCCGCCCAATGCCGATCTGTCGCTGGTCAGGAAGGCCTATTCCATCCCCGACAAGCAGAGCATGCTGGCGGTGCGCGACCTGCTTTCGAAGGAAGGCATCCTCGCCGGCTCGTCGTCCGGCACGTTGCTTTCGGCAGCGCTCCGCTATTGCCGCGAGCAGACCGTGCCGAAGCGCGTCGTCACCTTCGTCTGCGACAGCGGCAACAAGTACCTGTCGAAAGTGTTCGACGACTTCTGGCTGGCCGAGCAGGGCCTTGCCGAGCAGGAGCAGCATGGTGATTTGCGCGATCTGGTGATGCGTTCGCACCGCACCGGTGACACCGTGTATGTCGGTCCGGACGAAAGCCTGCTCAACGCCTATGGCCGTATGCGCCGCTCGGACGTCTCGCAGCTGCCGGTGCTGGACGAGGGCAAGCTCGTCGGCATCATCGACGAAAGCGATATCCTCGCCAAGGTCGAAGGCCCCTATGACAGCCGCTGGGACCGCTTCAAGGCTCCGGTCAGTACGGCCATGACCTCTACCCTGCACACGCTGCAAGCCAGCCAGACGCTGGACGCGTTGCTGCCGGTGTTTGATCGCAACGAGGTCGCCATCGTCTTCGACGGCGACGAATTCATCGGGCTGATAACACGCATCGACCTGATCAACCATCTGAGGCGCGCCCGATGACCGTCAAAGCCACCGTATCGGGCAAAAACCGCCTCGCCTTTTCGACGCGCACCATCCATGGCGGCCAGAGCCACGACCCGACGACGGGCGCGGTGATGGTACCGATCTATGCCACTTCGACCTACGGTCAGCAGAGCCCGGGCGTGCACAAGGGCTTTGAATATGCCCGCAGCCAGAACCCGACCCGCTTCGCCTTCGAACGCGCTGTGGCCGATCTCGAAAGCGGCACAGCCGCCTTCGCCTTCGCTTCGGGGCTGGCGGCGATCGCCACTATTTTCGAACTGCTCGATTCCGGCACCCACATCGTCGCCACCGACGACATCTATGGCGGCACGTTTCGGCTGCTCGAGCGGGTGCGCAAGCGCTCCGCCAACCTCCAGGTCGACTTCGTTGACTTCACCGATCTTGCCGCGGTCGAGGCGGCGATCCGCCCGGAAACCAAAATGCTCTGGGTCGAGACGCCGACCAACCCGCTGCTGCGTGTCGTCGACCTCGAAGGCGTCGCAGCACTTGCCAGGCGCAAAGGCGTGCTCTCAGTCGCCGACAACACTTTCTGCAGCCCCTATCTGCAGCGGCCGCTGGAGCTCGGCATCGACATCGTGGTCCATTCGACGACAAAATACCTCAACGGCCATTCCGACATGGTCGGCGGCGTCGCCGTGGTCGGCGACAACAAGGATCTCGCCGACCGGCTGAAATTTCTGCAGAACGCCATCGGCGCCATTTCCGGGCCGTTCGACAGTTTCCTGGCGCTGCGCGGACTGAAGACGCTGGCGCTGAGGATGGAGCGTCATTCGTCGAACGGCCAGAAGATCGCGCACTGGCTGGAAAGCCGTCCCGACATCCGCCGTGTCATCTATCCCGGCCTGCCCAGCCACCCGCAGCACGCCATCGCCAGGCGGCAGATGCACGCCTTCGGCGGCATGATCACGGTCGAGCTCGACCGCGACCTCGCCGGCACCAAACGCTTCCTCGAACATACGCAACTGTTCACGCTGGCCGAAAGCCTCGGCGGCGTCGAAAGCCTGATCGAGCACCCGGCGCTGATGACGCACGGCTCGATCCCGGCGAAAAAACGCGCCGAGATCGGGATTTCGGATTCGCTGGTAAGGCTGTCGGCCGGGATCGAGGATGGCGACGATCTGATCGCGGATCTGGATCAGGCGCTGGCCAGTTGAGCCGGATAGCGAGACGTCGGCGGGACAGCGCCCCCCTCCGCCCTACCGGGCATCTCGGCCACGAGGGGGGAATTTGGCCGTCATCTTGCGCTTTCGCCAACCTCCAACGCTGAAACACGGACGGGACGGCGAAGCTGCCGTCTCCCCGCTTGTGGGGGAGATGTCCGGCAGGACAGAGGGGGCGTGAAGGATCACGAACGAGCGGCGCTTATTCTGCATCCATATCCATGTGTCTTACATTCTATTCCGTTGACCTTGGCGCCATCTGGCAGAATTGTAGCTTCCTGATCCACCTTGCTGCCTGGCTCCGGAAGCTATGAACAACCGACAACGCAACCAACCGACGGCAAGCGATACCCCGCTCACCTTCGCCATCCTCGTCTTCCCCGGCTTTCCGATGATGGCGTTCAGCTCGGTCATCGAGCCGTTGCGCGCGGCGAACGTGCTGGCGAAGCGCAACTGCTACCGCTGGATCATCGTCGGCGCCGCCGAAGGCCCGGTGGAGGCCTCGAACGGCGTCATCATCCAGCCCGGCTTTGCCGCCCATGACGCGCCGAAGGTCGATCGCGTCGTCGTCTGCTCGGGCGGTGATGCCGATCATCTCGTCGCACACGATGCGGTGAGCTGGATCCGCAGGAGCCTGCGCGACGGCGCCCATATCGGTGCGGTGGCGGATGCCGCCTTCTTCCTGGCTCGGGCCGGCCTGCTCGACGGTCATGCCTGCACCTTGCACTGGACCAGCCAGGCTGCCTTCACCGAAGCGTTTCCGGACATCGAGCTGAGGCGCGATCTCTATGTCATCGACCGCAAGCGCTTCACTTCGGCCGGTGGCGTCGGCAGCCTCGACATGATGCTGGAGATCATCACCGGCGATTATGGCGCCGAACTGGCCGCCGGCGTCGCCGAATGGTTTGTGCACAGCCCGCTACGCTCCAGCGTCGACCGCAAGCTGATGCCGCTCAGGCTGCGGACCGGCGTGCAGAACGAACTGGTGCTGTCGGCCATCGCCATCATGGAGGATGCGGTGGAGGAGCGGCTCGGCATGGCGGAACTGGCGGGGCGACTTGGTATCTCCTCCGATAAGCTCGAACGCAATTTCCGCTCCGAACTCAGTATCTCGCCCAACGGCTATTACCGCCGCCTGCGGCTGAAGCGTGCCGCCGACCTCCTGGCGCATTCGACGCTGATGGTGCGCGACGTGGCGCTGGCCTGCGGCTTCGCCTCGATGTCGAGTTTTGCGCGGGCGTTTCGGGAGGAGCATGGCCATGCGCCGAAGGTGATGCGGAGGCATTAGGTATTTCGGATGTTGGCGGGACAGCGCCCGGGACAGCGCCCCCCTCTGTCCTGCCGGACATCTCCCCCACGAGGGGGGAGATTGGCAGCTTCGATGCTCCGCTCCTCCTGCGACGGTGGAAATTCACGAAAGCGGCGATGACGAGCCGATCTCCCCCTTGAGGGCAGGGGAATCGCATATGGCGATTTTGGGGTTGAGTTTAGGCTGAGAAAGGATTCTTTGGAGAGGCAGTTGAGCGAAGGAGCGACTGCCATTTCCTGCC
>NZ_JAMYSQ010000022.1:0-104291 GCF_040321995.1 Mesorhizobium sp. M0207
CAAAATCGAGCCGATCGGGCCAATGATGCCGGTCGATGCCGCGCCAGGGCGACAGGGCGAGGCCTTAGACGCCTTCAAAAGACGCCCAGTAGGCCAATCAGGTTAAGCACACCCTTCATGCAAAGCCCTCCTTGTGGGAGAAGGTGGATTGGCGCGCAGCGCCAAGACGGTTGAGGGGTGTTGGCCGGAGCGCCGTCGATGCCAAGCTGGAGCACCCCTCATCCGACCGCGCTTCGCGCGGCCACCTTCTCCCACAAGGGGAGAAGGGAGAACCCCAAGCGTGCGGCCTGCTTGCGTCATCGTTTCGGCTGGCGTAATGAGGCGCCGCCAACGGGTCTCATCCGCTGGACCGCACGGCATCGATCGAATGCCATATCCTATGACAGAGTCGAGATGCCGGAGATATCCATCGTCATTCCTTGCCGGAACGAGGCGGCGAACCTGCCGCTTCTGCTCGACGAGATCGGCGCCGCGATGGCCGGGCGCGACTTCGAGGTCATCGTCGTCGATGACGGCTCAACCGACGATACCCCTTCGGTGCTCGCCGCCCAGGCAGCGCTTCGCGCGTTCCCGCTGCGCCATCTCAGGCATGCGAAATCCGCTGGCCAGTCGCTCTCGGTGCGTTCGGGCGCCTGGGCGGCGCGCGGCGATATCGTCGCCACCATCGACGGCGACGGCCAGAACGACCCCGGCTATATCCCAGTGTTGATTGACGCGCTCCGGCAGGCTGGTCCCGAAGTCGGGGCCGCGCAGGGACAGCGTCTGAAGCGCCGCGACAGCAAGATTAAGCAGCTGGCGTCGCGTTTCGCCAACGGACTGAGAAAGGCCATCCTGCACGACGAGACGCGGGATACCGGCTGCGGCCTCAAGGCGATCCATACCGACATTTTGCGGAAATTGCCGTTCTTCGACGGCACCCACCGCTTTGTTCCGGCGCTGGTCATCCAGGAGGGCTACCGCGTCGTCCATTGCGACGTCGTCGACCGCTCCCGCCGTCACGGCAAATCGAATTACGGCATCTTCGATCGCGGCCTGCAGGGCGTGCTTGATCTTGCCGGCGTCTGGTGGCTGCGCCGCAGGCGCCGCAGAATGCCCAAAGTAGAGGAAATCAGGCATGGGTAACGTGCTTCAGGAATTGGCGACCTGGCTTCACGATGTTTTCGTCAAGCAATTCGATGCCTGGGTTCTGCTTGGCTTCGTCGCCCAGTTCTTCTTCACCATGCGCTTTCTGGTGCAGTGGGTAGCGTCGGAAAAGGCCAAGCGCAGCGTCGTGCCGATCGCCTTCTGGTTCTTTTCGCTGTTCGGCGGCGGCCTGCTGCTGATCTACGCCATCCAGCGTCAGGATCCGGTGTTCATCGCCGGCCAGGCCATGGGCCTGTTGATCTACATCCGCAATCTCTGGCTGATCGCCAACGAGCGCAAGGCGGCGATGACCAAGGTCGATTGAGCCCGCCACCGCGGCCTGAACCGGTCGAGCAAGCAATCCGGATTACTTCCCGTCCAGCCCGCCGTAAGACCTTACCAGCCGGACCATGTCGGCCGAATCGGCAGTCTCGCTCTCGAGCCCCTCGGCGACACCGACGCGGTCGGCGGCCGGGCGGTTCTGGCTGACTTTCCATTTGCCGCTGATTTCGGTGATTTCGATCTCCAGGCCGACGATGCCTTTGATCTGCGACTGGATGAAGGGTGCCGGCGCGTCGGTCACCGCCCACGGCGCCGAGCGGCTGCCCTCCTGCGACATCGTCAGATCGGAAATCTGCTCGGCCAGCCAATCCTGGTCTTCGATCACCGTGACGCTGCCGCGCACCTGGACGATGGCGTAGTTCCAGGTCGGTACCACCTTGCCGGTTTCACGCTTGGTCTCGTACCAGGACGGCGTCACATAGGCATCGGCGCCCTGGAAGACGACCAGCACCGGCGCCGGGGGATTGTCGGCCAAAAGCCGCCATTGCGGATTGGCTTTGGCCAAATGGGCGCGCAGCCTGCCGTTCGGTGGCACATCCGCGTCTAGAAGAAAGGGAATCGCGTTGGCGACCGGCCCCTCGACGCCGTTCGACACCAGCAGGCCAAGCGGATGCGCCCGGATCAGCCCGTGCAGGACGTCCGGCCGTGTTTCCTGGAAGTGAGGCGGTTGGTACATCGCCGATTATCTCAGCCGCTTCGGCCGTGGGTCGGACAGTTCCCCAGCCAGCCGGCGATCTAGATAGTCCGCGCATTCCTCGATCAGAAGCTCCGCATGGTTGGCAAAGAAATGGTTGGCGCCGGGCAGGGTCTTCTGGGTGATGGTAATGCCCTTTTGCGTGTGCAGCTTGTCGACCAGGCCCTGCACGTCCTTGGGCGGCGCGACCTTGTCGGCGTCGCCGTGGATGATCAGGCCGGACGACGGGCATGGCGCCAGGAACGAGAAATCATAGGTATTGGGCTGCGGCGCGACCGAGATGAAGCCCTCGATCTCCGGCCGGCGCATCAGAAGCTGCATGCCGATCCACGAGCCGAACGAATAGCCGGCAACCCAGCAGCTCTTGGAATCCGGATGCAGCGACTGCACCCAGTCGAGCGCCGCGGCGGCGTCGGACAATTCGCCGGTGCCGTGGTCGAACTCGCCCTGGCTGCGGCCGATGCCGCGGAAATTGAAGCGCAGCGTGGTGAAATTGCGCTTCTGGAACATGTAGAAGAGGTCGTAGACGATCTTGTTGTTCATCGTCCCGCCGAACTGGGGGTGCGGGTGCAGGACGATGGCAATCGGCGCGCTCTTTTCCTTCGAGGGCTGATAACGACCCTCCAGGCGGCCGGCCGGACCGGTGAAAATGACCTCAGGCATGAAATACTCCACTTGGCATAAATTGCGCGGCGCCCGGAACAACTCTTCCTCTGGCCCCAGTCTTCCCTAGGCCTTGACGCAGGGCGAGCGTCTTTCTAGAAGCTAGTTTAGAATTGTTCAAAACTGGGCGGCCAAAAATTGTGGCTCGGCCACCCGCGCCGCAAGCCGCGTAAATAGGACGTCTTGCCTTGCAATTTCAAGGAAATAACGCGCTATCTTCGCGGAACGGCTTTTGAAGGGACCAGTTGGACAGAAATGGCCGGAGCACGCGCCTACCTCGACTACAACGCCAGCGCGCCGCTGCTTGCCTCGGCGCGCGCGGCGGTGGTGGCTGCGCTCGACGTTGCCGCCAACCCGTCCTCGGTTCATGCCGAGGGCCGCGCTGCACGGCGGCTGATCGAGGACGCCAGGCGCGACGTGGCGCGACTGGTCAACGCCAGGGCCGAGCATGTCGTATTCAACTCCGGCGCGACGGAAGCGGCCTCGACGCTGCTGACGCCGGACTGGCAAATGGGGCGCGGCGCTGTCCGTATGAGCCGGCTCTATGTGTCTGAGGCCGATCATCCTTGCCTGCTGAACGGCGGGCGTTTCCCCACGGGGCAGGTAATGCGGATCGGCGTCGACGCCGACGGCGTCGTCAGGCTCGACGTTTTGGCCGAGGCTCTCGCCCAGCATGACAAGGCCGAAGGCTTGCCGCTGGTGGCGATACACGCCGCCAACAACGAGACCGGCGTGATCCAGCCGGTTGGCCGCATTGCCGAAATCGTCAAGGCGGCGGGTGGCATCCTGGTGGTCGATGCCGTGCAGGCGGCCGGCCGCATTCCGCTCGATATGTCAGCGGGTTACGCAGACTATCTGATTCTCTCGTCGCACAAGATCGGCGGCTCAAAGGGCGTCGGCGCCATTGTCGCGGCGTCGGACCTGATGATGCCAAAGCCGCTGGTCAGCGGCGGTGGCCAGGAAAAAGGCCATCGCGGCGGCACCGAAAACCTGGCGGCGATTGCCGGGTTTGGCGCGGCGGCGCGAGAGGCGTCTGCCGGCTTGCAAACGATCGAAACGGTGCGGCAGCGTCGCGACGAAATCGAGGCGATCGTGAAAACGCTTGTTTCGGACGCCGAAATCTTCGGGACCGGCGCGCCAAGGCTTGCCAATACGACATTCTTCGCTATTGCCGGCATCAAGGCCGAGACGGCGCAGATTGCCTTCGACCTGGCCGGTGTGGCGCTGTCGGCCGGATCGGCCTGTTCGTCGGGCAAAGTCGGGCCGAGTCACGTGCTGAAAGCCATGGGTTACGGTGACGGCCTCGGCGCGTTGCGCGTGTCCATCGGCCACGCGACTAGCGCTGAAGACATTGAGCTGTTTCGTTCGGCGCTGGCGACGATCGTCGCGCGCCAAGCCGGTAAGGAAAAGGCAAACAGCGAAAAGGCCGCCTGAGCGCGGCAACGGAACGTTTGGGCCTTGCGGCCTGGTAGAGCCGTGCGTTCGAATTTGGCCGGGTGAATTTCCGGCATGAACGCACTATATGAAACGTACGCCGCCTCGGGTGCCTGATGGGTGCTCGTTTGCGGTGCCATAGTTTGAAAACTGCCGGGCCTTGACCCCGGCGTGGATGGAGAACGCTGATGCCTGCTGTGCAGGAGACGATCGATCGAGTTCGAAAGATCGATGTCGACCAGTATAAATACGGATTCCAGACCGAAATCGCGATGGACAAGGCCCCCAAGGGCCTGAGCGAAGACATTATCCGCTTCATTTCGGCGAAGAAGGACGAGCCGTCCTGGATGCTGGAATGGCGCCTGGAAGCCTATCGCCGCTGGCTGACGCTGGACGAGCCGAAATGGGCGCGCGTCCACTATCCCAAAATCGATTTCCAGGACCTCCATTATTACGCCGCGCCCAAGAGCACGCCGGGGCCGACTTCGCTCAGCGAGGTCGATCCCGAACTGCTGAAGGTCTATGAGAAGCTCGGCATTCCGCTCAGGGAACAGGAAATCCTCGCCGGCGTGCAGAAGACCGATGCGTCGGAGCTCGAGGAAGCCAGCGACAACGTCTACAAGTCGGGCCGCGTCGCCGTCGATGCGGTGTTCGATTCCGTCTCTGTCGTCACCACTTTCAAGAAGGAACTGGCGCAGGCCGGCGTCATCTTCTGCTCGATCTCGGAAGCCATCCGCGAGCATCCGGAACTGGTGAAGAAATATCTCGGTTCTGTCGTGCCGACCTCCGACAATTTCTACGCGACGCTGAATTCGGCCGTGTTTACCGACGGCTCCTTCGTCTTCGTGCCCAAGGGCGTGCGCTGCCCGATGGAACTGTCGACTTATTTCCGCATGAACGAGAAGAATACCGGCCAGTTCGAGCGCACGCTGATCATCGCCGAGGAGGGGGCTTACGTCTCTTACCTCGAAGGCTGCACGGCGCCGCAACGCGACGAGAACCAGCTTCATGCCGCGGTGGTCGAGCTGATCGCGCTCGACGATGCCGAAATCAAATATTCGACGGTGCAGAACTGGTATCCCGGCGACGCCGAAGGCAAGGGCGGCATCTATAATTTCGTCACCAAGCGCGGCGACTGCCGCGGCCATCGCTCGAAGATTTCGTGGACACAGGTCGAGACCGGTTCGGCCATCACCTGGAAATATCCGAGCTGCATCCTGCGCGGCGACGATTCCAGCGGCGAGTTCTATTCGATCGCCGTCTCCAACGGCTATCAGCAGGTCGACAGCGGCACCAAGATGATCCATTTGGGCAAGAACACGTCGAGCCGCATCATCTCCAAGGGCATCGCCGCCGGCTTCTCGCAGAACACCTATCGCGGCCAGGTCTCGGCCCACCGCAAGGCGACCAACGCCCGCAACTTCACCAATTGCGATTCCCTGCTGATCGGCGATCAGTGCGGCGCACACACCGTGCCCTACATGGAAGCCAAGAATTCGACGGCGCAGTTCGAGCATGAGGCCACCACCTCGAAAATTTCCGAGGACCAGAAGTTCTACGTCATGCAGCGGGGCATCCCGGAAGAAGAGGCGATCGCGCTGATCGTCAACGGCTTCGTCAAGGACGTCATCCAGCAGCTGCCGATGGAGTTCGCGGTCGAGGCGCAGAAGCTGATCGGGATCTCGCTCGAGGGCAGCGTGGGCTGATGATGATGAAGAGTAGCCGAAAGGTAATGGCTGTTGGACTCGTGTGCTGGGTGGCTACCGCCATATTGGCCGTGTACTTTGTCTGGCAAAAGCCAGACGCTCTGACTGTCGATGATGTAGGGCCGATTCATCAGTTCTCGATTAGGACGAATTGAAGGGTCGAACGGCCAATGGCCAGATCGACTGCCTTGCGATGTAGTAGAAAGAAGAAAAATGCTTGAAATCAGAAACCTCCATGCCCGTATCGTCGACGACGGCACCGAGATCATCCGCGGCCTGAACCTGACGGTCAGGGCCGGCGAGGTCGCCGCGATCATGGGGCCGAACGGCTCGGGGAAATCGACGCTGTCCTATATCCTTGCCGGCCGCGAGGATTATGAGGTCACCGAGGGCGACATCCTCTACAACGGCCAGTCGATCCTCGAAATGGATCCAGCCGAGCGCGCAACCGCCGGCATCTTTCTCGCTTTCCAGTATCCGATGGAGATACCGGGGGTGGCGACGATGGAATTCCTGAAAGTGGCGATGAACGAGCAGCGCAAGGCGCGTGGCGAGGAACCGCTGAAGATCCCGGAATTTCTCAAGCGCGTAAAGGAAGCTGCCGCCTCGCTCAACATGGACATGGCGATGCTGAAGCGGCCGCTCAATGTCGGCTTTTCCGGCGGCGAGAAGAAGCGCGCCGAGATCCTGCAGATGAAGCTGCTCGAGCCGAAGCTGTGTGTCCTCGACGAGACCGATTCCGGACTCGATATCGATGCGCTGAAGATCGTCGCGGACGGCGTCAACACGCTGCGCTCGCCGGATAGGGCCATTGTCGTCATAACCCACTACCAGCGCCTGCTCCAATACATCGTCCCGGATACGGTGCACGTGCTCTACAGGGGCCAGGTGATCAAGTCGGGCGACAAGTCGCTGGCGCTCGACCTCGAGGCCAATGGCTATGCCGGCGTGATCGGGCAAGCCGCGTGAGATGCAAGCGGGCCCGGAAGGCAAGCCAAACAAGGCGATACTGATGAATATGCACACGACACCCCAGCGGACATTAGCCGAATCGGCGCTGATCGACGCCTTTGGCGAGCGGCTGTCGCTGCTGCCCGGCGACGGCGCGGTGATGCTGAAGCGCGACGACGCCATCGAGGCGATCAAGAGCGGCCTGCCGACGCGGCGCATCGAATCCTGGCACTATACGGACCTGCGCCGGCTGCTGACCTCGGTGCCGGACTTCGATCCGGCAGCGGTCGCGAAAGCCATTGCGCCGATCGTCGAAGGCTCCAGCGTTTTGCCGGTGCTGAACGGCGTTTCGAGTACGAAACTGCCCGGTATCGAAGGCGTTGCCGTACAGCGCCTGTCGGAGAAGCTGACCGACGGCAGCATCGCTCCGGGGTTGGATTCCTATGGCAGCGACGATGCCATCGGCGCGCTCAACACCGCCTTTGTCGCCGACGGCTATTTCGTCGATATCGCCGACGGTGCCCAACTGGACAAGCCGCTCGAATTGCAGAATTTGCAGGCCGGTGGACAGACGCATGTACGGCTGGCCGTCCGTGTCGGTGCCGGCGCCAAGGCTGTCGTCGTCGAACGCCAGGCAGGCGAGGGGGCGGCGCTGGTCAGTTCGGTCAGCCAGCTTGTGCTTGGCGAGGGCGCCGAAGTGACCTGGCTGGTCGTGCAGGAGCAGCCGGATACGGCGACGCACCTTGCCCAGTTCAAGGCGCATCTCGGCAAGAATTCGAAACTGACGCTGTTCGTCATGAATGCCGGCGGTAGGCTTGTCCGCCAGGAGGTCGTTGTGAAGACGACCGGCGAGGGCGCCGAATTCACCTTGCGCGGCATCAATCTGCTCGCCGGCGATACCCATACCGATGTCACTATGGTGCTCGACCACGCCGTACCGCACACAGCCTCGACCGAAGTCATCCGCAACGTGGTGACCGGCAAGGCGCGCGGCGTCTTCCAGGGCCGCATCAACGTCCACCAATATGCGCAGAAGACCAACGCCAAGATGGCCTGCAACACGCTGCTTCTGTCGGATGACGGCGAGTTCTCGACCAAGCCGGAGCTCGAAATCTTCGCCGACGACGTCGTCTGCGGCCATGGCGCGACCGTCACCGAGATCGACCACAGCCATCTGTTCTACCTGATGGCGCGCGGCGTCGACGAGAAGACCGCGCGCGGCCTGCTGGTCAAGGCCTTCGTCGCCGAGGTGATCGAGGAACTGGACGACGAGGCCATCGTCGAGGCGCTGGAAGCACGGCTCGACGATTGGTTTTTGACGCACGGGTAGAGGTGACTGAGGGGTTGGTGCCAACACCCCTCATCCGTCGCCTTCGGCGCCACCTTCTCCCACAAGGGGAGAAGGAGAGGCGCTCTTCCTTCTCCCCTTGTGGGAGAAGGTGGCCGAGCGAAGCTCGGTCGGATGAGGGGTGCTGGACGGAATGAGGCGGTGCCTCGAGAGAGCTTGTAATGGACCAGAAAGTCGAAAACATCCCCTACGACGTCGAGGCGATCCGCCGCGACTTCCCGATCCTGTCGCGGCAAATCTACGGCAAACCGCTGGTCTATCTCGACAATGGCGCCTCGGCGCAGAAGCCACAGGCGGTGCTCGACGCTATTCAGCACGCCTATTCCCAGGAATATGCCAACGTCCATCGCGGCCTGCATTTCCTGTCCAATGCCGCGACCGACGCCTATGAGAGGGCTCGCGAGACGGTGCGCCGTTTCCTCAACGCACCGAGCACCGACAACATCGTCTTCACTTCCAACACCACGGCGGCGATCAACACGGTCGCCTATGGTTTCGGCATGCCGAACATCGGCGAAGGCGACGAGATCGTGCTGTCGATCATGGAGCATCATTCCAACATCGTGCCGTGGCATTTCATCCGCGAGCGGCAGGGCGCCAAACTGGTCTGGGTGCCGGTCGATGATCTCGGCGTCTTCCACATCGAGGAATTCGAAAAGCGGCTGACCGACCGGACAAAACTGGTTGCCATAACCCACATGTCGAATGCACTGGGCACGGTGACGCCGATCAAGGAAATCGTGCGCATCGCCCATACGCGCGGCATTCCGGTGCTGGTCGACGGCAGCCAGAGCGCCGTGCATATGCCGATCGACGTGCAGGATCTCGACTGCGATTTCTTCGTCTTCACCGGCCACAAGGTCTATGGCCCGTCGGGCATCGGCGTGCTCTATGGCAAGAAGGATATTCTGGAGCGCATGCGCCCGTTCATGGGCGGCGGCGAGATGATCGAGGAGGTGACGCAAGACATCGTCACCTACAACGATCCGCCGCACCGTTTCGAGGCCGGCACGCCGCCGATCGTGCAGGCAATCGGGCTCGGTGCGGCGCTGGAATATATGGAAAAGATCGGCCGCGAGCGCATCGCCGCGCACGAGGCCGATTTGAAGGACTATGCGCATCAAAAACTGCGCGCCATCAACTCGCTGCGCATCTTCGGCGATGCGCCCGGAAAGGGCGCCATCATCTCGTTCGAGCTGCAGGGTATCCATGCCCATGACGTGTCGATGGTCATCGACCGGCAGGGAGTGGCGGTCCGCGCCGGCACGCATTGCGCGCAGCCGCTGTTGAAACGCTTCGGCGTAACATCCACATGCAGAGCGTCGTTCGGCATGTATAATACCAGGGCCGAAGTCGATGCTTTGGCCGATGCGCTGGAAAAAGCGCGAAAATTCTTCGGGTGACGATCATGGATGATGCCAGCCACACCGCCGAGACCAATTCGGAAGCGACGACCAATGCGGCGGTTTCCGGATCGACAATCCCCGCCGACGAATTGGCGCGGCTGACCGACGACATCGTCTCGGCGCTGAAGACGGTCTACGACCCGGAAATCCCGGCCGACATCTATGAGCTCGGCCTGGTCTACAAGATCGACATCGAAGACGACCGCTCGGTCAAGATCGATATGACGCTGACCGCGCCGGGCTGCCCGGTGGCCGGCGAAATGCCGGGCTGGGTCGAAAACGCCGTCGGCGCCGTCGAAGGCGTCTCCGGCGTCGAGGTCAACATGACCTTCGATCCGCCCTGGTCGCCCGATCGTATGTCGGAAGAGGCGCAGGTGGCGGTGGGGTGGTACTAGCATCCGACCAGCCAGAGGCTGGCGCACTTGCGCCGGGTACAAAACTTCACCATTTTAGGTGAGGAATCATTCGGCAGGCCTTGAACCTGCGCGCAATGGAGAAGGAAAATATGGGACGCTTTGCCGTCATCACGATGACCGAAAAGGCCGCCGACCGGGTGCGCGAGATCGTTGCGACCCGTGAGAATGCGCATGGCATTCGCCTTGGCATCAAGAAGGGCGGCTGCGCCGGCATGGAATATACGGTCGACCTGGTGACCGAGCCCAACACCAAGGACGACCATATCGAGCGCGACGGCGCCCATGTCTATGTCGCGCCGGAGGCAGCACTTTTCCTGTTCGGCACCGAGATGGACTTCGAGCAGACGACGCTGCGCACCGGCTTCACCTTCCGCAATCCGAACCAGAGTTCGGCCTGCGGCTGCGGCGAATCGGTCGAATTGAAGCCGGCCGATCTGAAGGCACTGGCCGAGGCGCGCGAAGCAAGCGCGGCTTAGCGTCTCTGGTGATGAGTGCCGAGGCATATCGCTGGCGGTGTGCCTGTTGCGGTCAGGAATATACCGGGCTTCCAACAGATATGGCGTTCGGTGCGCCCGTGGACACGGACACGCTTGACGATGCCGCTCGAGCGACCTTTCGCAAGAATGAAGATTTCTGCGAGGTGCGCCGTGCGTCGGGGGTAACAGATCGGTTTGTTCGTTGCTTGCTGCCTCTGCCAGTGCCTCAGCTATCCAGCGAGTTCTGTTTCGGCGTATGGATGTCGGTCTCGGAAAAAAGCTGGGATCTATACCGAGATGGATATGACAGTGGCCAGTATGAAGAAGAACTCTGTTTTGGATATCTGATGCACAACATTCCTGAGTATCCCGGCTCGTTGCATCTGCATGCCAATGTTGTATTTCAGCCCGGTGATCAGCGTCCGAAGGTGTTTCTGCATGATGCAGATCATCCCTTGGTTGCGGCCCAACGCAGTGGGGTGGATGTGGCGCAGATAGAGCGCTGGGTGGCTCTCACGCACCGACCTAAGGCCGGGAGCAACTAATCCACCCACATCCCCGTTCGCTTGTGCCAGTCTGCGATCGACTCCTCCGGGTAGACATCGAAGACCTTGTCGCCCTTGCCGATATCCGGCTCGACCCAGTTCGCCTTGTATTTCAGCATCAGATGCACCTTCTCCGGCGGCTTTGGCAGGTCGGTGTCGATCGCCGAGGCAAACGGATGCACCAGCTCCGGCCAGGTCGGATCGTAGAGCCAGAGTGCCGTCCCGCATTTCGTGCAGAAGTTCCGCTCGCCGGTCGAGATCTCGCGTTGCGGGTGCTCGTCGTCCTCGATCTCGGCGCGGTAGACGCCGAGATGGCGCTTGCCCTGGATTTTCAGCGTCTCGTAATCGGCGCCGAGATTGATGGCAAAACCGCCGCCGCCCTGCTGCTTGCGGCAGATCGAGCAGTAGCACAGCATGAACGGCACCGGCGTGTGGCTTTCCACCTCGAAACGCACGGCATTGCACCGGCAGGACCCTTTGAGCAGAAGCGGCATGAGAAACTCCGACGAAAGTGATTTGCACTTTGTCAGGATGGCGCCGGTTGCGGCGATGACAAGGGGAAATCCGGGTGACATGATCGCCGCATGGACAACGAGCGCATAGAAGAGCTTTTCGAGGGCCTCGGCCCGGTCAGCATCCGCAAGCTGTTCGGCGGCAAGGGCATCTATTTCGACGGCGTCATCGTCGCCATCGTCATCGGTGGCGAATTGATGCTGAAGGCCGACGCCGAAAGCGCCCCGGATTTCGAAGCGGCCGGCTGCCGGCAATGGACCTATACCGGCTCGCGCCACGGCAAGCTCGTGTCGATGCCCTATTGGAGCGTTCCCGACAGCGCCTTCGACGATCCCGACGAGATGGCGATCTGGTCGCGCCGCGCCTACGAGGCAGCACGGCGCGCCGGCAAATAGGCTGCGTCATGCTTCGGCAATTCCGGGCCGCACTTCATGCCAGGTCCCGCGCCTCGGGCACGAGCGCCAGCGCCTCGGCAAAGCCAGCGCTGGTGAAGGCGGCACTCTCGACGACGAGCATAGCTGCGGCAATGCCTTCGCGCAGTGCCGCGCGCAGCGTCAGGCCGCGCAGCAGGGCAGCGATCGTGGCGCCTGCCAATGCGTCGCCGGCGCCGGCAGCATCGGTCCGCTTTTGCAGCGGCGGTGGCGAGATCGAGAACGCGCCCAATTCGTCGAAACCGAGCACTGGTTCGTCGCCGGCGGTGATCACGCCGCTTTTCAGCCCGGCGCGTCTCAGGCCGTCGACGATGCCTTGATCGATTTGGACGCCGGCGAGCATGCCGGCCTCGCGCCGGTTCATGAAGGCCATCGCCAGACGGTCGAGCACCGGCGTCAGCCGCGCCGCTTTGTTGGGCGAGACCGCAAGCGCAAACACCGGCTTGCCGGCGGCGAGTGCCGCCAGCCGCTCCAGCGCGGTCGACGGCAGGTTGGCGTCGCACAGCACCGCGTCGGCCGAACCGATCGCTTCCCGCACCTTGGCACGGCGGATCTGCTTGGGAAGCGCCAGTTCGTAGAGCACCATGTCGGCAAGGCCGGCGATCAGCCCGCCGTCGCTGTCGATCAGCATCGTATGGCTTGGCGTCGCGCGGTCGAGGAACACCGCCGACAGGTCGGCAATGCCGGCCTCGGTGACGGCGCGTAAGACCGTGTCGCCAAGGGCATCGCCGCCGCGCACCGAAAGCAGCGAGGCCGAGACGCCGCGGCGCACCGCACAGCGCAAGGCGTTGAAGACGGCGCCGCCGACATGCTCGCGCATCGTGCCCGGATTAGACGCTGCTGGCACGAAGGCGCCGGCAACCCGGCCGCGCCGCTCGATATAGGCGCCGCCCACGGCCAGGATCGTCGAGGATTTGATCATGCCGTCAAAATGCCCTTTAGCTGTTGCCCGGGGAGACTAGGTCGCCGGGCGGAACCCTGCAATCGCGGGTCCGATTCGGTCGGTAACGGCAACGGCGCCGCATGCGAGGTGAGATACATCCGAAGCAATAATTGCGAAACAAAAATAGAACAAATAGGGATATGCGTTATTTTTCAAATCCTTGGTGCTCATTGACAAATGAGAACAAATGAGGTACATTCTTTTAAGGATTGCGGGATTGTCCGGCCTCCATTGACGACCACGGGGTGATGTATCATGGCTCAGAATTCTTTGCGGCTTGTAGAGGACAAAGCGGTGGACAAATCAAAGGCTCTGGATGCGGCGCTGTCGCAAATTGAGCGTGCCTTCGGCAAGGGCTCGATCATGCGGCTCGGCGCGAACGAGCAGGTCGTCGAGATCGAAACGGTGCCGACCGGCTCGCTTGGGCTGGACATCGCGCTTGGCGTCGGCGGCCTGCCGCGCGGCCGCATCGTCGAGATCTACGGGCCGGAAAGCTCGGGCAAGACGACGCTGGCGCTGCACACGGTGGCCGAAGCCCAGAAGAAGGGCGGCATCTGCGCCTTCGTCGATGCCGAGCACGCGCTCGACCCGGTCTATGCCCGCAAGCTCGGCGTCGATCTCGAAAACCTGCTGATCTCGCAGCCCGATACCGGCGAGCAGGCGCTGGAGATCTGCGACACGCTGGTGCGCTCCGGCGCCATCGACGTGCTGGTGGTCGATTCGGTGGCGGCGTTGACGCCGCGGGCGGAAATCGAAGGCGAGATGGGCGATTCGCTGCCCGGCCTGCAGGCCCGCCTGATGAGCCAGGCACTGCGCAAGCTCACCGCCTCGATCTCGCGCTCCAACACCATGGTCATCTTCATCAACCAGATCCGCATGAAGATCGGCGTCATGTTCGGTTCGCCCGAGACGACGACCGGCGGCAATGCGTTGAAATTCTATGCCTCGGTCCGCCTCGACATCCGCCGCATCGGCTCGGTCAAGGATCGCGACGAGGTCGTCGGCAACCAGACCCGCGTCAAGGTCGTCAAGAACAAGCTGGCGCCGCCCTTCAAGGTGGTCGAGTTCGACATCATGTATGGCGAGGGCGTCTCGAAGACCGGCGAGCTGGTCGATCTCGGCGTCAAGGCGGGCGTGGTCGAAAAGTCGGGCGCCTGGTTCTCCTACAATTCGCAGCGTCTTGGCCAGGGCCGCGAAAACGCAAAACTGTTCCTGCGCGACAATCCCGACACGGCGCGCGAGATCGAGCTGGCGCTACGGCAGAATGCCGGGCTGATTGCTGAGAAATTCCTTGAGAACGGCGGCTCCGAAAGCAGCGACGACGGTTTCGAGGACGACGCTGGGGTGATGTAGGGCAAGCGACGCCTCGCTGAGCCTCAGCCAGGTTTCGATTTGATGTTTTGATTTTGAGTTTGCGTAATCGATGCGTTTCGAACCGCCGGCCCATGGCCGGCGGTTCGCGTTTGACGGCGAGGCAGACGCATTTCAAGGCGCTGGTGAAAGCCGGGATTTGAGACCATTTGGTGTTTCTGGACAGGCTGCGGTGCGACCGCTAAAAGGCCATGTCTATTTTCCGCCGGCAGCCGGCGGTTCTCTCGAAAAGGCAGTATTCATGAGTGGCGTCAACGAGATCCGGTCGGCATTTCTCGACTATTTTCGCAAGGAAGGTCACGAGGTCGTCGCGTCAAGCCCGCTGGTGCCGCGCAACGACCCGACGCTGATGTTCACCAATGCCGGCATGGTGCAGTTCAAGAACGTTTTCACCGGTCTGGAGAAGCGGCCGTATTCGCGCGCCACGACTGCCCAGAAGAGTGTTCGCGCCGGCGGCAAGCACAACGACCTCGACAATGTCGGCTACACCGCGCGCCACCTGACCTTCTTCGAGATGCTCGGCAATTTCTCCTTCGGCGACTATTTCAAGGAGCGGGCCATAGAGCTTGCCTGGAACCTGATCACCAGGGAGTTCGGGCTGAAGAAGGACAAGCTGCTGGTCACCGTCTACCACACCGACGACGAGGCGGCCTCGTACTGGAAGAAGATCGCCGGCCTTTCGGACGATCGCATCATCCGCATCGCGACTTCGGACAATTTCTGGGCAATGGGCGACACTGGACCTTGCGGGCCGTGTTCGGAGATATTCATCGACCGTGGCGAGCATATCTGGGGCGGCCCTCCTGGCAGCCCCGAGGAGGATGGCGACCGTTTCCTTGAATTCTGGAACCTGGTGTTCATGCAGTACGAACAGGTGACGAAGGACGAGCGCGTCGACCTGCCGCGTCCGTCGATCGACACAGGCATGGGCCTCGAGCGCATGGCATCCATCCTGCAAGGCGTTGAAAGCGTCTTCGAAACCGACCTGTTCCGCCACCTGATCGACGCTGCGTCGTCGGCGCTTGGCAAAGGTCCGGATGCGGGCACCGTCGCATCGTTCCGCGTCATCGCCGACCATTTGCGTTCGTCCTGCTTCCTGGTCGCCGACGGCGTGCTGCCGTCCAACGAAGGACGCGGCTACGTGCTTCGTCGCATCATGCGCCGCGCCATGCGCCACGCGCAGTTGCTCGGCGCCCGCGATCCGCTGATGTGGCGCCTGGTGCCGGCACTGGTCCGCGAGATGGGTCAAGCCTACCCGGAACTGGTGCGCGGCGAACAGATGATCACCGAAACGCTGAAGCTTGAGGAAACTCGTTTCCGCAAGACGCTGGTGCGCGGCTTGGGCTTGCTTTCCGAGGCGACGGAAAAGCTGGCCTCCGGCGACATGCTGGATGGCGAGACAGCGTTCAAGCTCTACGACACCTATGGCTTTCCGCTCGATCTGACGCAGGACGCGCTGCGCCAGCGCAACATCTCGGTCAACCTTGCCGGCTTCACCGAGGCGATGGAGCGGCAGAAGGCGGAGGCGCGCAAAAGCTGGGCCGGCTCCGGCGACGTGGCGACCGAGACGGTATGGTTTCCGGTGCGCGAGAACGCCGGCGCCACCGAGTTCCTCGGCTATGAGACCGAGCAGGCGGAAGGCCTCATCCAGGCGCTGGTCAGGGACGGCAAGACCGTCGACAGCGCCGGCAAAGGTGACGCCGTTGCCGTGGTTGTCAACCAGACGCCGTTCTATGGCGAGTCCGGTGGCCAGATGGGCGACACCGGCGTCATTTCGGGCGACGGGTTCTCGATCGAGATATCCGATACCCAGAAGAAGGCCGATGGGCTTTTCGTCCATCTCGGCAAGGTGGCTACCGGCACGGTCAAGACGGGCGCGACCGTCGAGCTGAAGGTGGACCACGCGCGTCGCTCCAGGCTGCGCGCGAACCATTCCGCCACGCATCTGATCCATGAGGCGCTGCGCGAGGTGCTGGGTACCCATGTGGCGCAGAAGGGCTCGCTGGTTGCGCCCGAGCGTCTGCGCTTCGACATCTCCCACAACAAGCCGATCTCGCCCGACGAGCTCGAAGAGGTCGAGCGCATGGCAAACGAGATCGTCGTTCAGAACGGCCCTGTAACCACGCGGCTGATGTCTGTCGACGACGCCATTGCCGAAGGCGCCATGGCGCTGTTTGGCGAGAAATATGGCGATGAAGTGCGCGTCGTTTCGATGGGCACGGGCTTGCATGGCGCCAAGGCCAACCGGCCTTATTCGGTCGAGCTATGCGGCGGCACGCATGTCAGGGCGACCGGCGATATCGGCTTGGTGCGCATCCTGTCCGACAGCGCGGTCGCTGCCGGCGTTCGCCGCATCGAGGCGTTGACCGGCGAGGCGGCCAGAAAGCATCTCGACGAACAGGACAAGCGGCTGAAGGCGGCCGCCGCCGCGCTGAAGATATCGCCGGCCGATGTGCCGGCCCGCGTCGAGGCGCTGCTCGACGAACGCAAGAAGCTCGAAAAGGAGCTGACAGAGGCGCGCAAGAAGCTGGCGCTGGGCGATCGCTCGCCAGCCGGTGTGCCGGCGGAAAACGAAACCATTGCCGGTGTCGGTTTTCTCGGCAAGGCGGTATCGGGCGTCTCGCCAAAGGATCTTAAGCCGTTGGCCGATGCCGGCAAGAAGTCGCTCGGCTCCGGCATCGTCGTCTTTGTCGGCGCCGGCGAGGACAACAAGGCAAGCGTCGTCGTCGCCGTCACCGATGATCTGACCGGCCGCTTCAGCGCCATCGATCTGGTGCGCGTCGCGTCCGCGGCATTGGGCGGGCAGGGCGGCGGCGGGCGACCCGATATGGCTCAGGCCGGCGGCCCGGACGCCTCGAAGGCCGAAGACGCGATCGCTGCGGTGAAGGCGGCTCTCGAAGCGGCGTGAACCTGCACCGGGGGCGGCACGGCCGAAATGGCGCGTCGCCCAGCGGATATCTTTGAGGGCCGATATGCCGACGCTGACGATGTATCAGGTCGATGCCTTTGCCGAACGGGCCTTCCAGGGTAACCCTGCCGCCGTTCTCCTTTTAGAGGAATGGCTGTCGGAGCAGGTAATGCAGGCCATTGCCAACGAAAACAATCTTGCTGAAACCGCGTTTGTGCGGCCGAATGGCAAAGGTTGGATTTGCGCTGGTTCACGCCGGTCCATGAAGTCGACTTCTGCGGCCACGCCACTCTTGCGGCCGCCCATGTGCTGGCTACGGAATACAATGGTCAGGGCGAAATGGCCTTCGCCACCCGGGTCGGCGAGCTGCGGGTTTCCCGGTGGGAAGGGGGCTATCAGCTCGATCTGCCTTGTTTTCCGCCGCAGCCCGTCGAGGAAGAGCTGAACTCGGCGCTGCAAGCGATATTGCCTCAGCGGCCGGTTGCGAGCTTCCGCAATTTCGAGAACCTGTTTGTCGAGCTTGCCGACGAGACAACCGTGCGATCTTTCGTTCCCGATCTGCTCAGGATCGGACGTTTTCATCCTCTCGGCCTGGTTATTACCGCGCCTGGGCGAGCCCACGATTTCGTCTCCCGTTACTTCGTGCCTGGGGCGGGCATTCCCGAGGATCCGGTAACCGGCTCCATTCATGCGACGCTGGTGCCTTACTGGTCTGAAAAACTCGGCAAGACGCATCTGTCGGCATTCCAATGCTCGCAGCGCGGCGGGCATTTGCTATGCGAACTGGCCGGAGATCGCGTGCTGATCACAGGCCGTGCGAAGACCTTCATGAAGGCGGAGATCTACCTTCCCGATTGAGCGGCTTGCCAATTCGGTGGCTGCTTCGCCTGAGCCAGGTGTCCAGATCACGGTATGGCGTTAGGGCCGGGCGGCGGCCCGATGGCGCAGGGCAGTGGCCCCAAAGAGGCGGCGCTAGAACGGCATAGCGCTCATCAGAGATGCCTTGATGCCTTCAGGGCACGCGTCATTCGCGTCGAGTCCCCCCAGGTCGACAGCCAAATCAGGCAGTCGGTGGTAACGGAGATCGCTGCGCGCAGGCGGTTCAGCAACGGTCCAGGCGAGGTCAGCTGCTCTTCGGCGTGACGGAGATGGGCAAGCTCTTCTTCGCGGATGGACAGGATGATGCCGTGCAACTCGTGATCGCGTCCGGTGAGAAAGAACAGCTGATCATCGAGATGGCGGTGCACCGCCGCTTCGACAGCTGCGGTGCAGGCCCAGACGCCTTGCGGGCCGAGCAGGGCAGTGAGGAAACCCAGCAGCCAGCCGCCCCAGCTCCAGAATTGCATCACGCGACACGGTCGGGAATTTCGCAGTGGCATGGCTGCATGGAAAGACGCGCAATGGGTGCGCTCGTGCCCAAGCATCTCCGACAAAGACGGCACGCAGTCCGGCCAGAAACGCTTCGCGACAAGAATCTGTGCCGAATAGATTCTGATCGCGCCGTACTCGCCGGCGTGGTTGACTCTGACTATTCTGGCCACCGTCAGTGCGTCCTGGTGAGAGTTGGCCATGAATGCGCTCGAGAGTTAAGTCAGCCTGCCGGCAACGCTCGCACGCGCCGCAATGCGGGTCCACCAATTCTGGATCTCGGCAAACTCGGCCAGCAGGGCTTGTCCCTCGGCGACCTTGACGAAATAGCCGATGATCGGTGCGGCGTGCAGGTCGGCCAGCGTCAGGTCCGTTCCCAACAGCCAAGGCCCTTCAGCTTTCAGCGAGGAGAGCGCCTGCAATGCCATTCTTGCCTGCCGCAACCCGTTGGCGATCACGGCTTCGTCGGGCGGCGTTGTTTCCAGCCGCTCGACCGCGACATCCCAGACCATGGTCCTGTAGGCATAGGCGTCGAGCAGGCTGGTGATCTGGTTCATGCGTGCTCGAGGCCGGGCTTCGACCGGTTGCAGCGCCGGGCCGCCAAAGGCTTCGTCGACATAACGGGCAATCGCGCCGGTCTCGTAGAGGCGAAAGCCGTCATGCTCGAAGGCCGGGATGCGGCCGAACGGCTGGTGCTCGAAATACCAGCCGGGAATGCCGTCCGCGGCAAAGATGTCGACGGGCACGAGCTCGTAGCCGACGCCCTTTTCCTCCAGCACCAGCCGCACGATGCGCACATAGACGCTGTAGTCCGCGCCGTAGACGACGGGCTTGCCCATGCCGGTTGGGCTCAGGCCATCGCTTTCTGCAAATTCTCGTCGATCTTGTCGAGGAAGCCGGTGGTCGAAAGCCATGGCTGGTCGGGGCCGATCAGCAGCGACAGGTCCTTGGTCATGAAGCCGGACTCGACCGTCTGGATGCAGACCCTTTCCAGCGTCTCGGCAAAGCGCCTCAGTTCGGCATTGTCGTCGAGCTTGGCGCGGTGCGCGAGGCCGCGCGTCCAGGCAAAGATCGAGGCGATCGAATTGGTCGAGGTCTCCTCGCCCTTCTGGTGCTGGCGATAGTGGCGGGTGACGGTGCCGTGCGCGGCTTCCGCCTCGACGGTCTTGCCGTCCGGCGTCATCAGCACCGAGGTCATCAGGCCGAGCGAGCCGAAGCCTTGCGCCACCGTGTCGGACTGCACGTCGCCGTCATAATTCTTGCAGGCCCAGACATAGCCACCCGACCATTTCAGGCTCGAGGCCACCATGTCGTCGATCAGCCGGTGCTCGTACCAGAGCTTCTTAGCTTTGAATTCTGCTTCGAACTCCGCCTCGTAGACCTCCTGGAAGATGTCCTTGAAGCGTCCGTCATAGGCTTTGAGGATGGTGTTCTTGGTTGAGAGGTAGACGGGGTAATTACGCAGCAGGCCGTAGTTCAGGGAGGCGCGGGCGAATTCGCGGATCGATTCGTCGAGATTGTACATGGCCATGGCGACGCCGGCGCCGGGTGCGTCGAACACGTCGTGCTCGATCACCTGGCCGTCCTCGCCGACGAATTTGATCGTCAGCTTGCCCTTGCCGGGGAAGCGGAAGTCGGTGGCGCGGTACTGGTCGCCGAAGGCGTGGCGGCCGACGATGATCGGCTTGGTCCAGCCGGGCACCAGCCGCGGCACGTTCTTCATGATGATCGGCTCGCGAAAGATGGTGCCGCCGAGGATGTTGCGGATGGTGCCGTTCGGCGACTTCCACATCTTCTTCAGCTTGAATTCCTCGACGCGCTGCTCGTCGGGCGTGATCGTCGCGCATTTCACGCCGACGCCGTATTTCTTGATGGCATTGGCCGAATCGATGGTCACCTGGTCGTTGGTGGCGTCGCGGTGCTCGATGCCGAGGTCGTAATATTCGAGCTTGAGGTCGAGATAAGGGTGGATCAGCTTGTCCTTGATGAACTGCCAGATGATGCGGGTCATCTCGTCGCCGTCGAGTTCGACGACCGGGTTCGCCACCTTGATCTTCGCCATGGAAAGAATGCCTCGCTTTTGGGGAACGGAACGGCCTTGCCCGCACGGCTGCCGGCCCTGGGATGCGGCCCGTATATCAAAGGCTTTTTGGCCGCGCAAACGGCGAACCGCGCCGTAGTGTCGGCATTCCTTGCGAAAGCTTCATTTTCGCCGCCAAATGTGGCAGGGGACTGCGAAATGCCGCAAACAGCAGTTCACTGACAACCATGGCCGCTACCCAGGATCCCGCCACCCCTCTTGCCTCCGGAACTCCAGCGTCCGGACCGGCGATCGTCCTGGTCGAGCCGCAGCTCGGCGAGAATATCGGCATGGTTGCGCGCGCCATGGCCAATTTCGGCCTTTCCGAGCTGCGGCTCGTCAACCCGCGCGACGGCTGGCCGAGCGAGAAGGCGCGTGCCGCCGCAAGCCGCGCCGACCACGTCATCGACGCCATCAAGGTGTTCGACGACCTCGCCTCGGCGGTCGCCGATTTGAACTTCGTCTTCGCCACCACGGCGCGCGCGCGCGACAATTTCAAGCCGGTGCGCGGGCCGGTCGAGGCGGGCAGGGCGCTGCGGGCGCGGCAGCGGGCCGGCCAGCGCACCGGCATCCTGTTCGGCCGCGAACGCTTCGGCCTCTATAATGACGAGGTCGGGCTTGCCGACGAGATCGTCACTTTCCCCGTCGATCCAGCCTTCTCCTCGCTCAACATCGCCCAGGCGGCCCTGCTGATGTCCTATGAATGGATGAAGTCCGGCCTGGAAGACGAGACCAGGACCAACTTCTCCGGCCCCGAAATGCCACCGGCCACCAAGGAAGAATTGCACGGCCTGTTTGCGTATCTGGAAGGTGCACTGGAGGCGCGCGGCTATTTCCGCCCGGCAGCGAAGAAGCCGAAGATGGTCGACAATTTGCGCGCTGTGCTGACCCGCCCCGGCTTTGCCGAGCCGGAGCTCAAGGTGCTGCGCGGCATAATATCATCGCTGGACAGGTTCTCGCCGGCCATGCCGCGCGGCGACGGATCGCCCGGCGACGATCCAAGGCGGCTCCCGGCGGCGGCCCGGCGCGCTGGCAAGGCGACAGACAAAGACTAGGTGTTTGTTCCCAACGGGAGCGCATAAAAAGCAATTGCCATTGACTGCCAAGGCGGGTGTGCTTCTTCTGCTGGCGACGCCCTTAATCAGTGAGAGAGATCGTGCCCAGAGCTATCTTGCCCGCGTTTGTCTTATTCTGTCTGTTATCTGAAATGTCTGCGGCGTCGGAATTTGAAAAGCCATCGAGCACACTTCCCGCACAGCAAGCCATTGAAAGATTGTTACCCAATTCCGTGCTCCGCGTCGGAATGCCTAGACAAGAACTGGAGGAAGTTATCAGGTCACGCTATCCCGATTGGGAGCGTTCGGAAAAGAAACGAGCGCTCAACAACCGCAAGGACATGTCACTTTCACTGGAGGCTCGCTCTGCATATTTGCAGACCATCTCAATATCTCACGAAGAGAAAGAGCATAACCTGATCTTCAGATATAGGTTTGCGTTGACGTCGCCGCTAACCGGCAGCCACGTCTACTCGATAGTATACGGAGTCGAGTCAAATACCTCGAACCTGATTTCAATAGACGACTGGGCCAACGGTTTGCATTCAAGATGGGGCGATGAGCATGGTGGCACGCGATCTGATGCGAAGGCACGTGCGACGTATTTCTTCGACACGGAATGGCGCTTAGTTGAGAATGCTGGGAACAAGTGCGCCCCGATATATCCGGCACTCTATCGCCTAGATGAAAAAACCGTCGGTGACGTAGCTGCGGTATCAAGCCTTCTGGACGCAACGGGATGCACATTCAGTCGAGACAGCATTCTAGAGATCAAAGAAGGCGCAGTCGTTCAATCGACCTTCTACACCGTCGATTTTAGGCTTCAGGTGAAGGACGTTTTGAAGCGGGTAGCATTTGGGCTTCAGTGAACAAAGCCGACTTTGTCAACGGGCCCTAAGCTTCGAATCCCGCCACCTCACCAGTAACCGAATGTTATTCGATATGATCCATTGTCCGGCGAACGATGGGTCCTTGGATGTTCAATTCAAATATCGGGCGTCTTCGCTTTTTCTTCTATTCCGCGGCCCTGCTGGTTGCGGAAATCGTGACCTTTGTCCTGTGCGTCGTGCTGACCATCGGCATCGAGGGTTTGGCCAATTCGAAGCCCGGACCTTCCAGGGAAGGGCTGGCCGCGGCCGTTCTCGTTACCTCGCTGGTGATCGTTCTGTTCCGCGCGAATTTCGCCTGGCGTCGAAGCCGCGACGCGCAAGGGTCGGGTTGGATCCTTTGGTCCTATATCGTGTTCTCGACGCTGTTTGCGATCCTGCAGGCCGGCACTGTTCTTGTCGTAAAATTCGACGGCGAAGATTCGCATTCCGGCCTTAACCTGCTGGGATTAGCTCTTGTCGGGCTGTGGGCCGTCATCTTGGCGGCCAAGCCGGCGGGTGGCGGCTCTTCGGATATAGCGTCATCCCTGAGTTTCGACGATTTCGACCCGCCCGGGCCGCTGCGCGGCGCCGCCGCGCTCCATTCAGCGTCAGCCGCCGGCGCGACGGCCCTGGCTCCAGCCTACGCCACGCGGGCCGCGCCGGTGCCGTCGAACCACCCTGCATCTCAACCTGCATCTCCGGCGAACGGCCGGCCGCGGCCCGGCGGCTTCGGCAAGCGCGGCCTTGTGTGACCGGCTCGCCGCATCAAGGCCATGATGGTTCCACATAGAGGCGGCCGGGATAAAGCATCATTGGCCGAAGCAGAAAGCATGGGCCGGGCCTTCCCCCGTGATCTCGTTTGTGATTCCCAGCCCTTAGTGATTCCCAGCCCTTAGTGACTCAATGACAATGACCGATCCATCGAGCGCCCGTCCGATCCTGATGTTCGATTCCGGCATTGGCGGCCTGACCGTGCTGCGGGAGGCGCGCGTGCTGATGCCTGATCGCCGCTTCATCTATGTCGCCGACGACGCGGCGTTCCCCTTCGGCGGCTGGGAGGAGCCGGCGCTGAGAACACATATCCTGGAGTTGTTCGCCAGGCTGCTCGACCGGTTTTCGCCGGCCATCTCGGTCATCGCCTGCAACACTGCCTCGACGCTGGTCATCGATGCCTTGCGCGAGAGGTTTCCCGGCCACCCTTTCGTCGGCACCGTGCCGGCCATCAAGCCGGCGGCGGAACGCACGCGCTCAGGCCTGGTTTCGGTGCTGGCTACGCCCGGCACCGTCAAGCGCCAGTACACGCGCGACCTGATCAGCAAATGGGCGCAGAAATGCCATGTCCGCCTGGTCGGCAGCGACAAGCTGGCGGGATTGGCCGAAGCCTATATGCGCGATGGCCTTGTCGACGAGGACGCCGTGCGCGCCGAGATCGCGCCGTGCTTCGTCGAGCATGACGGGCTGCGCACCGACATCGTCGTGCTTGCCTGCACCCATTATCCGTTTTTGGCCAACCGCATGCGCAAGACAGCACCGTGGCCGGTCGACTGGCTCGACCCGGCCGAGGCGATCGCACGCCGGGCGCTGTCGCTGCTTGCCGATACCGAGGCCCGCTATCGCAGAGAGGCACTGCCGGAAGGCGCCGACCTTGCATTCTTCACCTCGAACAGCGCCGATTTTCCGACGCGCCGGCTGATGCAGGGATTTGGCCTGGCGATATCCTGATCGCAGGCAATTTTCGCTTTGGGAACATCACACCGGACAATGCGTTTTCCTCTCATTGGAAACGGGAGAAACCATCATGCCAGCCACCTCAAAAGCCCAGCAGAAAGCGGCCGGCGCGGCATTGTCAGCCAAGCGCGGCGAGACCAAGAAGGGCGCGCTCAAAGGCGCGTCGAAGGGAATGTATAAATCCATGAGCGAAAAACAGCTCGAGGAATTCGCCGAGACCAAGCGCAAGGGCCTGCCGGAAAAGAAGTCGAAACACTGATCGACTGGCCATTCTGACGGCGGATGCCGGTCAATAAAAGGCCCGCGGCTGAGCCGCGGGCCATGAAGTCTCAACGGGCGAGGACGAAAATTACCAGTTCCAGCCCCACCCGCAGCGCCGCACTTTGTAGCGGATCACCTTGCGATGACCGTGCCGCCACACCACCTTCTTCTTGACCACGATGCGGCAGACCTGGTGATGCCTGTGCCCATGCCAATGCCGGGCCTGCGCCGGCTCGGGCGCGACCGCCATCGTGCCGGCCATCACCGCGGCTCCTACCAACGTAAGGAAGAACTTCTTCATGCGAATTCCAGCTCCTCTGACTTCAGTCCCTTGCTGATGCCGCTGGCGCAACCTCCCGCCACATCCGGCACGTTCTACAACCGTAACACTATCCGGTTCGGCGATTCGCGCCAGCCGGAAGCTTGACAGCGGTTAAATCTCCGTTTAACCAGCCCACCAACACCGGGCCGCAATGCCCGGTGGTTTTCTTTATGTGTGCGAGACGTTTGGGAAGCCGGTTTACTTTCCCTATGTCTTGTTTGAAATGACGTGTCCCGTGGGTTTTCCGTCGCGTTGCGTGGAAAACCCTGTCAGGTCTCGAAAACGGAGGCCAGAGGAGGGCGCGTTTCCTTCACCCGGACCATGAGGTTCCGGGTGCATTGTTTTGAAAGGGAATGCGATGAGCAAGCGCGAATCCGCGAAGTACAAGATCGACCGCCGTCTTGGCGAAAACATCTGGGGCCGCCCGAAGTCCCCGGTCAACAAGCGTGAATACGGCCCCGGCCAGCATGGCCAGCGCCGCAAGGGCAAGCTTTCCGATTTCGGCCTGCAGCTGCGCGCCAAGCAGAAGCTGAAGGGCCACTATGGCGACGTGTCGGAAAAGCAGTTTCGCAAGGTCTATGAAGAGGCGGACCGCCGCAAGGGCGACACCTCGGAGAACCTGATCGGCCTGCTCGAATCGCGCCTCGACGCGGTCGTCTACCGCGCCAAGTTCGTGCCGACCATCTTTGCGGCGCGCCAGTTCGTCAATCACGGCCACGTCAACGTCAACGGCAAGCGCGTCAACATCGGCTCGTACCGCTGCAAGCCGGGCGACGTCATCGAAGTGCGCGAGAAGTCGAAGCAGCTGGTCATCGTGCTGGAATCGGTGGGCCTGGCCGAGCGCGACGTGCCCGATTACATCGAGGCCGATCACAACAAGATGACCGCGGCTTTCACGCGCATCCCCGGCCTGGCGGACGTTCCGTTTGCCGTGCAGATGGAACCGAACCTGGTCGTCGAATTCTATTCGCGCTGATCGGCGCGTTCGTCGCGATACAATCGAAGGCCGCCCGTCGAGGCGGCCTTTTCTTTTTTCGTTTCCTTTTCCGCGGCGTGATTCCGAAATCGATTTCGGTTTTCGGTCCGATGCGCTACTGCGGGCGGCAACAGGATCTTGGGGCCGACGCGCCATGAATATGCTGCCAGACGCCGAAACACTCGAACCGGTCGCCGATACCGAAGGCGGCTTTCATCCGCTGTTTGCCGATGTGCCGTCCTCCGTCGAGTTCAACAAGCTGCGCAAGCGGCTGTTGCGGCTTGCCCGCCAGGCGATCGACGATTTCTCCATGGTGAGGCCCGGCGACCGCTGGCTGGTCGCTCTGTCGGGCGGCAAGGATTCCTACGGCCTGCTTGCCGTGCTGCTCGATCTCAAATGGCGCGGGCTGCTGCCGGTCGAGCTGTTGGCCTGCAATCTCGACCAGGGCCAGCCGAACTTTCCCAAGCACATATTGCCCGATTATCTCGACAGCCATGCCATTCCGCATCGCATCGAATATCAGGACACCTATTCGGTGGTCACCGACAAGCTGGCCGAGGGCAGCACCTATTGCTCGCTGTGCTCGCGGCTACGGCGCGGCCATCTCTATCGCATTGCCCGCGAGGAGGGCTGCTCGGCGCTGGTGCTCGGTCATCACCGCGAGGACATACTGGAAACCTTCTTCATGAACCTGTTCCATGGCGGACGCCTCGCCGCCATGCCGCCGAAGCTGCTCAACGACGAAGGCGATGTCATGGTGCTGCGGCCGCTCGCCTATTGTGCGGAAGCCGATCTAGAGAAATTCGCCGGCGCCATGAAGTTCCCGATTATTCCGTGCGATCTGTGCGGTAGCCAGGAAGGCCTGCAGCGCAACGCCATGAAGGCGATGCTCGACGACATCGAGAAGCGCATGCCCGGCCGCAAGGACACGATGATCCGCGCCATGACCAATGTGCGGCGTTCGCATCTGCTCGACAGGAAACTGTTCGATTTCGCCGCCCTCAACGAAACCCTCACCACCAGGCGTCCCGATGACATTTGACGACAGCGCGATCGACTGGCTTGCTGACCTTCTGTCGGAAGCCGCCGTCGCCGAGATCATGCCGCGCTTTCGCCGGTTGAGCGAGGGCGACGTCCGTCGCAAGACCTCGGCCGCCGATCTCGTCACCGAGGCCGACGTCAATGCCGAACGGCTCATCACCGCCAGGCTGCGCCAGCGTTATCCCCACGCAATGATCGTCGGCGAGGAGGCCTGCTCCGACGACCCGACGCTGCTCGACGGTCTCGGCGATGCCGAACTCGCCTTCGTCATCGACCCGGTCGACGGCACCTTCAACTTCGCCTCCGGCGTGCCGCTTTTCGGCGTCATGCTTGGCGTCGTGATCAAGGGCGAGACGGTCGCCGGCATCATTCACGATCCCGTCGGCAAGGATTGGCTGATCGGCGTTAGTGGCGCCGGCAGCCATATCCGCCATGCCCATGGCAATCTGGAAAAGGTCCATGTCGCCAAACCGGCGCCGATGTCGGAAATGACCGGTGCGGTCTCATGGCACTATGTGCCCGAGCCGGACCGCTCACGTTTGGCGCGCAACCAGACCAAGTCGCTATCGCAGTTCAATTATCGCTGCGCCGCCCACGAATACCGCCTGCTGGCCAGTGGCCACGGCCATTTCGTCGTTTACAACAAGCTGATGCCTTGGGACCACCTGGCCGGCGTGCTGATCCATGCGGAGGCCGGCGGCCATGCCGCGCGCTTCGACGGCAGCGCCTATCTGCCGTCGCATGTCGGGGGTGGCCTGCTGGTCGCGCCGGACCGGGAGAGCTGGCGGGAGCTGCGCCGCGAGCTCTGGGCAGAATAGCTCTTCGCTGCCAAAGTTGTCCAATCTTGTGCGAAACCGGAGATCTCGAATGAAACCTCGGTCCGCAATTGTTGCAACGGCCTTTGCCCTTGCCTTGGTTGCCGGTGTCAATGAAGCAAGCGCTGGGGAACGCGCATGTCGCAGTCCCGACTCCGTCGACACCATAGACGAGATGTTCTCCGCGATCTTCGCCTGTTGGAAGCCGCCGCGCGGAACCGCGGGCATGACCCTGACGCTGCAGTTCTCAATTCGCCGAAACGGCACGCTTATCGGCAAGCCGCGCGCCACCTACTCCCATCTAGGGGACGATGGTCCGCTCAATCGGGCCTTCGTGGCTTCCGTCCTCGAGGCGCTCGACAAGGCTCTTCCACTGCCCGTTTCGGACAGTATGGGTGGAGCAATCGCAGGACGTACGCTGTTCCCCCGCTTCACCGCGGTCAGTGAGGGTGCATCCTAGGCGCACGCGCAATGTGCATTAAACCGGCGGGTTATGCGGCTGGAACAGTCTGCCGCGCTCGGCCAGCAGGATCATCAGCAGCGCCGCCACCGACACGCTGCAGAACCCGGCGGCCAGCGGCGTCACCGTGCCGTTGAAGGCTTGGCCGATCAGCGTACCGAGAATGCCGCCAAGAAATGTCTGCATGAACCCAAGGATCGACGACGCAGTGCCGGCCAGGTGCCCCAGCGGCTCCATGGCGAGCGCGTTGAAGTTCGCGCCGAGCGCGCCGAACGGGACCATGGCGCAGGCAAAGAAAGTAATGAAGAGCCAGAGCGGCATCTTTATTTCGATGGAAACGACCAGCCAGGCAAGGCTGATGGCCAGAAACAGCAGCAGCGCGCTTTGCGACAGACGGCGCATGCCGATGCGGCCGACGAGGCGCGAGTTGAGGTAGTTCGAAAAAGCAAGTACGCCGGCAACCCCCGCGAAGATGACGGGGAACATCTCGCCGACATTGAACACGCTGACATAGATTTGCTGGGCCGAGGCGATGAAGCCGAACATGGCGCCGAAGATGAAGGTGCTGGCGAAGGCATAGCAGAGCGCGATGCGGTTGGTGAGAACGATGCGGAAGCCGCCGATGATGGAGGACAGCGTCAGCGGCCGGCGATATTCGGGGTGTAGTGTCTCGGGCAGGCGCAGCAGCGACCAGGCGGACACGATCAGCGCGCCGGCTGCCATGGTGACGAAGATCACATGCCAGGTCGCAAACAGCATGATGAACTGGCCGATACCGGGCGCCACCACCGGAATGGCCATGAACACCATGAAGATCAAGGACATGACTTCGGCCATGCGCCTTCCGTCGAACGTATCGCGCACGATCGAGACGGCAATGACGCGCGTCGCCGCCGCGCCGATGCCTTGCACCGCCCGGCATAGCAGAAGCGTGGCGAATGACGGGGCGATTGCCGCAGCGCCGGCCGCCAGGACGTAGATCACCAGCCCTGCGACAAGCGGCGCGCGGCGCCCGAAGCGGTCCGAGATCGGCCCGAAGAACAGCTGTCCGCCGCCAAAGCCAAGGATATAGGCGGTGACAACATATTGCCGGTGGTTTTCATTTTCGATGCCAAGCGAAGCGCCGATCTGCTGCAGCGCCGGCAAAATAATGTCGATTGCCAGCGAATTGAGCGCCATCAGCGCCGCGCACAGCGCAATGAATTCCCAGCGCGGAATGGGCAAGGTGCTTGCCTTTTGCTGCGCTTGTGCTTGCTGATCCAAGGCCAGTCCGATCCTCAAACGAAAATGCGCCGGCTGGCCGACGCATCCATTCGTTGATTGCCCGATAGCGGGCAGAACTTTTTGCCAAGGTGGGGGCTGCCCCGGCGCTTAGCGCATGACCCCCGAAAATCGCAGGCGGAAGGTCATACGCAGAAACAGAAGTCAGGCGGCGCCTTTGACGCTGACGCCCTTTTCGACGAGGAAGGTCTGCAATTCGCCCGCCTGGAACATCTCGCGGATGATGTCGCAGCCGCCGACGAACTCGCCCTTGACGTAGAGCTGCGGGATGGTCGGCCAGTTGGAATAGTCCTTGATGCCTTGCCGCAGTTCGGCCGACGTCAGCACGTCGACGCCCTTATAGTCGGCGCCGATATAGTCGAGGATCTGCACGACCTGGCCGGAAAATCCGCATTGCGGGAAGCCGGGCGTGCCCTTCATGAAGAGAACGACGTCGTTGCCCTTCACTTCATTGTCGATGTAGTCGTTGATGCCGCTCATGGAATACCCTTTCATGCCTGTGGGAGTCAGGCTCGAACATTACCCTTCAAATAAACCCATGGGTTGCGCGAAACAAGATGTTTGCCGCCTTGCCATGCAAATGGCGCAAAGGAACGTCTGATCTTGGGCCAAGAGCGTTGGCCACCATCTTTCCCGAGGCGCGATGAAAAGACGATATCTCGCCGGGTTCCTCCTCGCCGTTCTGTTCGCCGCACTGTCCTTGATCTGGTGGGCCAGGTCGCCGAGACAGCCATCTCTCGTCGTCGGCGGTGAATTACCGGCGCCGTGCCGCGACGCGAGCTTCGAGGCGGTCGCCTATGTCGTCTGCGAAATCGATCTGCGCCACTATGACATCGGTGTGTTCCATGCAGGCCTTGACGGCAAGGCTTTCGGTTCACTGGACAAATTCGACAAGGCGATGGCGGATCATGGCCGGCCGGTGCTGCTCGCCATGAACGCCGGCATGTATCACCAAGACCTGACTCCGGTCGGCCTTCTCGTCGAAGACGGCCGGGAGAAGGCGCCGATCAACGTCGCCGACAGCGAAGGGAATTTCTTCCTGAAACCGAATGGCGTCTTCCTGGTCCGGAAGGACGGCAAGGCGGCGGTCATGGAGACAAGCGCCTATGCTGCGACCAGACTGGACGTGATGTTTGCCACGCAATCCGGCCCGATGCTGGTGATCGACGGCCGGCTTCATCCCCGCTTCGAGCAAAACGGCACATCGCGCTATATCCGCAATGGCATCGGCGTGCGTGACGAAAACACTGTCGTGCTGGCGATCTCGCGCTCTGAGGTCAGCCTCGGCAGCTTCGCGCGACTGTTTCGAGATGCGCTCAATTGTCCCAACGCGCTTTTCTTCGACGGGGTCGTTTCGGCGCTGTCGAACGGCGAGCGGATGATTGTGGGTGGAAGCTATCCGGTCGGGCCGATCATCGCCGTGTCGGCGAAAAGGTGAATTTATTTATGCGCACGTACGCATATGAATGCCGGCGCCAAACTCAGTTCGGCAAAATGCCTGGAGTCGACCATTTCCATCTCGGGCGCGGGAACCGGCTCGACGAAACGATCGAGCGTCCAGCCTGTGTCGGCAAGCCCGTTGAGGATATCGCCGAGCGGCCTGCGATAGGATTCGACATAGGGCTTGGGCTCCCCAAAACCTCCCCAATACATGCCCCAGCGATTCGTTTCAAAATAGGTTTTCGTCCCGCGCGTGCGCGTGTCCTGCCAGTCGCGCATTGGATGGCCCATAGAGAACACCAGCCAGCCGCCCGGGCAGGCCACGCGATGAAACTCAGCGAATACCGGCTCCAGTTTTTCGACATAGTCGAGCGCCAGCGAGCAAAGTATTCGGTCGAAACTGCCATCCGCGAGCCAGTCGAGAGCCCTTTCGAGGTTGCCAAGCCGGATATCGACATCGAGCCCAGCGCATCGCTGACGTGCCAGAGCCAGCATTTCCGGCGTAATGTCGAAGGCACTTACCCGCGCACCTGAGCCAGCCAGCTTTTCCGAGCAGATACCGGAGCCGCAACCGGCGTCCAGTATGTTCAGACCCGTCACGTCGCCCAGCAACTCCAGCGAGGCTGGCCGTTCATAAAGGGCGTTGTGCGGCTTGATCGGCGCCAGCGCGTCATAGCGCTCGGCGAAGGAAGCATAGGCACTGACTGCAACCGGATCGCTGTCGCCTTTGGCCATGACTTCCCGCTTGCGTAGAATTAGTCCGGCACGCTGGTCTGCAGGGCAAGCGCGTGCAACACGCCGCCCATATTGCCCTTCAGCGCGTCATAGACCATCTGGTGCTGCTGGACCCGGCTTTTCCCGCGAAAGCTTTCGGCCACAACCTCAGCCGCATAATGGTCGCCGTCGCCGGCCAGGTCGCGAATCGTCACCTTGGCGTCGGGAATGCCTTCCTTGATCAGCCGTTCGATGTCGTGGGCGTCCATTGCCATATGAGGATTCCTTGTTCAGGTCGTGATCTCATAGATATGGTCGAAATGGCGGATGAACCACAGGGAAAGGGCCCACTCGATCACATCACGGGTCCACGACCTCATTTGCCATGAAGCGAGGGAACCAGGATTCGTGGGCGGCGGTCAATTCGCTGACCGGTATCGCACGCGCCTCGCCCAGCTTCAGGTCGCTGCCGCCGGTCGAGCCGATCCACGGCGCAAAAACGCCGAGCTTGTTTTGTTGTTCGCGAATGGCGTCCCATTGCTCGCTCTGCGGGTCGATCGACAGCGTCAAGAGATAGCGGCCCTGGTCCTCGCCGAACCAGACGGGGATTGGATCTGTGCCGATCAGGCCGGGGATGGTCGCGCCGATGCCGGAGGCCATCGCCATCTCGGCCAGCGCTACCGCGATGCCGCCATCGGAAACGTCATGCGCCGCGGTAACGACACCGGAGGCGATCAGTGCCCGCACATGGTCGCCGACCCGCTTCTCGTGGCCGAGATCGACCGGCGGCGGCGGGCCGTCGGCGCGGCCAAAGATGTCGCGCATATAGACCGACTGGCCAAGATGCGAGCCCCATATCGTCGGCGCGCCGACCAGCACGATCATCTGGCCTTCGGCGGCAAAGCCGATGCGCACCATTTTCGACCAGTCGGCAATCAGACCGACGCCGCCGATGGTTGGTGTCGGCAGGATGCCCTGTCCGTTGGTCTCATTATAGAGGGAGACGTTGCCGGAGACGATCGGAAAGCCAAGCGCCCGGCAGGCATCGCCGATGCCTTTCACAGCACCAACCAGCTGGCCCATGATCTCCGGCCGTTCCGGATTGCCGAAATTGAGGTTGTCGGTGGCCGCGAGCGGCAGAGCGCCGGTGGCGGTAAGATTGCGCCAGCATTCGGCAACCGCCTGCTTGCCGCCCTCGTAAGGGTCGGCCTCGCAATAGCGCGGCGTCACGTCGGAGGAGAAGGCGAGCGCCTTGGTCGGGTGGCCATCGACGCGCACGACACCGGCGTCGCCGCCGGGAAGCTGCAGGGAATTACCCTGGATCAGCGTGTCGTACTGCTCCCAGACCCAGCGGCGCGAGGAAAGGTCCGGTCCGCTCAGCAGCTTGAGCAGTGCGTCAGCCACATCGGCTTGCGGTGCATCGCCGGCCAGCGGCGCCGGCTTCTTCGGCTCGACCCAGGGACGGTCATATTCCGGCGCTTGATCGCCGAGATCCTTGATCGGCAGGTTGGCGACCTCGTCGCCCTGGTGCAGCACGCGAAAGCGCAGATCGTCGGTAGTCTTGCCGACGATGGCAAAGTCGAGGCCCCATTTGTGGAAGATCGCCTCGGCCTGTTTTTCCTTTTCGGGGCGCAGCACCATCAGCATGCGCTCCTGGCTCTCCGAAAGCATCATCTCATAGGCGCTCATGCGCTCTTCACGCACCGGCACCTTGTCGAGATCGAGCTCGATGCCGAGGTCGCCCTTGGCGCCCATCTCGACCGCCGAGCAGGTGAGGCCGGCGGCACCCATGTCCTGGATGGCGATAACGGCGCCGGACGCCATCAGTTCGAGGCAGGCTTCGAGCAGGCATTTTTCGGTGAACGGATCGCCAACCTGCACGGTGGGCCGCTTCTCGTCGATCTTGTCGTCGAACTCGGCCGAGGCCATGGTGGCGCCGCCGACACCGTCGCGCCCGGTCTTGGCGCCGAGATAGACCACCGGCAGGCCAACACCCTTGGCTTCCGACAGGAAGATCGCATCAGTCTTGGCAAGCCCCGCCGCAAAGGCATTGACCAGGATGTTGCCATTGTAGCGGGCGTCAAAATTGACCTCGCCGCCGACCGTCGGCACGCCGAAGGAATTGCCATAGCCGCCGACGCCGGAAACGACACCGGCAACGAGGTGCCTGGTTTTGGGATGGTCCGGCGCGCCGAAGCGCAGCGCGTTCATCGCCGCGATCGGCCGCGCGCCCATTGTGAAGACATCGCGCAGGATGCCGCCGACGCCGGTCGCAGCCCCCTGATAGGGCTCGATATAGGAGGGGTGGTTATGGCTCTCCATCTTGAAGACGACGCAGTCGCCGTCGCCAATGTCGACCACGCCGGCATTCTCGCCCGGGCCCTGGATGACTTGCGGCCCGGTGGTCGGCAGCGTGCGCAGCCACTTCTTCGAGGATTTGTAGGAACAATGCTCGTTCCACATCGCCGAAAAAATACCAAGTTCGGTAAAGCTCGGTTCGCGCCCGACCAGGTCGAGGATGCGCTGGTACTCGTCGGGCTTCAGCCCGTGCGCGGCAATGAGTTCAGGAGTGATCGGCACGGAATTGGAAATGGTCATGATCGGCAATTGTGTCCTTGAGATCGAGTCCCGTCTTATCGCAAGCGTCGCAGCCGATACACCCCGTTGGATGACTAAAACGATGGAAAGCAACAGCTGACCGCAAGTTGCGAAAGATCGCCACTCGACCCGCCGGTTTCAAGCCGGTTCAGGAAAAGCTGTCGTAGCCGGCGCGGCCTTCGTCCAGAAGCCGCCGGATTACCGCGACGCCGTGCGCGATATCGTCCCGCTGTCGCGGTTGCGAGATGCCAAACCGCACGCCGTGAAAGGCCTGTTCGGAACGCCCTGCCTTGAACTCGTCCTCGTCGTCGATGAGCACGCCATGTTCAAGGCAGGCCTGCTTGAAAGTGCCGGAAAGCCATGGGTCCGGCAAAGTGAGCCAGACGAACGGCACGTTATCCAGCGCCTTGAAATCGAAGCCGTCGAGTGTCTCGCGCACGATCGCGATGCGCGCACCGATCTCGGCAATGCTGCGCTTGCGCACCTCAGCGGCCTGACCGGACAGCACCAGCCGGCTGCCCACCTCCGCCAGCAGAAAGGGCAGGCCGCCCGTCATCATCTTGTGGGCAACCCGGATGCGGTGACGATAGGCCGGCGGGCAAGCGAGCCAGCCGCCGCGAACACCCGCCGCAACCGATTTCGACAGGCCGCCGGCAACGATGGTCCGTTCGGGAGCATATTCGGCCATTAAAGGCGTTGGGTCATCGGTCAGTCCGCCATAGAGATCGTCCTCGATCAGGACGACGTTATATTGACGGGCGACATGCGCGATTGCCTCGCGGCGCGATGCCGACAGCGTTGTCAGCGTCGGGTTCTTGGCCGTCGGCATCAAAAACATCATCTTCGGGTGCTTTTGTGCGCAGACGCGCTCGAAATCCTGGGGATCGATGCCCTCGTCGTCAGTCGCCACCAGTGCGGTCCGGCGACCGATCAGGCCGGCACTGCGCGAGATCTGCGAATAGGTGAGGTGCTCGAAGACGACATAGTCGCCGGGGGCGGTGAGCCCCGCAATGGTTGCCATCACCGCGGCGTGGGTGCCGAGCGTGGGAACGATTGCATCCGCCGCCGGGCGATAGGAATTGCGCGACAGCCAGCGCCTGCCCGCTTCGAACCAGCGGTCCGGGAAATCACGAGTATAGCTTGAAATCTCATGCGGATGGTCTTGCGCCGTGCGTGTCAACACATCGGCGACGATGGCACCCTGGCCGACATCCGGTGCGGCGGTGCTATCGAAGCGCAGCTTGTCGCCGGGCGCATCCATACAGCGCGTGCCTTGTTCGACCGGCCCCAGGAAATCCGGCTTTGCGCTCTCCGACTGTTGAGCGATAACATAGGTTCCGCGGCCGACCTCGCCGCTGACCAATCCCCGCTCGCGCAGCAATTGATAGGCCCTGCCGACCGTGCCGACGGTCGTGCCGATGTCGTATGCCAGATCGCGCTGCGGCGGCAGCTTTGCCCCTGCACGGATCAAGCCGCGGTCGATGTCCGTCTCGATGGAATCGGCAAGCCGCTGATAGAGCGGGCCGGTGCGGGCGGTCAGGTCTGGAAGCCAAGTTGTCATGGTGACAATTTTTTACATTGCACCGAAATGAGAGTCAATACATATGGAGCGGGCCGTACGAAAAGGCACAATTGCAATCTTGGCAGAAAGAAAATGGGTACAATAGAGACAATCCGCTACGCGGCAGTTGAATTGACCGGAAGCCGCTCGTCGGGCCGGAGATCCTATGTTCGCCGGCTCGTGCAAGTGGTCACGTCATTCGTCCGATGGATCGACAGCCTGCTGGATCGCCGCCGCAGTCGGCTGGTCCTGCTCGAGATGACCGAAGCCCAGCTCAAGGATATCGGCATTTCGCGCTGCGATGCCCATCGTGAAGGTCTGAGGCCGTTCTGGGACTGAGGAGTTCGACGGGGCGCTATCGCACTTTAGCGGATGTCCGCCGCCCTGATCCGCGTGACACCATGGTCCACAAGCACCGCCACAATGCACAGCATCAGAAAGAGCCCGGTGATGGCCAGAGCCGAGACGGCGACGCTGGTCGCGCCGTTCTTAGCGAGATCGAGGAACGGGTAGGGCACTTCACCGGCAATCGGCGCCCGCAGCAGCGCGTAGGCCAGATAGGCGATCGGATAGATCATCCACCAGGAGATGTCGCGCCACCGCGTCGAGCCGTCGGCGCCTGCCACAAGCCACCACAGCACGAACAACACCGGCGTCACATAGTGCAGGAGCACATCGCAGAGCAGGAACAGCCCTTGCGGCTGCCAAAGCTGCGCCAGGACCGTTGCATAAACGATGAGGACCAGCGTTATGGCGACGGCTACGCCCGCCCGCATCCGTGGCGCGGCAAAGGCCGGAAACCAGGCATAACCCGTCGACGACAGCAACGAGGCATGGACGAGCACTGCGCCGATGTTGGTCAGGATGGTGAAGAAGCTGAAATAGAAGACCAGCGAGCCGCCAAAGCCGCGGCCGGCTTCCATTGATGCCGGGACGGTGATGCAGATCTGCAGGACGAGCCCGGCCAGGCCGACGACCAGACCGGTGATCTGCAGCACGCGACCCATTGGGCTAGGCAGCAGCGCCGCAGGCCGGATTGCCCGCCTGCCAGCGGGCAATGTCCGAGCCGATGCGCGCGCCGAGCGGTTCCGCCATCAATGGGCCGAACACGTCGACGCGGCTCGAATTGCCTTGCGCTTGCACGACCAGCAACGGCTTTCCACCATAATGTTTGGCCGGCACCAGCAGGAAACGGGGCGTGCCGCTAAACGAATTCAGTTCGTTGGCCATCTGGTAAGATTTGAAGGCAGGGTCCTTGCTGGCGATCCAGCATTTGTGGGCAGCGATTGCCACCTGTTCCATGGCAAGCAGTGACGCGCTCTTGCCCGCTGGCGCCGGCGTGCTCTTCGGGCCTGACTGGCATGAGGCGAGTACAAGCCCGGCGGCAGTAGCGACGGCGAGGCGCGTGGTCGTCGGTGTCATGTTCAAGCGGCGCCCATCTCGAGTTCGGACAGAAAGATCTTCAGACCGTCTGTCATCTCACCCCAGACGCGCGACAGCGCCGGATGCTGCAAGGCGATTTGCTCGTAGGCATCGAATTTCGGATAGGCGTCAAGCAAATCGGGGCGGCCGATCGTTGTCCTGAAATTGTTGAAGACGAACCGGGTCGGCGTCAACCACGCATCGGCAAAGGAGATGTCGTCGCCGAGCGCGAACGGGCCATGCGCCATGCGGGCCTCGATTACCGCAAGCCCGTGATGCAATCGGGCGAACTGTGCCTTGATCTCCGCCTCATTGCGCTGCGGCACGAAATAGAGTTCGAACAGCTTCATGGTCGGGGCGAGCACGTCGAGGTCGGTAATGCGGGCGAACATGCGCACCAACGCCCGGTCTTTCGTATCCTTGGGCAGCAGCGCCGGCTCGGGGAAACGCTCCTCCAGATATTCGGCAATGACTACCGATTCGACGATCGTTTCGCCGGAACCGGTGATCAGCACCGGAATCCTGTTGAGCGGCGAGATGGCACGAAATGCCTCGGGGATGGGAAACCCCGGCGGCGGTGCAATGAGCTTGAGCGGCACGTTCTTGATGTAGGCCAACGCCCGCACGATCGACGAATAGGGCGACAACGGCCGCGAATAGAGTTTCATGACCGTCGCTCCAGGAGGAAAATTGAAGGCATCAAGCGGCGATGCCCAGCGCGCTTTCGAACAGCGCCCGGCCGTCGCTGCCGCCATGCGCCGCTTCGATCAGGTTCTCGGGATGCGGCATCAGGCCGAGCACATTGCCGCGGCCGTTGACGATACCGGCAATGTCGTTGATCGAGCCGTTGGGATTGGTGCCTACGGCATAGCGGAACACCACCTGGCCTTCGCCTTCGAGGCGGGCCAGCGTTTCGGCATCGGCAAAATAATTGCCGTCATGGTGCGCCACCGGCGCGCGGATGATCTGGCCCGGCTGATAGCGGCGGGTAAACATCGTGTTGGCGTTGGCGATCTGCAGCTTCACCTGACGGCAGACGAATTTCAGCGAGGTATTGCGCATCAATGCGCCCGGCAGCAGGCCGGCCTCGACCAGGATTTGGAAGCCGTTGCAGACGCCGATGACCGTAACGCCCATGGCCGCCTTTTCGGCCACCGCCCGCATTACTGGCATGCGCGCGGCAATCGCGCCGCAGCGCAGATAATCGCCGAACGAAAAGCCGCCGGGAATGGCGATCAGGTCGACATCGGGAATTTCGGTGTCGGTCTGCCAGACGGTGACCGGCGGCGTGCCGGAAATCTTGGTCAGCGCCGCGATCATGTCGCGGTCGCGATTGAGGCCGGGGAGCAGGACGACGGCTGATTTCACCTCAGGCGATCTCCACCGCGTAATTCTCAATCACCATATTCGCCAGAAGCTTGTCGCACATGGCATTCAGATCCGCTTCGGCCTTGGACTTGTCGCTCTCGGCAAGTTCGATATCAAAAACCTTGCCTTGCCGCACCTGGCCGATGCCGCCGAAACCCATTGCGGACAGCGCATGCTCGATTGCCTTGCCTTGTGGGTCTAGCACGCCGTTCTTGAGGGTTACGGTAATGCGGGCCTTGATCACGCTGGACATGTTCCTGTTCATCTGTTGAGCGGGCAAGCCGTCAGTGCGGCTTGCCTTTGACGCCGTCGGTCGATGCGACGAGCACCGGCCCGGCCGGACGCGGTGGCTCGTTCTCGTTCATGATGCCGAGACGGCGGGCAACTTCCTGATAAGCCTCGACCAGCCCGCCCATGTCGCGGCGGAAGCGGTCCTTGTCGAGCTTGTCCTGCGTCGCCACGTCCCACAGCCGGCAGGAATCCGGCGAGATCTCATCGGCAACGACGATGCGCATCATATCGCCTTCGAACAGGCGGCCGCATTCAATTTTGAAATCGACCAACTGGATGCCGACGCCCATGAACAGGCCGGAAAGGAAGTCGTTGACGCGAATGGCCAGCGCCATGACATCGTCGATCTCCTGTGGGCTCGCCCAGCCGAAGGCGGTGATGTGCTCTTCCGAGACCATCGGATCGTCGAGCGCATCGGCCTTGTAATAGAATTCGATGATCGAGCGCGGCAGCACGGTGCCTTCCTCGATGCCCAGGCGCTTGGCCAGCGAGCCGGCGGCGACGTTGCGCACCACCACTTCGAGCGGGATGATCTCGACTTCCTTGATCAACTGCTCGCGCATGTTGAGCCGGCGGATGAAGTGGGTCGGAATGCCCATCCGGTTGAGATGATTGAAGATGTGCTCGGAAATGCGGTTGTTGAGCACGCCTTTGCCATCGACGATTTCATGCTTCTTCTTGTTGAAAGCGGTAGCGTCGTCCTTGAAGAACTGGATCAGCGTGCCAGGCTCCGGTCCCTCATAAAGGATCTTGGCCTTGCCTTCATAAATGCGGCGGCGATTTTTCATCTGATTTTTCTCTGGATTTGCGGGCAGGCGGCAAGCGACCAGTTCCTGTCCGTCTGCCTAAAATAAGATGGCGACGGTGGGGTTCAATGCCGGTGTCTATCCCAATCGCACTGTTTGCTCAATCGGCAAATCCTTTCAATCAACCGCTTTCGGGCACCGAAATGCCGCAGCGCAGCAAGCAATGTAGCATATTGACCGGCCGGCGCCCTTTTGGTTTGTGCTCCGGCAACACATATTGGCACAACGAATCGGATTTCACGGAGGGATGCCATGAGCAGCATGAAAGACCGCGAAGAGGGCTTTGAGCGCAAATTCGCATTCGACGAGGAACTTCGGTTCAAGGCTGCGGCACGCCGCAACAGAGCGCTCGGCCTGTGGGCTGCCGAAAAGCTCGGCAAGTCCGGCGCCGATGCCGACGCTTATGCCAGGGAAGTGGTCGTCAGCGACATCGAGGAAGCCGGCGATCACGACGTTTTCCGCAAGATACGCAAGGATTTCGATGCGGCCGGCATCGACCAGTCGGACCATCAGATCCGCCGCACCATGGATGAATTGATGGCGCAGGCGATCGAGCAGATCAAGAACACCTGATCCCCATCGATACTCTTCGAATGCTGGACCAATCGACCGCCCGGCCTCACCGGGCGGTTTTTCTTTGCCTTTGCGGTCATTTCCGGCTGAATTGCTGCAAGCAAAGAGGAAATCGCCAATGTCCCTGAAGTCACGCCTTGCGGCCGACGAGACGCTGTTCACCGCATGGTCCGGCGTGCCGGATGCCTTGACGGTCGAGATACTGGCCAGGCAAGGATTCGACGCGGTTACGCTCGATATGCAGCATGGTGGCCATCACGAGGACAGCGTGCTGCGCGGGCTTGTGCCGGTGCTGGCCGCCAACAAGCCGGCTTTGGTACGCATCCCGGTCGGCCGCTTCGACATGGCCAGCCGTGCGCTCGACTTCGGCGCCGAGGCGGTGATCGCCCCGATGGTGAATTCGGTGGCGGACGCAAAGCTGTTTGCTGCCGCAATGAAATACCCGCCACTCGGCGAGCGCTCCTGGGGCCCGACCTATGCTTTTCCGCGCCATGGCAAGGGCGACTATGCCGACTGGCTGCGCGACAGCAACCAGCGCACCATGGCGTTCGCCATGGTCGAAACGCGGGCCGCGCTTGATTCACTCGACGGCATCCTCGACACGCCGGGCATCGACGGGATATTCCTTGGCCCGTCGGATTTCTCGATCGCCTGGTCGAAGGGCACCACCGTCAGTTCGACGCTGGAGAGCATGATGGGGACCGTCGCCTCGATCGCCGACCGCACCCGCAAAGCCGGCAAGCATGCGGCGATCTATGTGATGGAACCGGCCATCGCCGGTCGCGTGGTGTCGATGGGTTACCGGCTGCTGGCGATGGGTTCCGAGCATTCGCTGATTTCGCTTGGGGCAAAGACCCTGCTGAACAGCGTCAGGGATTCGATCGCTTCCTAGAGATCCGTGAGGAATTTCGCGAACGTCATCGAGCCTTCAGGCCAGGGGCCGAAGCCGGAATTCGTGTTGAGATGACCGGCATCCCCGGCGTCGATGAACAGCGAGCCCCACGCCGCGGCAATGTCCTCGGCGACGCCGAAGGCGCAGAACGGGTCGTTGCGGCTGGCGATCACCACCGACGGAAACGGCAGCGGGTCGCGCGGATAGGGGCCGAAGGTCATCAGGTGCCTCGGCTTTATCTCTGGATTGGCGACATCGGGCGGCGCCACGAAGAAAGCGCCGGCGACCGGCCTCTCGAACCGAGGCAATGCTTGAATGACCGCCGCGACGCCAAGCGAATGGGCGACGATGACGACCGGCCGCTCGGCCTCGTTAACCGCCTTGGCGACACCGGCCGTCCAATCCTCGCGCACCGGCTTCGACCATTCCGCCTGTTCGACGCGGCGCGCTGTCGATAGTTTCGACTGCCAGCGGCTCTGCCAATGATCAGGGCCGGAATTGGTGTAGCCCGGCACGATGAGAATATCTGCTTCCCTGACTTTCATGGCGCGCATGTAGCGAGAGGCGCTGTCGGGTGCAACCGGGTATGAACTAAACAGCGACACGCAAACGGCCGCTCATGAGCCCGGTTCTGCTCGCTATTGTGAACACCCTGTTCGCTTCTTGCGCTCTTGTGTGAACGATCGCGATCAACGATCTGTCGCCAGGAAAGAAGAATGGCTGTTCCGAGATTTTGGCACGGACATGGCGTAGAATGATTGATGGCGCCGGATTGCTGTGTTGGAAGCTTGTCGAGCGCCGCCTGAACGGAGCACTTTGATGAGCGAACTGCCTTTTGCCGCGACGACCCCGGTCAGCGTTGCCCGCGTCGGCTTGCGGGCGCGCGATGCAGACAATCTCGCTGCCTACTATCGCAAAGTCGTCGGTTTGCAGGAACTGAGCCGCGCCGGCGGCACGATTACGCTCGGCGCAGTCCATCGCCCTTTGCTCGACATCGAAGCGGATCCGGCCGCGAAACCCGATGACCCGCGCAGCGCCGGTCTTTTCCACACCGCCTTCCTGCTACCCAGCCGGGCCGATCTCGGCCGCTGGATCAATCACGCCATCGCCGGCAAGATCGGCATCGAGGGCGCATCCGATCATCTGGTCAGCGAGGCTCTTTACCTAACCGATCCGGAAGGCAACGGCATCGAGATCTATGCCGACCGCCGTCCGCAGGACTGGAAATGGAACGGTGACAAGATAGCGATGGCGACGGAGCGGCTGAACATTCCGTCGGTTGTTGCCGAGGTGCCGGCCGGCGACACCGGCTGGCAGGGCGCGCCGGAAAACAGCATTATCGGCCACGTCCATTTGCGGGTCGGCAGGCCGGAAGAAGCCGAAGCATGGTGGCATCAGGAGTTCGGTTTCGACACAGTGGCAAAGTACGGTGGCGCGGCGGTGTTCCTGTCGTCCGGCGGCTATCATCACCACATTGGCGCAAATGCGTGGCAGAGCGCGGGCGCCGGTCGCCGCGATCCCGCCCGCTCCGGCTTGGCCTGGGTCGAGATGCGCTCGGACAATGCCGCAAGCGAGACCACCCGCGAGGATCCGTGGGGCACGGTGATAAGGACGGTTCCCGGTAAGGCGTAGGTTAGAGGTCTGCTTTTTCGAGCAAGCGGCCAAGCATGAGCAGGCCCGCCGGCCACAGGCCGAGGCGGGCCTCGTTTCCCATATGGCCGAGATCGCCCGCATCGGCGAGTTCGGCACCCCAGGCTGCGGCGAAGGCGGTCGCCTTGTCGAAGGTGACGCGTGGGTCGCTGCGGCTCGCCACCACCAATGTCGGGAAGGGCAGGCGCTTCAGCGGCATCGGCGCGAACGGGCGCACCGCGTCGAATGAGGGATCGGCATCCTCGACATTGGTCGCGGCAACCAGGAATGCCGCCGCGACCTTGTCGAGTTGGCTTTGACTGGCGCCGGCAGCCCACTTCACCGCCGTCGCCACCGCCAGCGAATGCGCAAGCAGCACGACGCGGCGCGGTGCGGCGGCCACCGCGGCATCCACCTGGCCGATCCAGTCTTCAGGCTTTGGCCGGTCCCACTCGGCCTGCAGCACGCGGCTCGAATTGGGGAACACCCGGCACCAATGCGACATCCAATGATCCGGCCCGGAATTGCCGCGCCCGGGCAGGGCAAGGAAATCGAAATCTCCGGCCGACGAAATCATCAGGCTTCTCCAAACACTCGGCTAAAGATCGTATCGACGTGCTTGGTATGATAGCCCAAGTCGAATTTCTCGCGGATCTCGGCCTCGGGCAAGGCTGCGACAACGTCCTTGTCGGCCAGAAGTTCCTCAAGAAAATCAGCGCCTTGCTCCCACACCTTCATGGCGTTGCGCTGCACCAGCCGGTAGGCGTCCTCGCGCGAAACGCCGGCTTGCGTCAGCGCCAGCAGCACGCGCTGCGAATGCACGAGGCCGCGGAATTTGTTCATGTTCTTCAGCATGTTGTCGGGGTAGACTAGCAGTTTGTCGACGACGCTGGTCAGGCGTGAGAGCGCGAAATCGAGCGTCACCGTCGCGTCGGGCCCGATCATGCGCTCGACCGAGGAATGCGAGATGTCGCGTTCGTGCCAGAGCGCCACATTCTCCATTGCCGGCAATGCGAAGGAGCGCACCATGCGGGCAAGGCCGGTGAGGTTCTCGGTCAGCACCGGGTTGCGCTTGTGCGGCATCGCCGACGAGCCCTTCTGGCCGGGTGAAAAGTACTCTTCTGCTTCGAGTACCTCGGTGCGCTGCAGATGGCGCACCTCGATCGCCAGCCGCTCGATCGACGAGGCGATGACGCCGAGCGTGGCGAAGAACATCGCATGGCGGTCGCGCGGAATCACCTGCGTCGACACCGGCTCGGGCTTCAGTCCGAGTTTCTTGGCCACGTATTCTTCGACGTAGGGGTCGATATTGGCGAAGGTGCCGACCGCACCCGAGATGGCGCAGGTGGCGATGTCCTCGCGTGCGTGCACCAGCCGCTCGCGGCAACGCGAGAATTCGGCATAGGCCTGCGCCAGCTTGACGCCGAAGGTGGTCGGCTCGGCATGGATGCCGTGGCTGCGGCCGATGGTGACAGTGTCCTTGTGCTCGAAGGCGCGGCGCTTGAGCGCCGCAAGCAGCTCGTCAATGTCGGCCAGCAGGATGTCGCTGGCGCGGGTGAGCTGCACGGCAAAACAGGTGTCGAGAACGTCGGAGGATGTCATGCCCTGGTGGATGAAGCGGGCATCCGGCCCGACGAATTCGGCGAGATGGGTGAGAAAGGCGATGACGTCATGCTTGGTGACCCGCTCGATCTCGTCGATGGCTTCGACATCGAATTTTGCCGCCCCGCCTTTCTCCCAGATGGTCTCGGCGGCCTCCTTCGGGATGACGCCGAGCTCGGCCAATGCGTCGCAGGCGTAGGCCTCGATCTCGAACCAGATGCGGAACCGGGTTTCGGGCGACCAGATGGCCACCATTTCCGGCCGGGAGTAGCGAGGGATCATCAGTCGGTCCTGACTTGCGAGAGCATTTGCCCGCGTCCTAACAGAGGCAGGCAAAATGCTCAACGTTGCTGGCGCGCAAACCAGACACTGGCGACAGCGAGTGCAACGAAACCGAGCGGAAAATACAGCCGGATGCCGAGGACGACGAACTGGTAAAGCGCCGTCAACATCGTGAACACGAACTGGAAAACCCAGGTGATGGTGAGCGCGGGTGCATGCCATTGGACATAGTAGGAGCGGTATTGCAGCCCAAAGAGGCCGCCGGTGAAGGTAATTGTCGCGGCGAGAAGGCAGACGAAGGCGGCGGCGAGGGCGATTTCCCAGTGGCGTCCGAGCGAGACGAGCCGCGCCAGAAACAGCCCAACCGGGAAGGCCAGCGCGCCGCCGGCAGCATAAAGCAGCGAGACGAAGCGGACCTTCGCCGGGGTCTCCCAATCGTACAACAGCAGATTGAGCAGCGCGCTGGCGCCCATCGCCATGGCCCACAACAAGGCACCGGCAAATGCCGTGCGCAGCGGCGGCAAGGAGCGGCGGAGACGATGCAGGGCGCGATAGCGCATGGCGGGGAACTTCACAGGCGACCGGTTACCGCGATCCAGCGATAGTCCGGCCCTTCGAAGCCGTATTGGCGCACCGCGATCAGCACGGCATAGGCGCTGAGGCTATCCAGCGAAAATGTCTGAACCGCGCCGATCTGGTAGCCATTCGGACAGCCTCTGCTTTGCGGGATCGATTTGTCCTCGTGAATGATCCTCGTCTGGCCGCCATCCTTCGCCTCGATGCGCAGCAGGCGAAAGCCGTTGATCTCGCCCTGGCTCTGGCAGCGTTCGGTGTCATTCATGCCGATCTGGTCGAGCCGGAACTCGAGCGGATCGTCGACCGGCGAGAAGATCGGGCGCGGATTGACCACCATGCGGAAGGGATCGGCAGAAAGCTCGGTCACCGGGTTGAAGCCGGCGGTGATGCCGCGATTTGCCGTGAGTTCCGCCTGACTGACGATCGCTTCGCCCCTTTGCCGGGCCTGCAGCCGCGCTGCGGCCACCGTGGCATTCTCGTCGTCGAGCCGGACACGTATCGGCGAGCCCTTCAGGAAACTGTCGTCGGCCGTGTCGATATAATAGCGTGTCGCATAGGGAAATCCCGATCCGTCCTGGACGCCGTATTCCTCGAAGGCAAAGACCCCGCCATCACTGCTGAAGCCGAGGATCTCAAGCTCGGCGACATCGCCTGCGAAGGCGGCGGCCAAAGTTGCAAGCGGGGCAAGCAGGCAGACTGCAAACAGGGCAAGATTTCGCATGGGGCTTTCCATTCCGACGGTCGACGCCCTCAAATTCCTATCACGATGCCGTCAAAAGATCGTGCTGACTGAAACACAAAGTCGATGCATCCAATCCGGCCGTCGTTTGTTATTGTCGGCAACTTCACCGCATCGTGCCTTCCGAAAATCAGGATCGATTTTCGGAAGGCGCGATGCATTGATTCAAAAATGTTTAGAGCGTCCTTTGCGCGTTCAAAGGGACGCGCGGCGCTCTAAGGGAGACCCCCAATGACTGATGCAGCCAAGATTCGCGAACGTATGGAAGTGATCGGCGCCGACGGCGTCCATGTCGGTACCGTCGACAAGGTTGACGGAGATCGCATAAAGCTGACCAAGCGCGACAGTGGCGAGGGCGCTCACAGGGGCCATCACCACTTCATTCCTCTCAGCCTTGTCGCCGAGGTCGAGGGCCAGAAGGTGCGGCTGTCGGCAAACTCGGATGTTGCGGTCACGTTCGAGGAAGAAAAATCCGAACCCACCTGATCATAATCCAGTCTGATTACGGCTCACCCGAATGAGCGTTGCGCGTTCAGCGCGACGACCAGACCGGGAACAGATCGCCCTCGGCCGGCGTCGCGGCAAAGACGCCGCGGCTGATGGCGCGTGCCATCGTGGCGCCGGCCGCGGCGTAGAGATCGACGGCATCGTTGGGTGCGAGCTCGATGCCGCTCTTGCCCGTTGCCAGCGCGAAGACCAGATCGCCGTCTGCGGGCGTGTGTGTCGGCCAAATGGCACGGACAAAGCCGTCATGCGCCGATATCGCCAGACGTTTGGCGGCGGCCTTCGTGAGTACCGCATCGGTGGCGATCACGGCGATGGTCGTGTTGGCGCCGGTTTCCGCCTGTTCTGCCGCATGCTTGTCACGGAACTTCAGCAGGACCTTTCTGGCATCGTCAGGCATCGGGTGGGGATAGCCTAACCCGCCGAACTCGTCGCCGATCTCGAACGGCGCCGCCCAGAAATGGCGGGTCCCTGCGACCGTCACCGAGCCGGTCGGGTTGACGGCGGCGAGCGCGCCGATGGTGACGCCGCTGTCCAGCACTGTCGAGGCCGAGCCGAGCCCGCCCTTCAGGCCGGAACTCAAAGCCCCGCTACCTGCGCCGGCAGTGCCGAGCGCAAAGTCTATCGCGGCGGCTTGCGCGGCTTCGTAGCCAAGGTCACGGTAAGGCGGATACCGGCCCCAATCCTTGTCGCCGCCATTGCGCAGGTCGAACAGGATCGCCGCCGGCACGATCGGCACGCGAAAGCCGCCGACCTCGACGCCGATGCCCCTTTCACGTAATGCCGCCTGCACCCCCGACGCGGCGTCGAGGCCAAAAGCCGACCCGCCCGAAAGCACCAGGGCATGGATGGCGTGGATCGAATTGTGCGGCTCGAGCAGGTCGGTTTCGCGGGTGCCCGGCGCACCGCCCAGGATTTGCACGCCGGCCACGGCCGGTTCGTCGCAGATGACGGTGGTCACACCCGATTTCAGCTTGGCATTCGCCGCATTGCCGACACGCAGGCCGGCGACGTCCGTGATGAGATTGCGCGGACCCGCATGGAACATCCCTGTGCTGGACATCATTGGCTCTCCGCCGGCACGAAACGGCCGCCGTCGAAACGGAAGGCTCGATAAGGATTTTGCGTCAGGTCACCTTTTTCGTCAAAGCGGATCGGTCCGATCGCCGTGGTGAAGTCATGCGCGGTCAGCACGTTGGCCAGCCTCTCGCCGGAGCTTTGCGTCAATGCTGAAGCCGACTTGGCGATCTCGACCGCGGCATAGGCGGGCAGCGTGTAACCTTCCGGCACGATGTTTTGTCCGGCAAAGCTCTGCAGCACCTTGGGGTCGGCGACATCGGCCCATTCGGGCGGCGCGATCATCAGCGTGCCGGCGGCATAAGCCACGTCGCCGAGCGGCGCGCGCAACGCTTCGCCGCCGGCAAACACCATGCCGGTATTTAGCTGGCCAGCATCCCGGCCCATAATGGCGACATCATCGCCGTCGCCGCCGGCAAAGACATGCGTTGCGCCGGCTTTCCTAAGTCGGCCGATCAGGCCGATCTGGTTATCGAGCTGCGGCCGGAACGTGTCGACGAAAACCGGCTTCAGCGCCGCTTGCTCGGCGGCTGCCCGAAACGTCTCGGCCATTTCGCGGCCATAGATCGTGCCGTCGTCGACTATGGCGAACAGCTCGGTCTGCCATAGGCGGGTGAGGATGGCAGCGACGGCATTGCGCTCGTCGTCGCCGCGCGGCCCGAGACGATAGATCGGCCATCCGGTCTTGGCGCGCCGGTCGGTCAGGCTTTCCGTGCGAACGCCGACTGTGATCACCGGTATGCCGGCATCCTTGAGGATCGGCAGAGCCGCCTCGATTGCGTCGGTGCACAAAAACCCGACGACGACGTTGACCTTGGCCGCGGTGAATTCCCGCGCGGCGGCGGCGCCACCGTCGGCCGTGCAGGCGTCATCGATCGTCCTGATCTCGGTACCGTCAGCTTCAGCCGCCATTGTCGCGCCGGCCTCGATCTGTTTGCCGAGGATTGCCGACGGCCCCGACAAAGGTGCCGCGACGCCGACCCGCAGCGTCTCGGCGCTCGCACTACCGGCGACCGAGAGCCAGGCCAGCACCGCTATTGTGGTTGTCCAACGTCGCATGCGAGCGAAGAATTCCTCCGCGCCGATCGCGTGTTCTGCCGGCGCCAATGCCGTCAAGACCTAAAGGCTGGCCAGCTTTGGCGCAACACGCGAATTCGGGATATAGGTCAAGCACTTCGCTTGTGGCCTGCAATATCCCCCCATATATAACGGTTGGTTCTGACTAGTGGAAAATCATCGGTGCTGAAGAAGAATGACATCGGGCCGCAGGCCTACCGCGACGCGATGGCCCATTTTGCTGGCCATGTGCATGTAGTCACCACCGATGGCCCTGCCGGCAGGCGCGGCGCGACGGTGATCGCGGCCTGCTCGGTGTCGGACACGCCGCCAACTATCTTGGTTTGCCTCAATCGTGAAAATCCCAAGAACGAGCCGTTCGTGGAAAACGGCAAATTTGCCCTGAACACGCTGGCTTCGGATCAGGAGCCGCTGTCGATCGGCTTTTCCGGCATTACCGGCCTGCCGGTCGAGGAGCGTTTCGCATTGGCCGAATGGGATGTGATCTCGACCGGTGCGCCGACGCTGAAGGGTGCGCTCGCCGTCTTCGACTGCGAACTGATCGACTCCAAGGATCTGGCCACCCACCGTGTGCTTTTTGGCAAGGTTACAGGTTTGCGCATCGGCGATAATTTGCGGCCGCTGATCTATCACAACCGCGGTTACCACGCTTTGTAGAGGCTTTCAGATGGCCGCGTCCGCGAAGACAGGATGACCGAGTTGAAAACCGCGTCCGGCGCCGCGGACGATCGATCTGTTGACCGGTGCGGACTATGTGGCGGACCGGTCGCTGGCAACCGTGCTGTTTTTTATGCGTTCGGTCGACGCGCGCCCGTGGATCGAGGCTGGCGTGAAGCGCGTCGCATCACCACATGTCTGCCAGGGAGAAAATCATGGAACGCAGTATCTATCTCGATGAGGCCCGCGACCCGCTGATCATCGCGGAGGGCTGGATGAAGGACGGCAAGGATGTCGCCATTGCCACCGTGGTCGAGACCTGGGGCTCGGCGCCGCGCCCGGTCGGTAGCCACCTGGTCATCGACGCCGAAGGCAATTTCCACGGCTCCGTCTCGGGCGGCTGCGTCGAAGGCGCCGTGGTCGCCGAGGCGGTCGATGTTATCGATAGCGGCAAGGCCAAAATGCTCGAATTCGGCGTCGCAGACGAGACCGCCTGGCAAGTCGGCCTGTCATGCGGCGGCCGCATCAAGGTCTATGTAGAAAGATTGGGTTGATCTCGAATGGATCCCTATGCGCTGAAGACACTCAACGCCGAACGCCGCGCCCGCCGCGCGGCAATCCTGGTCACCGATCTCGGCGACGGCCGCGACCGTGTCGTGCGCGAGGGCGACCGGGTAGCCGGCGAACTCGGGGCGGCCATCGCCAAGGCATTTCGCACGGGCAATTCCGGTTTGGTCGAAGCTGAGGGACGGACCTTCTTCCTCAACGCACATCTGCCGCAGCCGCGCCTGGTGGTGATCGGCGCCGTCCACATCAGCCAGGCGCTGGCACCGATGGCCAGGATCGCCGGCTATCCTGTCGAGATCATCGATCCGCGCACGGCCTTTGCCACGCCCGATCGTTTTCCCGATATCGCGCTGCATGCCGAATGGCCAGAGGATGTGCTGACGCCTCAGCCGCTCGATAGCTATACGGCGCTGGCTGCTCTCACCCACGATCCGAAGATCGACGATTTCGCGCTGAAGGCGGCGCTCGACGCCGGCTGCTTTTATGTCGGCGCGCTCGGCAGCCGCAAGACCCACGCCAAACGTGTGGAACGCCTGCTGGCTTCGGGAGCGACCGCCGACCAGATCGCCCGCATTCATGCCCCGATCGGCCTCGACATTGGGGCTGCCAGCCCGGCCGAGATCGCCGTCGCGGTGTTGGCGCAAGCGATCCACGCCTTTCGCTCCCGCGGCCTCGAATCCAAAGGCGCGGTCGCGTGAAATTTGGTCCCGTTGCGATCGATACGGCCGAAGGGGCAGTGCTTGCGCACGCCACCACGGTCGGAGAGCGCCGCTTCCGCAAGGCGCACAGGCTAAGCGCCAGGGATGTGTCCCTTTTGAAGGCCGCTGGCATTTCCGAGGTCGTAGCGGCGGTGTTGGCGCCCGATGATCTCAGCGAGGACGTCGCCGCCGAAAAGATCGCCGCATCCATGATCCATCGCAACATCGAGGCGAAGCCCGCCGCGACAGGTAGGGTCAACCTCCACGCGCAGGCTGCCGGCATGTTCACCGTCGACGCGGCGATGATCAACGCCATCAACGCCGTCGATCCGACGATCACCATCGCCACGCTCGCGCAGCATGCGCCGGTCGAAAAAGGTCAGATGGTAGCAACGGTGAAGATCATCCCATTTGCCGTCGCCTCCGCTTTGGTCGATGCCGTGGCAAGGATCTGCGCCGGCGGCGACATATTTGCGGTCAACGCCTATCACCCGGTGCGCGTCGGTGTCATCCAGACGGTGCTGCCCGGCATCAAACCCAGCGTGCTCGACAAGACGCTGCGCGTCACCGAAGCGCGCCTGGCGCGTTCGGGCGGCAGGCTGACGGCGGAGCGTCGAACCTCGCATGAAATTATCCCCGTCGCCGAGGCTGCGGCCTCGCTGATCCGCGACAACGATATGGTGGTTATCTTTGGCGCCTCGGCGATGGCCGATTTCGGCGACGTCGTTCCCGCTGCCATCGAAAAGGCAGGCGGCACTGTCATCCGCGCCGGCATGCCGGTCGATCCCGGCAATCTGCTGGTGCTAGGCACTCTAGGCGGCAAGCGCATCATCGGTGCGCCGGGCTGCGCCCGCAGTCCCAAGGAGAACGGCTTCGACTGGGTGCTTGACCGGCTGATCGCCGGTCTCGACGTGACCGCCAGGGATATTGCCGGCATGGGTGTCGGCGGGCTGTTGATGGAAATTCCGACGCGGCCGCAGCCGCGCGAGCCATTGCCGGCCAAAGCCGAACCAAAGGTCGAGATCGTGCTTCTGGCCGCCGGCCGCTCCAGCCGCATGGGCGGGCCGAACAAGCTCTTGGCGCTCTTCGACTGCAAGCCGCTGGTCCGTCGCACTGCCGAGCGCGCGGTCGGTTCGAAAGCCGCGGCCACCATCGTCGTCACTGGCCACCAGCGCGAGCGCGTGCGCGATGCACTGTCTGGCCTCGATGTGACCTTCGCCGACAATCCGGATTTCGGCGAGGGTCTGTCTTCGTCGCTGAAGGCCGGCATCGCCAAGATTTCCGGCGACGCCGCCGGCGCCATGATTGTCCTCGGCGATATGCCTGGCGTCGCCTCGGCCGACCTCGACAGGCTGATTGAGGCGTTCCGCAGGTCCGAAGGCCGATCGGTGGTGCGGGCCTCGCACGACGGGCGGCGCGGCAATCCGGTGCTGCTGCCGCGTTCGCTGTTTGCCGCGATCGCTCACCTCGAAGGCGATACCGGCGCCCGCCATCTGGTCGAGGCCGAAGGGCTCGATGTCATCGATGTCGAGATCGGCGAAGGGGCAGCCGTCGACGTCGACACGCGCGAGGCGCTGGAAGGCGCCGGCGGCGTGCTGCAGGATTGACAAACCGAAGCCGAAAAACGCATGGCTGAGGGATGGCCTTTCGTTCCTGCTTCCGGTTCCGCTTGCCTTCCTCCGGCCTCCCGGCCCTGCTGATGGCGATTCTTTTGTCGCTCTCTTGTGCCGCCTACGCCAACGCTCTCGAACTCAAACCCTTCAAGGACGATCTGTTCGCCTACCCGGGCACGCTCTCGTCCGAGAGCAACGGCGCCTATACGGTTGTCGATTATCGTGAGCTGCGCGACATCAACGCTCGTGACGAAGTGCCTGAGCGTCGTGTACACGCGCAATACACCGACACCGGCGTGCGTAAGGTGCAGCAGGATCTCTTGCTGCCGACCGATGCAGGCGATGTCCGCCACATTGCCGTCGGCAAGACCGGGGGCGCCAGCATCATCGTGCTTTATCTGCACGGGCAGGGCGGCAGCCGTAAGCAGGGCAGCGACGACTTCACCTTCGGCGGCAATTTCAACCGCATCAAGAACCTGATGGCCGGCAATGGCGGCCTCTATCTGTCGCCGGATTTTTCCGATTTCGGCGACACCGGTGCCACCCAGATCGCCGCGCTGATCAACCACTATGCCGAACAATCGCCGAGCGCAAAAATCTTCGTCGCCTGCGGCTCGATGGGCGGCTCAATATGCTGGAAGCTGGCCGCCCGCCATGACACCGGCGGGCGCATCGACGGGCTGCTGCTGCTCGGCTCGCTATGGGACGAGAGTTTCTTCTCAAGCCCCGCCTTCAAGCGTCGTGTGCCGGTCTTCTTCGGCCAGGGCAGCAAGGACCCGGTGTTTCCAATCGAGAAACAGGAAGCCTTCTTCCGATCGATTCTGGCCAAATCGAAAGCCTATCCGACCCGCTTCGTCCGCTTCGAGACCGGCACGCATGGCACCCCTATCCGCATGACCGACTGGCGCGGCACGCTCAATTGGATGTTGTCGAAGGCTCCCTAAGGCGCGGTATTGTAGTCGACGACCGTCTGCGGATTTTCCTCGCCGTCATAAGACGCGTCGACATCGTACTGGACCAGGGAAAAATCGCCGTTGCGAAACAGATAGGTCCCTGATGAAGAGGCATCGCCGATGCCACGCCATTTGTTGAAGCTGGTGATCGTCTTGGTCTCTTCGTCGTAATCGGAATTAGTTGCCCAGCCGGAGGTCTGGAAGCCAACTATGGTCATGCCCAGCAATTTGCCGTCGCTGTCATTGTTCTCGTAGCGGATGTCCATCTCAGGTTCGGCGAACTGCAATTGTCTCACGCCAAGCACGTCGTCGCTCATGTAATAGATCGAGTTTTCGTTGTAGGCCGCGGCCGAGCAGGCGAAATGGAAAAGCCGCGTTTCGCTTTCGGGATCACTGGCAGACGCATCCTTGCCCTTATAGTGGATCGAGAAAATGTCCGGCTCCTGCGCCAAAAGATCCTTGTCACACTGGTCGCCATAAGTCGCGGCAAACGCCTTTTTGGCTTGCTCAAGCGCTGCGTCCTTCTTCGGCGGCGGCGGTCCTTCGCCGCAGCTTGCCGGCACCGCATCCTCGAAATCGGCCTTTGAGGGTTTCAGCGCACCCTTATCGATGAAGATCGAGCGAAATGGCGGTTCCTGGATCGAGGCGTTGATCTGGCGCAGCGTATAGCAGCCGGCAAAGACATTTTCGCTGCCGTCCTTGGCCGTCGCCCGGATGGCGACCGGAACGCTATAGTAGATGCTGCCGGCAGCCCCGTCTTCGGATACGCCACCGGTTTTGACTTCGACCGTGTCCGTGCTGTCATAGCCTTTGACGAAGGAATTGAAATCCTTGGCCGGCTTGGTGTCGCCGAAATAATCCCAGGCGCGCGCGAATTCGTGCCGGCTGATGGCACTATAAAGTGACCGGATGACCGCTTCGGCATTCGACCTGTCATCGATATAAGGCGCGTCTGCGGCGAGCGCCGATTGGCCGGCAATGGCAAGAGACACAAAAGCGGTCGCTGCAAAAAGGGCGCGTCTCATCGGGAACCTCCACTCGATGAAAAATCCTATCATATCGATTGCGGCGACGTGGTGACGCTTGAACAATCGCCTGCGAAGGCGCTACCTCTCGCCCTCGGCAGTCGGGCCGCGTGGAGATTTCTTGTGACCATATCAATGTATGAAGCATCCGTGCCGGTATTTTCGGCGAGGCTGAAGGCACTAGCCAATGTGCTGAACATTGCCGAGCAAAATGCGGCTGATCGCAAGATTGATCCGCAGGTGTATCTGACGGCGAGGCTGGCGCCGGACATGTTTGCCCTGACCAGGCAGGTACAGATTGCCACCGATCACGCCAAAGGCGCCCCGTCACGGCTTGCGGGACGCGAGGTGCCAAAATACGAGGACAATGAGGCGAACTTCGCTGATCTGCAGGCCCGCCTTACCAAGACGCTCGATTATCTCGCGACATTTTCGGCGGCCGAATTCGATGGTTCAGATGACAGGATAGTCGAACTGCGGCTTGCGGGACGCGAGGTTTCGATGCCGGGGATGCAGTATCTACTGCATGCCGCCATGCCCAATTTCTATTTCCACCTGACCACCGCCTACGACATCCTGCGCCACAACGGCGTGCCATTGGGCAAGTCGATCTTCCTCGGATCGCGTTGAGATCCGCTCGGGAGATATCCGCCACGGCGGATATCTCACAGTTGTTTAGCGCAGGGACATTTCCCGGGCGATGCGCGGGAAATCGGCCGGCTTGACGCCGATATCGGCGCGATCGGCATTGCTCATCGAATGGAGCAGCGCCAGCGCCGCTCGATAGCGCAGCTGTTCCCGCGGACGCGGACGAGCGAACATTTCAGTGAAGAATCCCATGATTCAAGCCCTTATTGAACCTCCAAGGCGGTCAATATAAGCAGATCATGACGATTGTGCAGTGCAGCATTCGCATGGCAGCCATGCTGCCCTGATCTTTTTTGACATAATTCGGCTGGTCCGGCGAAACTTCTGCGGCGCTTTGACCGTAGGCGTCTATGCCGGCACTTGGCCGGTTTTTTCCTCGCCATTCCTGGCGAACTTCCGGACTGCATGAAAATGCAGTCCGGCTTTTTATTAGCCGCAGGGATAAACCCTGTCCGCCGGCGTCCCGGGAAAGTCGTCTGACCTTCCATCCGTGGGCTTGGAAGCGGGCGACGCTTTCCTGTATGCTATTGCGTCCTCCTCGCGCAGCCGCGCAAAATTCCCGCCGGAGAAACTCCATGCACAAACGCCGTCTCGGCCAGACCGATCTTTTCGTGTCGCAAATCTGCCTCGGATCGATGACCTGGGGCCAGCAGAACACCGAGGCGGACGGTCACGCCCAGATGGATCTGGCGTTTGCTCGCGGCGTCAATTTCATCGACACCGCCGAACTCTATCCGATCCCGCCCAAGGCGGAGACACAAGGCCGTACCGAGACATTCATCGGCAATTGGATGAAGGAGAAGCGCAATCGCGGCCAGATGATCATCGCCTCGAAGGTAGTTGGTCGCACCGCCAACACTTGGTTTCGGGGCGACCGCCCGTCTAAGCTGGTGCGCGCCGATATCTTCGACGCTATCGATAAGTCACTCGCCAGGCTCAACACCGATTACATCGACCTCTATCAGATCCATTGGCCGGAACGCGACGTGCCGTGGGGCGCCAATCCGAACCGCATCGGCGCCGTGCCGCGACGCTCCGATGCCGCCGGCGTGCCGGAGGGCGAGACGCCGATCGCCGAGACGCTTGCCGTGTTCGATGAACTGGTGAAGGCCGGCAAGATCCGCCATTTCGGCCTGTCGAACGAGAATTCCTGGGGCGTCATGCGTTTCATTGGCGAAGCCGACAAGGGCCTCGGTCCGCGCGTCGCCTCCGTGCAGAACGCCTATAATTTCGTCAACCGCACCTTCGAGGTGAACCTAGCCGAAGTCTGCGAGCGCGAGCAGGTGTCGCTGCTTGCCTATTCGCCGCTGGCGCAAGGCTATTTGACCGGCAAATACGATCATGGCGCGCGGCCGCAGGGCTCGCGCTCGCAGTTGTTCAACCGCGGCCAGCGCTACGAGACTCCGAATGCTGCCGACGTGCAGCTCGAATACAACCGGTTGGCGCGCACCTTCGGCATGGAGCCGGCGCTGTTTGCCAATGCCTATGTCTCGAACCGGCCCTTGGTCACCTCGAACATCATCGGCGCCACCACCATTTCGCAACTCGAAATGGCGCTCTCTTCCGCCGACGTGGTCTGGACCGAGGACATGCAGAAAGCCGTTGATGCGATCCACCAGCGCGTCGGCAATCCGTGCCCTTGATGCGTCGGGACGTGGTTGTCCGATCGTCATAAGGAGAGGGGAACAGCCGTGGACTTCCGGATCGACGCGGTGCGCGCGAAATTTCCGGCTTTGTCGCTGACCGACAAGGGCCGCCGGCGCATCTATCTCGACAATCCTGCCGGCACGCAGGTCCCGCAGGCGGTGGGGGACGCAGTATCGCGTTGCTTGCTGACCACGAATGCCAACCTCGGCGGCTTCTTCGACACCACCGTTGCAGCACAAGGCATCGGGGACGAGGCCCATCTGGCGATGGCGGATTTTCTCGGCGCTGCGAGCCCGCAGGAAATTATCATCGGTGCCAACATGACGACATTGACCTACCACATGTCGCGAACGCTCGGCCGCACGATGAAGCCCGGGGACGAGATCATCCTCACCCGCATGGACCATGAGGGCAACGTCTCGCCCTGGCTGCAACTGGCAGAAGACCTTGGCCTTGTCGTGCGCTGGCTGCCCTTCGACCAGCAGAGCTGGCAGATCGAAGAGGCGGCGCTCGCCGCGCTGCTTTCCGAGAGGACGCGGCTCGTCGCGCTCAACTACGCCAGCAATCTCACCGGGTCGATCAACCGGGTGAAGGCGTTGACCGGCATCGCCAGGCGGGCTGGTGCGTTGGTCTACGTCGATGCCGTCCAGTTCGCGCCGCATGGCCTGATCGACGTCCAAAACCTCGGCTGCGATTTCCTGATCTGCTCGGCTTACAAGTTCTTCGGCCCGCACATGGGGATTTTGTGGGGCAGGCTGGACGTTATCGATGCGCTTAAGCCGTATAAATGCCGTTGCTCGTCCAATGCCTTGCCGGAGCGCTTCGAGCTCGGCACGCCGCAGATTGAATTGATGGCCGGCCTGTCGGCAGCTGTCGATTATTTTGCCGAGTTGGGCGCGGCAGCCGGCGCGCAAGGATCGCGTCGGCTGAAAATCGCCAAGGCCTTCGAAGTTTCAATCGCTTACGAGAACCCGCTGACGCGACAACTGATCGATGGCTTGTCGGATATTGCCGGCCTGACCATCCACGGCATCACCGATCCGAAGCGGATCAATGAGCGCGTGCCGACGGTGTCGTTCACCGTCGAGGGCATCGTGCCGGAGACGATCGTGCGGCAGATGAATGCGGAAAACATCTTCCTGTGGTCCGGCCACAACTACGCCTGGGAGATCGTCCACCAGCTCGGCATTCCGGCCGAGCAGGGCGTGGTGCGCATCGGCATCGCTCATTACAACACTGCAGCCGAGATCGACGAGACGCTGGAGAGCGTGCACCGCGTTGTCGCCATGCTGCGGCAGGAACGATCCTGAGCGGCCCTCGCGGGCGGATCATCGCTTGTGGGTGCCGCCAAAACCGGTGAGGAAGGCGGTGAGATTGTCGCCGAGCTCGTCGCAGAGATAGCCGCCTTCCTGGACGATGACCGTTGGCAGGCCGAGCCCGGCGATCACCTCGCCAATGCGCGAAAAACCAGGCGTGCTCACCGACAGCCCGCCGAACGGATCACCTTCGAAGGCGTCTAGCCCCAGCGCCACCACAAGCGCATCGGGCGAGAAGGCCTTGATGCGCTGGAACGATGCCTCCAGCGCTTCGAGGAACGTTGTATCGCCGGATTTGCGCGGCAGCGGCAGGTTGAGATTGTAGCCGAGGCCGCGCCCTTCGCCGCGCTCGTCGCCATGGCCCCAGAAAAACGGGTAGAAGCGCACCGGGTCGGCATGCAGCGACACGGTGAGCACGTCCGGCCGGGCATAGAAGATGCCTTGCGTGCCGTTGCCGTGGTGGAGGTCGACATCGAGGATCGCCACCCGCGCCGCCTGTTTGCGCAGAACCTGTGCAGCGACGGCCGAATTGTTGACGAAGCAGAAGCCGCCGGCGACATCGGCAAAGGCGTGATGGCCGGGCGGCCGGCACAGCGCATAGGCGGCCGGCGCTCCAGACATCACCGCCTCGGCGGTTTCAACCGCGCTCCAGGCGCTCCAAAGCGCGCTCTGCCACGTCTCGCCGGAGATCGGGCAGGCGGTGTCGGCCATGTGATAGCCGGCCTGGCCGACCGCCGAGGCCGGATAGGAGCCGTTCCGCGCGATCGGATGGATATTGGGGATGACCTCGGCCGAGGCGCCCTCGATGCGCTGCCAGCGAGCGAAGATGTGCTGGAGAAAATCGAGATATTCCGGCGTATGCACCGCCGCAATCGGGCTGAGTCCGTGATCCCGCGGCCGTTCGATCGTGCAGCCGGCAGCCTTTGCGCCGGCCAACAATCGCTCGACCCGTTCCGGCCTTTCCGGATTGGGCTGCGGCGCGCCGCTCGAGAGGAACGCCTTCGGGTCATGGCGCTTCTGTTCTTCGGCATAGAAGGCTTTCATGTTGGCTCCTCCGGTGCATCGGCAAAGGCGAAAAAGGCGTCGCCGACGATCTTCTGCACCTGCTCGTAGCTGGACCAGGCAATGCCCAATCGTTCGTAAAAAGCCTTGGCGGTCTCGTTGTCGGTATCGACGGACAGCCTGAGATAGGCGCCGCCGCTCTTCCGGCATTGCGCCGCGACTCGGCGCAGCAGGCGTTCACCGATCCTGCGGCCACGAAAACGGTCCTCGACATAGAGGTCCTGCACATAGACGCCGGGCCGTCCCATCCATGTCGAGAAGATCGGGAAATACAGGCAAAGCCCGGCAAATTCGCCACCGATTTCGGCAATCAGGGTCGAGAAGGCAGGCTTTTCGCCAAAGCCATAGGTGCGGAGATCCTGAGCTGTCGAGGTGATCTCCTGATGTGCGCCGACATGCGCGCCGAGCCGCAGGAGCGCGGCGTGGATGGTTTCGACGTCCTCGACGGTCCCGGGCCGGATGACAATGTCTCTTGACGGTGGGTTGGTCACGGTCGCATCTCAGAACGCCACGCGGTCGCCGCCCTTGAGCGCCAGCATCTGCCGCGCCTCGGCCGGCGTCGCGACGTCCAGCGACAATCCGTCGAGCACGCCGCGGATGCGGCGCACCTGGTCGGCATTGGACTTGGCGAGCTGGCGCCCTTCGTAGAGGCTATCCTCCAGCCCGACGCGGACATTGCCGCCCATCGCCGCCGCAATCGAGATCATCGGCATCTGGTGGCGTCCGGCGGCCAGCACCGAAAACCGGTAGCTGTCGCCGAACAGTTTGTCGGCGATGCGCTTCATATGGATCAGGTTTTCTGGATCGGCGCCGATGCCGCCAAGAATGCCCAAAACAAACTGGATGAATAAAGGTCCGGACACCAGTCCACGATCGCGAAAATGCGCCAGCGAATAGAGATGGCCGACATCGTAGCACTCGAATTCGAAGCGCGTGCCGCAACCACGCCCGAGCTTCTCGAGCACCGTCTCCATGTCGGCAAAGGTGTTCTTGAAGATCGTGTCACGGGTAGCCTCGAGCAGCTTCGGCTCCCATTCGTGCTGCCATTCTCGCGGCCGCTCGAGCATCGGGAACAGCGCGAAATTCATCGAACCCATATTGAGCGAACACATTTCCGGCTCGGCCCTGAGCGGCGCGGCCAGCCGCTGGTCGAGCGTCATCAGCGACGATCCGCCGGTGGTGATGTTGATCACCGCATCGGTCGCCTGCTTGATGCGCGGCAGGAACTGCATGAACACCTCGGGGTCGGCGGTCGGCCGCCCATCCCTAGGGTCGCGGGCATGAAGATGCAGGATCGAAGCGCCGGCCTCGGCGGCGGCGATCGCGTCTGCGGCGATCTGGTCCGGCGTCACGGGCAGATGCGGCGACATCGACGGGGTGTGTACCGACCCGGTGATGGCGCAGGTGATGATGACTTTTCGCGACGCCATGGTTCGCCTCTCAGCCTTCGACCGGCAGGTCGAGCTCGCCGGCCAGCACCTCGAGCGAGTCGCCGATGATGGATGTGATCTCGCCGATCTGCGCGGCGGTGACGATCATCGGCGGCGCGACCATGAAATTGTCGCCGTCGACGCCGCCCTTGACCTTGCGTCCGTAGATGATCAGGCCGCGCTCATAGGCGAGGTCGAGCAGCCGCTGGGTGGCCTTCTTTGCAGGCTCGATCGGCCTCAGAGTGTCGGGATCCGCAAGCATCTCGGCACCGGTGAGCAGGCCCTTGCCACGGACGTCGGCGATGAATGGAAACCGCTTCGCCAATCGCTTCAACTCGTCCATCAAAAGCTCGCCCATGTCAGCCGCATTGGCGATCAGGCCGAGACGGTCCATTTCGCCGAGTACGGCGAGCCCGGCGGCGCAGGCGAGCGGGTTGCCGGCGTAGGTGTGGCCGTGCTGAAAGCCGCCCGACGCGAGCAATGGCTGCACCAGCCGCATCGGTGCCGCCAGCGCGCCGAGCGGCGCGTAGCCAGAGCCCAGCCCCTTCGACAGCGCGACGATGTCGGGCTTGCAGTTCCAGTGGTCGCCGCCGAGGAATTTTCCGGTGCGGCCGGCACCGCTCATCACTTCGTCATGGATGAGCAGGATGCCGTAGCGATCGCAGATCTCGCGGATGCGCGGATAGTAGCTGTCGGGCGCCACCAGTGCTGCCGTGGCAGCGCCGCCGACTGGCTCCATGATGAAGGCGAGCACGCTCTGCGGTCCCTCGGCGAGGATCTTTTCCTCCAGCATGTCGGCGTAGCGGATGCCGCGCTGTTCCATCGAAAGATTGTCGCGGTCGCGCCAGGCGATGGGCGCCGGCACGGTCGGCATCATCTGCATCATCGGCACAAATGTTTCGGACAGCGCATCGTCGCCGGTAACGGCGAGCGCGCCGAGCGTGCCGCCATGATAGGAGGGAAAGCGCGAGATCACCTTCCAACGGCTGGGCTGGCCGGTGGCGACCGCCCATTGCCGCGCCAGCTTGATGCAGGATTCGGTCGCTTCCGAGCCGCCGGAGACAAAGAAGATGCGGTCCATGCCTTCAGGGAGTTTGGCCGCCAGCTGCCGCGCGAGCTCCTCTGCCGGTTCGTTCTCGAAATGCAGACGGTAGGCGAAGGTGGCGCGGTCCATCTGCCTTTTCATCGCGTCGAGCACGTTGCGATTGGAGTGGCCGATATTGGCAACCATCGGACCGCTCGATCCGTCGATGAAGCGGCGGCCATCCTGCGTCCACATGTAGATGCCTTCGGCGCGGTCGATCATCGGCCGGCGCAGGCTGGATAGATAAAACAGATGCGAGGCTTCGCGAGTTTCCGGGGCAGGAGACTTCAACATGTCATGGCTTTCCAAGATAGCGGTCAAGGACATTTCTGGTGACGCGCTCGACCATCGCATCCTGCCTTAGCAGGCCGGCAACCCATTCGCAGCTTCCGGCGTGAAACACCTCGCCTTTGCCGCGCGGGAAATTGACGATCATGCCGTTGCCGCGTTTGACCTTGTCGAGGTTGGCATCGCTTGCCTCGCCGAACAGCGTCTCGGCGGTGAAGCGTCCGTCCTCGTCGCCGAGAAACTGGTCCTCGAACGCAATGTCGGTGCTTTCCTCGACCTGGCTCGCCATGCCGACGGCCAGCACTTGCAGCCCGTCCGGTGCACCGCTGTCGGGCTTGGGGTATGGCAGGCCGCCGCGGATCTCGAAATCGAGCCCATCGACCTCGTAGCCATAGACATGGCTGTCGGCGCCGAGCAGATCGCCATAGTAGATTCCGGTGCCGGCAAATGCCCAATGCTCCGGCCGGTAGACCGGAAAGCCGCGCACGCCGCGCGGCGCGCAGCCGCCCCAGCCGGCATAGACGCCTCTTGTCGCGTTGAGGCCGAAGGTCGCGGCACCCGGCCGGCCGATTTCCGGCGCTTCCCAGGAATTGGTGGCGCGCCTTATATCGCCGCCGCGATAGGCCGGGTCCTCGGCGCGAGCGCGGTATTTGTAGCAGACCTGCCGGCGGCCTTCGTCCTCCAGCCTGGTCTGCCACATGAAATTGCCGGCAAAGCGCGCCGCATGACCGCCGCGCTCGACATAGGTGTCGACCGCATCGCGCATTTCCCAGGTCCAATATTCGTCGTGGCCGACCAGGACGACGCAGTCATAGCCGTCGAGAATGTCGGGCGAAAAATGGAGATCGTGCTGGCTGGCGAGATCGACGGCGTAGCCGGCACGCTCGGCGAAGCGGAAGAAATGGCTGTCGTAGCTTGCCCAGCCGGCTGAGGCGTATTTCTTCGAATGGCCGGTGGCAAAGGCCCATTCCATGTGCGGATAGCGCGGCACGGTTTTCGGCGGCACCGCGACTTCGAGCGGCACGCGCGGCGCATCCCTGGGCAGCACGACGAAGCCGCGGCACCAAGGCCGCTGCGTCGACACCATTCGTGCATACTGGTCGCGGGCCGGCCCGGTGATGCCTTCGTAATGGTTGGAACCGCCCCATGTGTTGTAGGCGAGCCAGGTGCCGGTGGCCGCGACCTGCAGCACGCGGCCGGGTTTCTTGCCGGGCTGCGGCGAGACGATGAAAAGGTGATGACAGCGGATCGGCTTGCCGTCGCGAGCGTCCGCTTCAAGCGTGACGCGATAGGCGCCGGACGGCCAGTCGTCGCCGATGCGAAACTCGAACGACGCTTGCCAGCCGCAGCCTTCGACCGAACATTGATCCGGCGTATCTTGCCAGCGCGCCGCAATCCCGGTCCTTTCGAACATTGTCGTTTCCGCGCCGCCGTCGCGGATGATTGCGATGCCGAAACCGGCGGCCGTCGAACTGACATGCAGCGCCACCATCTCGCCGGGGCGATAGGAAAAACGGTCGCTGTAGCACCAGATTTCGCCGCGCCTGCCATCCATACCGGGCCATTCCCAGTAATGGCTGCGCACCGCCTGGCCTCGCTGCTCCGGCGTCAGTCCGAAATCGGGAAACTCGGTCGGCAGATGGTTCATGGACACCGCTAAGGTCGAAGGCCGCCATTTCGGCCATCCGCCGGCCAAGCGTCAATTGGAAACGATCGGGCCAGCCATTGCCCGGCGCTCCCCTTGGCCTTGCCTGACAAACAGACTATCTCACAAAGGGCGGCCTTGTCCGCCACGGGAGCCGACATGCTGAGAGTGCAAAAGGTCAGGGTCAACGATATCTACGTGCCGACGGCGCGCAAGAAGACGCTGCATCCCGAGACCGTCCGCCATCTGGCCGAGGACATTCTGGAAAACGGCATGAAGATGCCGATCCAGGTGCGCCATGACGGCAAGCGCCATATCCTCGTCGAAGGGTTGCATCGGCTGGAAGCGGCCAAGTGGCTCGGCGAGACCGAGATCGACGCCTATCTGGTGCAAGCCAAGCGCCACTGAAGCCACTTATTTCCGTCGTTCGAATCCCCTGTCCCGCGGATTTTTTCGCGGACGGTGTCGGCTTGCGTCTTGTCGGTTCGTCCTAGACACGGAAGCCAAAACCGACGTGTGAGGAAACATCATGACCACCAAGCTCGACATCGCCCCCAACTCCGATCGCGAGCTGGTTCTCGCCCGCATCATCGATGCGCCGCACGAGAACGTCTATCGCTGCTGGACCGAGCCAAAGCTGTTGACGCAATGGTTCTCGCCGAAGCCGTGGATGACGCCGCGCGCCGAAATGGATGTGCGGACCGGTGGCTCCACCCTTGTCGTCATGGCCGATCCCGACGGCAAGGAGTTCCCGAATCCAGGCATCTTCCTCGAAGTCGTACCGGGCAAAAAGCTCGTCTTCACCGATGCCTATACGAAGGCGTGGGAGCCGTCCGAAAAGCCGTTCATGACGGTCGTGCTGACCTTTGAGGACGAGGGCGAGGGTAAGACCCGCTACATTGCCCGCGTCGCGCATTGGTCGGTCGCCGACCGCGAACAGCACGAGAAAATGGGTTTTCACGAGGGCTGGGGCCAGTGCGCCGAACAGCTTGAGGAGGTCGCCAAGCGACTTTGATGCAAACGGGAGAGGGAGACTGACGTGTCCAGATCGGTATTTTTCGCCATATTCGCCTCGGCCGCCGCGCTATTTGCCGCGCCGGGCACCATCAACGCAGAGGAGGCCAAGCCCGCCATGACGACCGCAACCGCAACACTGCCGACGCCGGAAAAATCCGGCCTGCTGCCGATCAACGGCCTGAACTATTATTACGCCGTCTATGGCAAGGGCGAGCCGCTGCTTCTGCTGCATGGCGGTCTCGGCACGACCGACATGTTCGCGCCGATCCTGCCGAAGCTTACCGGGAACCGCACCGTGATCGGGGTCGACCTGCAGGGCCATGGCCGCACCGCGCTCGGCGACCGGCCGCTCAGCCTGGAGGCGATGGGCGACGACATGGCGGCGATCGTCAAGGCACTCGGCTACGCCAAGATCGACGTCATGGGTTATTCGCTGGGTGGCGGCGTCGCCTTCCGCATGGCCGTGCAGCATCCCGAAACGGTGCGCCGCCTAGTGCTGGTCTCGACCGGCTACGCCGCGGACGGCTTCTACGCCGAAATGCGTGGCCAGCAGGCACAAGTCGGCGCGGCGATGGCCGACATGATGACGGACACGCCGATGTACAAATCCTATGTCGCGGTCGCGCCGCATCCGGAGGATTTTCCGAAACTGCTCGACCAGCTCGGCGCCTATATGCGCAAGGACTACGACTATTCCGCCGACGTGCCGAAGCTGAAAATGCCGGTCATGCTGGTGTTCGGCGACAGCGACATGTACCGGCCCGAGCACGAGATCAAGTTCTACCAGATGCTTGGCGGCGGGTTGAAGGACGCCGGCTGGATGCGCGAGAACCTGTCGCAAAACCGCCTGGCGATCCTGCCGAACCGCACCCACTACGACGTGTTCTTCGCGCCGGAACTGACAGCTGCCACGCTGCCGTTCCTCAATGGCGAGACCAAGGTCAAGACCTGGAATGAGGTCGTCAACGAAACGAACTGACGCCCAGTCAATTGTCTGCCGGCCGTCTTCCGCGAGATGGCCGGCATTTCGCCCATGGGGCCTTGGCCCGGCGCATCGGCCAATCGTGTATTGGCCGCATCACAGCTATAGATGGCGCCATCAAAGCTTTTCAATTGACGCTGCCACGCCTATCGATAGGTATGCCGCCTATCCTCACAGGGCAGGGATGCGGGTAATGGCAAGATATCAGGGCGGGTGTTTGTGCGGCGCGGTGCGCTACCGTGCCGAGGCGGCACCGATCAATGAGCGCGTCTGCCATTGCCGGCTGTGCCAGAAGGCACTGGGTGCCGCCTTCAACGCGCGCGTGCTGTTCCGCATCGACGATGTGACGGTCGACGGACCGCTGGCGACGGTGAATTCCTCGCCCGATCTCAAGCGCGGCTTTTGTCCCCGCTGCGGCACGACGATGTTTTCCCGACGCGATTCCGCCGGTATCATCGGCATCACCACCGGCTCGCTCGATGATCCCTCGGTGTTCAGGCCTGAGATGCATATCTGGACCGCCTCGAAGCAGCCCTGGGTGCAGATTGATGACGGCCTGCCGCACTATGAAGGCGCGCCACCTCCGGCTTGAGGTCAAATCTGGACAAAATTTAATCCGAAGCGACACGAGATAGCCGGCAAAGCGTCATTGGCGGGCCATCATTGCTGCCTATCTATTGCGTGCGGGCGGCAGTCGAGGAGGCGACGGAATGAACGACAGCATCAACACCCTGGACGAGCTCTTGAGCGATCCGATGATCAAGCTGGTGATGGAGCGCGACCGCGTGCAGCCGGCAGAACTTCGTACGCTGCTCGAGGAAAAGGTCCGCCGGGCGGACGATGATGTGGCGGTCAACGATCGTTTTGTACCGCCGGCCCACCTGATGGCCACGACCTGCCACAAGCTGTGGCTGTGCGGCTAGGGTCTTGAAACGGTCAGCCGGAATTTGCCGGCAAATAGCTGTAATGGCTGCGGAAATAGGCAAGCTTGAAGCCGAGGCGTGCATAGTTGCGGTAGGCCGGCCCGTCGCGTTCGGACTGCGGCGCCTCGATGTCGGCCACGAACAGTTTTGCACCGCCCGCAAGTCCGTCGCGCACCATCGCTTCGCCGAGCATTGCATCGAGGTCGAAGCTCGGCGCCATGATGCCGGGAACCGGCGCGTCGATGCCGCTCCAGGCCATGCCGTCGGCACCGATGAACATCGAGCGCACCGCCGCCACCGCGCCGTCCCGCCGCAGCATGTAATGCTGCCAGCCGCGTCGGCCGGCCAGCGCCAGCAACCACGGTGAGGTCGGCAACCGATATTGGCTGTCGATGAACCCGGCCCATTCCCTTGCCGTTGCCGGCGTCACCCGCTCGACCGAGACGTTCTCAGTCGGGAAAAGCGGCTCCGCTGGCAATGGGGCGGCGTCGCGAAAGATGCGTTCCCAGCCGCCCTGACGCTGCAAGCCGCGCGCCTCGAGCCAGCAGCTGAGCGTCGCCGGCTCGGTATGTGGATTGGTGTAGAACCAGGGCCGCAGAATGCCGGCGTCGCGATAATGCGCCAGAAGCGCGTCGAGCCGGCTCTCGGTGGCTGCGCTATCGACACCGAGATTCTTGACGCAGTTGAAATGGATGAACGGGATCGTCGTGCAGGTGGTCCAGACGAGATCGCCATCTTCGGCGATGGCAAGGCCTTGCCTTGCGGCAAAGTCTGCCGGGGCGGCGCGATAGAGGTCGAGCCAGGCATCGACCTCGGCGCGTTCGATGACGCGGCTGAGCTCGCCAGATATCTCGTCGATCCCGATGGCGGGCGAGTGTGGCTCGGGCGGGGCTACGGGCTGCAATTCTGACAAGGCGGCGGGCTGCATGACTTCCTCCCAAGTATGGCCTTACACCGTAAGATTAGTGGAGACTAATCTCATGCCGTGAGTTGTCAAGCGGGATTGCGAGGCAGCCAGGTGGCCGAACGCCGGGGGATAGCGCACCTCCGTCCGGGCCAACGTCCCGATGCAAAGCCCTAACAATTCGATTCAAACTTTGTTGGTAGTTTCTTGTTAGGAATCCAGCTTGGTTTGTCCGGCGGCGTTGTCCTGCCTACGGTCTGTTGTGTTTTGCGTACAGGTCCAGATGCGGTTATCAGGCGTCGTCATCTTCTCGGTCGCAGCGCTGTGCCTTGCCGGCTGCACGTCGACCTCCGGCGTCGATGCGCTGCAAGTGCCGTCCAGTGAGACCACCAGCTCGGTTGTGCGGCCACCCGCGCCGGTGGCATCCGTGGCGAAAACTGATGCTGCGCCAGCCTTCGCGGAACAGGAGCAGGACGAACAACAGGTCGCGATGGACGTACCCGACCAAAGCATCGATCCGCCGGCCGAGGTGATCGCGCTGATGGCGCCGCCGAAGCGGCTGACACGCGCAGCACCGGCGATGCTTGCCGAGCCGGTCACGCGCTATGGTTTTCGCGACGCCAAGCCGATCAATTTCGGTAAATCCTCCTCGCCGAGGCGCCTTGCCGTCCACGGCGTCGACGTTTCGCGCTGGCAGGGCAATGTGAACTGGCAAAAGCTGCGCGCCCAGGGCGCAAACTTCGCCTACATCAAGGCGACCGACGGCGGCGATCATCTCGACCCGATGTTTACCAGGAACTGGCGTAGTGCCGAAGCCGCCGGCCTCAAGCGCGGCGCGTACCACTTCTTCTATTGGTGCCGCACCGCCGGCGAGCAGGCCGACTGGTTCATCCGCAATGTGCCGAGGGTCGAGGGCGCGCTGCCGCCGGTGATCGACGTCGAGTGGAACGGCGAATCCAGCTGCAAGCGCCGCCCGTCGCGGCAAAAGGTGCTGGAGAAGATGCAGGTGTTCATGGACAAGCTCGAGCGCTACTACGGCCAGCGCCCAATCATCTACACCGCGCCTGACTTCTACCGTGACAATCTCAGGGGCGCCTTCCCAGATTATCCATTCTGGCTGCGCGCCGTGGCGGCGCACCCATCAAAGGTCTATCCCGACCGCAAATGGCTGTTCTGGCAATATTCCGGCTCCGGCCTGTCGCACGGGGTAAGGGGTCGCATAGACCTCAACGTCTTCCACGGCGATGAGAAGGCGTGGCGCGACTGGGTTGGTGGAAGGCAGATGGTGGCCGAGGCGGAGTAGCGGCAGCTCTTGCCTTCTCCCACAAGGGGAGAAGGGATAGCGCTCGGTTTTCCACACTTGGTCTCAAATTCCTTGGACGTCATGCCCAGATTGGATACCCTCGTCCCATGCCGCACCAGCCCGTCGCGCCGACCAAGCGTCGTTTCGCCCGCTCTATGCGACGCGAGCCGACCGAGGCGGAAGACCGCCTGTGGCATGAGCTGCGCGGACGCACGCTCGACAGCATCAAATTCCGGCGTCAGGTCCCGGTCGGCCGGTTCATCGCCGATTTCGTTTGCGCCGAGGGCAGGCTGATTGTCGAGATCGACGGCAGCCAGCACGCGGATTCGGGCTATGATCGGGAGCGGGATGCCGAATTGAAGGCGAGGGGCTTTCGCGTGCTGCGCTTCTGGAACGATGACGTGCTGCGGGATCTGAACGCCGTCTGCGATACCATCATCGCCTACGCACGGGACGAGAGTTTGCAGCCTTGGCGGTAGCGCGCTCTTCCCTTCTCCCCCTGTGGGAGAAGGTGGCTCGGCGCGGAGCGCCGAGACGGTTGAGGGGTGTTGGACGGAGCGCCGCCGGTGCCAAGCTGGAGCACCCCTCATCCGACCTCGCTTCGCGAGGCCACCTTCTCCCACAAGGGTAGAAGGGGAGATCGCACCTTCTACGCCTCTACATATCCCGCCAGGCTGACAGCTTTGGGCACATCCAGCCCATCGGCCCGCAGGCCTTCGATATGAAAGCGTATTGCGTCACGAATTTCGGCTTCAACCTCAGGCACCGTCCGCACCGGTGGCGATGCAGCCGGGCAGATCCGGCACATAGGCGGAAAAATTGTTTCCGGCTTTTTCAATCACCACCGCGTATCGCATGTCATCGCTCCTTCAGACCGGACTGCTTGAGGATGCTGTTCAGTGTTCCTGGCGCAACCTCTTCAGACGGGCTTGGCGGTGATGGCGCGAAGCGCCAAGACGGATGAGGGTGTAGGACGAAGTGCCCCTCTATGCCAAGCTGGAACACCCCTTGCTCATCCGTCTCGGCGCTGCGCGCCGATCCACCTTCTCCCACTAGGGGAGAAGGGACTCGATATACGCAGCGGCTTATTTTTTCCTGGACGGCTCGTTTCTCGTGTCACCGTATCCGGGCTTCGGAACTCGCTCAACGGTCGTAGTGCTAGGCCGGCGTTCGGCCTCTTTCACTGGCACAAAATGACCAGATTTGGAGTCCCTGCCTACGTCGAAGGTTTTACGCTCTTTGTCTGACATTGCATTTTCTCATAGGTGTGATGCGCCAAAGCTACCTCGACTCCGAGAATGATATTCCCCTATAATAACCTTGCTACAGGAGAGGGAAATCAAACCTCTTCGCCCCGCGTGGGCTTCGGCTTCTTCGCGGTATCCAAAGCCGGCCTTAACGAGCCGGCTTTGGTGTTTCTTCAGCCTTGGTTTGCAGCAGTCCGATTGCCGCTTTGACCTGATGCGGAACTATGATTGGCTCTGAAATCCCAAGGGTTTTGAGGCGGTTCTCGGCAGCTTTCCGACTGACTGCGAAGAACGTCACAATTTCCGAGATGTCGGTGAAATCGCGAACTAGAGTCTCCGGCATGAGAAAAGCGGCCGCAAACGCGTTAGCTTGCCACTCTGCGCTCGCGTACGCAGGTAACTCCTTCATTTGAGAGTATCGTTTGGGAGCTCGATCCAGAGGAACGGCAGACTTGTGAAGGACCAAATGCCCCAGCTCGTGCGCAGCCGTCCACCTGCCACGGCCCTCGAAGTCCGCTGCAGCTTGATATGTTATTGCTGACAAGACAATGCGAGGCGGATCAAATTCGGTATATCCTTCTGCATCGTCCATAAGATGATCGTCTTTCACGACAAGTGCGAAATCGCCAAAAAGCCGTGGCATTTCATTTTCAAGGACACTAGCCATATCAGGGGCTTGGCAAGTCGTTCCTATGTGCAGTGCTTGGCGCCATGCCGCTGCTAGTATCTCAATATCAGCGCGGCTCTTGGCGGACACGCAATAGTCGTGGCTCATCTTTCGTCTCCTGGAAGTTCCGCATCAAGTTTTCGAATCTCGTCTGGAGACATCTTGTTGATCTTCCTAAACAATCTTCTAGCGAGAGCGGCGCGTTCTTTGTTGATCGGTGTAAATCGAATAACGTTTATTCGAGCATCAGCGAGAGCTTGTAAGTGCTTTCTTGTAATCACGTCCAATTTCAGCCAATTTCCAAAGTTTTCAACGTACCCTTCTGGAACCTGTTTTCCTCCAGTCTCAACAGCTGAGATAAAAGAAGGCGAGCACTTGATCTCCTTTGCTTGATCAATCATCCGCAGCTTTCGTGCCATTCTGATTTCCCGGCATGCGGACCCAAACGCCGTCAGAGTTTTTTCCGCCATTTTGATTCCCTTTCTTTTTTCACCTGCAGGTGAAACGCTCCCTCGAAAAAAAACCTCACTGCCGCAGATCCGCTGCAGTGAGGCGCTGTTGGTCTCAGCTACACCCGCTCGTAGCCCCACAAGTATCGCACTTCTCACAAGTCCCGTTCCGCACCATCGTGAAGTTATGGCATTCCGAGCATTCGTTGCCGGTGTAGCCCTGCATCAATGATTGCTGGCGCCGGTTGGCGGCGAGCGCTTTGGCTTCGGCTGCTTCTTTCGCGGCCTCGTCGGTGAACAGCTCCGTCGGGTCGGAGGCTTCCGCGTAGACGATGTCCTCGACCAGTTCCCTGGCGCGCTCCTCGTAGTCGCGCTTGTAGGCGATGGCTTCGTCGCTGGCCGGCTTCAGCGTCAGCACGTTGGAGCCGGAGAAGGCGGTCGGGGCGGTCCGGGCTGGAGTTCCGGAGCCGGAACCCGCAAAGCCTTTCGGCTCGGCGCCCATGCCCGACACCAGCTTGACCGGCGAGGCGCCGCGGGTCAGGCCCTTGGAGAAGGGCGTTGCCTTGCCTTCGTTGATGCCGCGCCCGAGCGCAGTCTTGTCGAAGTCCGACTGGTCGACATGGGCGAGGTCGTGGCGGCCGAGATAGGAGACGGCCAGTTCGCGGAAGACATAGTCGAGGATCGACGTGGCGTTCTTGATGGCGTCATTGCCTTGCACCATGCCAGCCGGCTCGAATTTGGTGAAGGTGAAGGCCTCGACATATTCGTCGAGCGGCACGCCATATTGCAGGCCGAGCGAGATGGCGATGGCGAAGTTGTTCATCATCGCCCGGAAGGCGGCACCTTCCTTGTGCATATCGATGAAGATCTCGCCGAGGCGGCCGTCATCGAATTCGCCGGTCCTGAGATAGACCTTGTGGCCGCCGACGACCGCCTTCTGGGTATAGCCCTTGCGGCGGTTCGGCAGTTTCTCGCGGTCGCGGTAGAGACGCTCGACGACGCGCTCGACGATCTTCTCGGTCACCTGCACGGCGCGCTGCGCGGCCGGCGCCGCGATCAGCTGCTCGATGGCTTCGTCCTCGTCGTCTTCGACGTCGGCAAGCAACGAGGCGTTGAGCGGCTGCGACAGCTTTGAGCCGTCGCGATAGAGCGCGTTGGCCTTGAGCGCCAGCTTCCACGACAGCATGTAGGCGCCCTTGGCATCTTCCACCGTTGCGTCGTTCGGCATGTTGATGGTCTTGGAAATGGCGCCGGAAATGAAGGGCTGTGCCGCCGCCATCATCATGATGTGGCTGTTGATCGACAGCGAGCGCTTGCCGATCTTGCCGCACGGGCTGGCGCAGTCGAACACCGGCAGGTGTTCGGCCTTCAGGAACGGCGCGCCTTCCAGCGTCATCGCCCCGCAGACATGGATGTTGGCGGCCTCGATGTCTTTCTTCGAGAACCCCAGCGCCGGCAGCATCTCGAACGAGAAATCGTTGAGCTGCTCATCGGTGAAGCCGAACGTCTCCTTCACCCAGTCGGCACCCAGCGTCCACTGGTTGAAGACGAACTTGATATCGAAGGCCGACTTCAGCGCCGCATTGAGCGCTGCGATCTTTTCGTCGGTAAAGCCTTTTGCCTTGAGCGAGCCGGGGTTGATGCCCGGCGCCTGGTTGAGATTGCCGTGGCCAACCGCATAGGCCTCGATCTCGGCGATCTGGGCCTCGGAATAGCCGAGCGTACGCAGCGCTTCGGGCACCGCGCGGTTGATGATCTTGAAATAACCGCCGCCGGCCAGCTTCTTGAATTTTACCAGCGCGAAGTCGGGCTCGATGCCGGTGGTATCGCAATCCATCACCAGGCCGATCGTGCCGGTCGGCGCGATCACCGTTGCCTGCGCGTTGCGGTAGCCATGCTCCTCGCCGAGCTCGATGGCGCGGTCCCAGGCGGCCTTGGCATGTTCGGCAAGCTCCTGCTGCTTGAGATCCGAGGCGACCAGTGGCACCGGGTTGACGGCAAGCTTCTCATAGCCGTCTCTTTCGCCATAGGCCGCGCGGCGGTGGTTGCGCATGACGCGCAGCATGTTCTGCGCGTTGCGGTCGTAGTCGGGGAAGGCGCCGAGCTCGGCGGCCATTTCGGCCGAAGTGGCATAGGCCGTGCCGGTCATGATCGCGGTGAGGGCGGCGCAGATGGCGCGGCCCTCGTCGGAATCATAGGGAATGCCGGAGGTCATCAGCAGGCCGCCAATATTGGCGTAGCCGAGGCCGAGCGTGCGGTACTCGTAGGAAAGCTTGGCGATCTCCTTCGAGGGGAACTGCGCCATCATGACGGAGATTTCCAGCACCATGGTCCACAGCCGCACCGTGTGCTCGTAGGCTGATATGTCGATGGTGCCGTCGGTGTTGCGATAGGGCAGAAGGTTGATCGAGGCCAGGTTGCAGGCGGTGTCGTCGAGGAACATGTATTCCGAGCACGGGTTGGACGCCCGGATCGCACCGGCCGAGGCGCAGGTGTGCCAGTCGTTCATCGTCGTGTTGAAATGCAGGCCCGGATCGGCCGATGCCCAGGCGGCATAGCCGATCTTTTCCCAGAGATCGCGCGCCTTCAGTGTCTTCAGCACCTTGCCGTCCTTGCGGGCGGTGAGATGCCAGTCGCCGTCCTGCTCGACGGCGCGCAGGAAATCGTCCTTCAGCGACACCGAATTGTTGGAATTCTGGCCGGAAACGGTGAGATAGGCGTCCGAATCCCAGTCGGTGTCGTAGGTCTTGAACGACATCGAGGTGTAGCCCTGCCTGGCGAACTGGATGACGCGGTAGATGTAGTTCTCCGGCACCGCGTCCTTCTTGGCCGCCTTGATCTCGCGCTTCAGCGCGGTGTTGACCGCCGGGTCGAAGCAATCGTCGCCATTGCCTTCGCAGTTGATGCAGGCCTTCATGATCGCTTCGAGATGCTTCTTGACGATCTTCGAGCCGGTGACCAGCGAGGCGACCTTCTGCTCCTCATTGACCTTCCAGTCGATGAATTCCTCGATATCGGGATGATCGGCGTCGACGATGACCATTTTCGCGGCGCGGCGTGTCGTGCCGCCCGACTTGATGGCGCCCGCGGCGCGGTCGCCGATCTTGAGGAAGCTCATCAGCCCCGACGAACGACCGCCGCCCGACAGCTTTTCGCCTTCACCGCGCAGGAACGAGAAGTTGGAGCCGGTGCCGGAGCCATATTTGAACAGGCGCGCCTCACGCACCCACAAATCCATGATGCCGCCTTCATTGACGAGGTCGTCCTGCACGCCCTGGATGAAGCAGGCATGCGGCTGCGGATGCTCGTAGGAAGACTTCGACTTGGTCAGCTTGCCGGTGAACGGGTCGACATAGAAATGGCCCTGGCTCGGGCCGTCGATGCCATAGGCCCAGTGCAGGCCGGTGTTGAACCATTGCGGCGAGTTCGGCGCGACGCGCTGGGTGGCCAGCATATAGGCGAGCTCGTCGCGGAAGGCGCGCGCGTCTTCCTCCGACTTGAAGTAGCCGCCCTTCCAGCCCCAATAGGTCCAGGTACCGGCAAGCCGGTCGAAGACCTGGCGGGCGTCGGTCTCGGAACCGTAGCGCTCGGCTTCCGGCAGCTTGGCCAGTTCAGCCTCGTCGGCGACGGAGCGCCACAGGAAGGAGGGGACTTGCGTCTCTTCGACCTTCTTCAGCCGTGCCGGGACGCCAGCCTTGCGGAAATATTTCTGCGCCAGGATATCGGCGGCAACCTGGGAGAACTGAGCCGGCACGTCGATGTTGTCCAAGCGGAACACCACCGAACCATCCGGATTCTTGATCTCCGAAAGCGCCTTGCGGAATTCGATCTCCGAATAGGCAGATTGTCCTGGCTTGGTGAAACGACGCTCGATGCGCATTGGTCCGGTCCCTTTTGTCTACATATAGCGCTTTTCCCAGAGGATTTCTGCCCTCCTGACGAAACGCGCATGTCCGCCATCTGCCGGCGTTCGAAAACCGCCGGCTCTCATCGTCACAGTCTCCGCCGCCCTGCCGGTCGAACCTCTTGCGAGGCCGCTGTCCAACGCGCTCACGGACCCTGTGGGTCCCTCAAAACTGAAAACTTTTTGTAACGCCCTCGATCGAGGGAAATTCACATTATCTAGCGTCGAACCTACCTGCAAACACTAAATATAGTATTAACAGACAATTTATTCAAGTCCGACAATCCTCCCCTTTCGCCCCCCAAGGCTTCAAAATCCCACGCCTTCGCCGGCCTCGTAAACAGGCGGGAATGCGGCTCAAAACGCACATATTCCGGGAAAAAGACCGGCCTCGAAACTTTTCCGGTCGCACTCTCAACAGGAGCGCATGGCCTATAAAAGGCGACTCGTTTTGCGCCGTCAAGGATTCGTTTGCGTAGCTTTTATGACCCCAACATCTTGTGTGTCACATATGTGGATAACGGGGATAGAAGCGGAGCGCAGCGAAGAAGGTTCGGCTCTGGGTGGAGGCGCTTCGGCAACGACGTTCACAGCACCTGAGCGATAGGCTATGCTCGACTGAGACTCAGGAGAACCGATGCGGATCCGCGCAGAAATGGGCGATGATCTGGCTGAGGTCGGGTTCGTTGACCATGCGCACAGCCTCGGCGGCGCTGACCCACTTGCGGATGCGTGCCCGCTTTTCCTTCCAGCGGTCGGCGACCTTGTCGACCTGCAGCGGGAACACCAGCACCTCGCACGGCACTTCCTCGCCGGAATCCAGCACCTTGGCATAGAAATAGCGGCCGGCCTCGTGATGCGAGATCGTGCCGCGCAGCCCGGCCTCCTCGCCGGCTTCGCGCGCCGCCGCCTCGCAAAGCGGCTCCTTTGCTTCCGGCCAGCCCTTGGGAAGCACCCAGCGGCCGGTATCGCGGCTGGTGATCAGCATGATTTCGACGCCGTCCCCGCTATCGCGCCAAGGCAGGGCTGCAACCTGCAGGCGGTACGGCACCGCGCCTAAGAGTCGCCGGACCCTTTCGGCCTTATGGTTGTGCGTCGTTGGCCTCGTCAACATCGGAGAAGCTTGCCCCAGCTTCCAGAATCATTTGCCGTCTCACGAATCTTACGGCTAATTATAAGCAATGAAAGTAAAAAATGTTTCACGGATCGGCCAGATTCCGTCAATCTGCGCCGATCTCAGCCTAATGGCGCGACTGCAGCAGCGTCGCGCCACGCCTTTATCGGTGTGCGGAGGTCCTCTGGGCGGACTCGGTGCATCAAGCGGCGTTGCCGCGAATCAGCCGGCGTGGTCGTCGGCGATCGGCTTCTGGTAGGTGAAGCCCATGTCCCAGGGGAAATAGATCCAGGTGTCCTGGCTGACCTCGGTAACGAAAGTGTCGACCATCGGCCTGCCTTTCGGCTTGGCATAGACGGTGGCGAAATGCGCCTTGGGCATCATCGCGCGCACGATGCCCGCCGTCTTGCCGGTGTCGGTGAGGTCGTCGATGATCAGCACGCCGGCCCCGTCATCGACGAGCAGCGCCGGCGTGACCTCCTTCAGCACCTGCAATTGCCCCTGGCTGGTATAATCGTGGTAGGAGGCGACGCAGACCGTCTCGATGATGCGGATGCCAAGCTCGCGCGAAATGATAGCCGCCGGAACCAGGCCGCCGCGCGTGATGCAGACGATCGCCTTCCATTGCCCCTTGTTGGCGCCGGCAAGCCGCCAGGCGAGCGCGCGCGCATCGCGGTGGAACTGGTCCCAGGAGACCGGGAAGGCTTTTTCGGGCAGGGACATCTTTCGCGCACTCCGCAAAGCGCGCATCGCGCGCAGACACCATGGAATGCGCGCGGAATTAACTGGAAAGGCTTGGCCTTGGCAAGGGGCGTGGAAAGCTATCCCTGTGAACCTACCGCGACAGAAAGGCCGCCACGGGTGCGGTGCGCAGCACCGTTCGCGTCACGCCGCCGAACAGCAGCTGGCGCAGCCAGGAATGGCTGTAGGCGCCGAGCACGAGCAGGTCCGCACCCGACTCGGCGACCCTGGTCTGGATGATGTCGTCGACCGAGGCGCCGCCGGACCTCAGCACCGAGACGCTGACGGTCGCGCCATGCCTGGACAGCGAGGCGGCGATCTCGGCGCCGGCTGTTTCCGGCGCCTCGTCGAGCGTATCGGGCGGGTCGATGACGACGATGTCCGTCTTTTCGGCCTCGATAATGAAGGGCAGGGCATCGAAGGCCGCGCGCGCGGCTTCCTTGCTGCCGTTCCAGGCGAGCAGCACATGCTTGAAGCTGGTCACCAGCGAACCCGAATGCGGCACCACCAGCACCGGCCGGCCGGCATCGTAGACCAGGGTGTCGACGTCGGCGCTCGGGTCGCTGCCCGATTCGCGCTGCGCGGCGATGATCAGGTCCGCGGTGCGAACGGTCGAGATGCCGGTCAGCGCACTGTCGCCGGAAAAACTCTCGAGGCTGCGCCACTCGAACGACAGGCCGGAATTCTCGATGCGCTTGTGAAAGGCGGCCTGCAACTTCTCGGCGCGCTCCCGGTTCATGTCGGCGGAAACCTGCAGGAACTCGGTGTCCGGAAAGCCGGTGGCAGAGGTGTAGGGCACGGGCAGCGCCTCGGCATGGATGCCGATCAGATGGCTCTGGAATCGGCTGGCCAGCGGGATCGCGCAATCGAGGACGCGCTCGGCATCCGGTTCATTCTGCAATATGGCGACGATGGTCTTGAAGCGCATGGCAGTCCCTCACTTCATACGGCGATCCCACTCGTGACAAACGTCACTGCGCGATGCTGGTTCCGTCAGGCCGGCCGATCAGCCCACTCGGCTTGCCTTGATCAAGCCAGCCACCATAGCCTCTACGTCGGCGCGTGCGGAGTCCAGCGCCTGCTGGCTGCGGGCGCGCACCACCAGTTCCGTCCAGAACTTGCCGTCGCCATATTTCGGGTAGGAGCCGATGATCGTGTCCGGATGCGCCTTCTGGATGTCGCCCAGCGGCCCGCCGATCAGGCCTTCGCCGAACGGGCATTCCACGGTTGCCGACAGCATTTTGGTGCCGGCCCGCAATGTCGGCACGACATTGTCGAGCATCGCCTGGAAAATCGCCGGCACGCCGGCCATGACATGGACGTTGCCAATGCGAAAGCCCGGCGCAACCGACACTGGATTATCGATGTGGTCTGCCCCGCGCGGCATCCGCGCCATGCGCTTGCGCGCTTCGGTGTATTCGATGCCGCGGGCGGCGTAGCTTGCCTCCAGCAGGGCGTAGGCCTTGGCGTCGTATTCGCATGGCACGCCAAAGGCCTTGGCAACCGAATCGGCGGTGATGTCGTCATGCGTCGGGCCGATGCCGCCGGTGGCGAAGACATAAGTATAGCGGGTGCGCAGCGCATTCACCGCAGCGACGATCTCGTCTTCTTCGTCCGCAACGATGCGCACTTCCTTCAGGTCGATGCCGATCGCCGTCATGATCTCGGCGAGGTGGCCGATGTTCTTGTCCTTGGTGCGGCCGGACAGAATCTCGTCGCCGATGACGAGCATGGCGGCGGTGACGATTTCGGTCATGGCAGGCTCCGGAAAACGGGTCGCCTGAGATAGCGCGGCAAACGGCCGGCGGCAATGCCGCCAAACGACGGATCCACCTGTGCCACCTCCCTTGCAGTGGAGCCGTCGGCGGGTGATGCTGCGCGCTGGTTTGGGCGCTGAGTGAAAAATGCCGGTATCAATTCTGCTATGGCTACCCGGCGCGCTGTTTCTGCTGGCGCTCGTCGTGGCAGCCTATCCGCTGCTGGCGACGCTGCGGATCGCGGCGAAGGCCGAAAGGCTGGTGCCGGCCAGTGGCAAATTCATCGAGATCGACGGCAACCGCATCCATTATGTCGAGACGGGCGAGGGGCGGCCGATCGTCTTCCTGCACGGCCTCGGCGCGCAGCTTCATCAATTCGGCCACACGCTGTTCGGACGGTTCGGCCCGGACTATCGGCTGATCGCGCTCGACCGTCCGGGCTCCGGCTATTCGGTGCGGGCCAGGGGCGCCAGCGGACGGCTGTCCGAGCAGGCCGAGGTCGTGCGGCATTTTATCGACGCGCTTGGGCTGGAAAAGCCTCTGGTCGTCGGTCATTCGCTGGGTGGCGCCATCGCGCTGACGCTGGCTATCGAGCATCCCACGGCGATTTCCGGTATCGCCTTGCTGGCACCGCTGACCCATCTGGAGCCGGACGCGCGCGAGAAGTTCGGCCCGCTATATGTCAAGTCGCCGCTGCGGCGCCGGATCATGGCTTATACGGTGGCGATCCCGGCGGCTCTCAAATATGCCGAAGCGACGCTTGCCTTCATTTTCGCGCCGCAGACGGCGCCGACCGACTATATGGTCGAGGGCGGCGGCTGGTGCGGGCTCAGGCCAAGCCATTTCTACGCGACATCGACCGATGTCGTGGCGATCGCGCACGACCTTGGCCGCATCGAGCAACGCTATGGCGAGATCACCTTGCCGGCCGGCATTCTGTTTGGTGCTTCCGATCGCGTGCTGGGCATCGATATCCACGGCTGGCCGCTGATGGAAAAGATCAGCGGGCTCGATTTCGAACCTGTCGAGGGGCTTGGCCACATGCCGCAATTCGTCGAGCCGGAACGGGTCGTCGCTTTCATCGAACGCATTGCCGACCGCGCATTTGCGCCGAAGTCCGACACCAGCAGCTGACACCCTCCCGGAACGCGGTCTCGGCCGGCAGGGTGCCCGCCCCGGGCATCCCGGTCGCCGGGAATACCTCCGAACTTAATCACGTCGGCTATTCCTTCACGGCTCCGGTCATCGAGGAAACATAATGCTCGACAAAGAACGAATAGAGCACCACCACCGGCAGCGAGCCGATCAGCGCTCCCGCCATCAGCGCCCCCCATTCATAGACGTCCGAGCGCACCAGCTCGGTGAGCACGCCGACCGGCACAGTCTTGTTTTCGGACGACTGGATGAAGGTCAAGGCGTAGATGAACTCGTTCCATGACAGCGTGAATGCGAAGATGCCGGCGGAAATCAGCCCCGGTACCGACAGCGGCAGCACGATCTTGGTGAGGATCTGCCAGCGGCTCGCCCCGTCGATCAGCGCGCATTCTTCCAGCTCGAACGGGATCGAGCGGAAATAGCCCATCAGCAGCCAGGTGCAGAACGGGATCAGGAAGGTCGGATAGGTGAGGATGAGCGCGAACGGCGTGTCGTAAAGTCCAAGGTTGAACACCATCACAGACAGCGGAATGAACAGGATCGACGGCGGCACGAGATAGGCGAGGAACACCGCGAGGCCGACCTGCCGCGCCCCGGAGAACCTCAAGCGTTCGATCGCATAGGCAGCGAACACGGCAGCCAGCAGCGACAGGAACGTGGCGGCGGTCGAGATGATGATCGTGTTGAGCAGCCAGCCCGGATAAGACGTCTCGAAGAGCAGGTAGCGGATATGCTCGAGCGTCGGATGCACCACCCAGAACGGATTGAAATTGGCGTAGTCGGTCATCTCGAGGTTGGGCTTAACCGCCGTGATCGTCATCCAGTAGAACGGAAACAACAGCACGATGACGAAGATCAGCAACGGCAGGTAGACCGTCACCACGCGCCGCGGCAAACTCTGCAGGTAGCCCATGCCGCCTTCGTCGAGTTCCGGGCGTTTGCTCGTTTCGATCGCGGTCATGTCAATCTCCGCCGCCCTGCTGCCATTTGCGACGCTGCAGGCCAAAATAGCTGAACAGGATCGCCGCCAGCAGGAACGGGATCATGGCAACTGCGATCGCGGCGCCTTCGCCAAGCTGGCCTCCGGAAATGCCGCGCTGGAACGACAGCGTCGCCATCAGATGCGTGGCGTTCACCGGCCCGCCGCGCGTCAGCACATAAATCAGCTGGAAGTCGGTGAAGGTGAACAGCACCGAAAACGTCATGGTGATGGCGATGATCGGCGTCAGCAGCGGCAGCGTCACATAGCGGAACAATTGCCAGCGGCTGGCGCCGTCGAGCGTGGCGGCCTCGTAGAGCGACTGCGGAATCGTCTGCAGGCCGGCAAGCAGCGTGATCGCCACGAAAGGAATGCCGCGCCAGACGTTGGCGGCGATGACCGAAGCCCGCGCATTCTCGGGATCGCCGAGGAAGTTGATGCGATGGTCGATCAGGCCCATTTCCATAAGCGCCCAGGACAGGATCGAGAATTGCGAATCGTAGATCCACCAGAAGGCGATCGCCGACAGCACCGTCGGCACCACCCAGGGCAGCAGGACGATCGCGCGGAAGAACGACTTGAACGGCAGGTTCTGGTTGAGGATAAGCGCCAGCCACAGGCCGAGCGCAAACTTCAGGACCGAGGCGCTGATCGTGTAGAGCAAGGTGTTGAAGACCGAGAGCCAGAAGACGGCGTCATCCCACAGATATTCGTAGTTCTCGATACCGATGAAGATGCCGGGGCGGCCGATGCGGGCATCGGTGAAGCCGAGCCAGACGCCGAGCCCGAGCGGATAGGTCAGGAAGACCAGTAGCAGCGCCGCCGCCGGCAGCATGAAGCCGAAGCCAAGCGCGTTATGACTTTCGGACACGAACGTCATAATGCGCGACAGCGCCGACCGGCGTGGCTGAGCGGCAGTGGAGGTCACGGCCATGGGTCGGCTCCTCTAAGGTCTCATTGAACGGCGGGCGGCCATGCGCGATTCGAAGCCGGGCAGCATGGCTGCCCGGCTGAACCCGGCTCAAACGCGATAGTAGCGGTTTGCGCGCTTCTCGGCCTCTTCCATCGCTTCTTGCGGTGTCGCCTGGCCTGTCACCGCCTTGGCGAACATGTCGACCAGCACATAGTCGGCCATGGTCGCTGCCGAGGCATAGCCAAGCGGGCCGGCATAGCCGTTGGGCCGCAGCGTCGCCGAGGCCTTGGCGTAGGCGGCATTGTTCGGATCGGCCGTCCACACCGGGTTGTTGTCGAAGGCCTTGAGCGTCTGGCAGCAATAGCCTGCCGACGACGTGATCCACTGCGACATTTGCGGATCCTCGAACATGAACTGCAGGTAGGCCTTGGCGGCGTTGGGGTAGGGCGTGTAGTCGAAGATCACGGCCGTGGTCACCTGGAACAGCTCGACGGATTTTCCGACCGGGCCGATCGGCAGGTTGGTGGTGCGGATGTCCTTGGCCATCTCGGCCAGTTTCGGATCCTTGTCCTTGTTGATCTTGGCGGTGTTGTAGGCCGAAATGCCGTTGGCGATGACGCTCAATTCGCCGGCCAGGAAGGCGCGGTTGTTGTTGACGTCGAGCCAGCTTTCGGTACCGGGAATGAAGGTCTTGTAGAGTTGCTGCGCGTATTCGATCGCCTTCAGCGTCTCGGGGCTGTTGATCGTCACCTTGCTGCTCTCGTCGACCATCTGGCCGCCATGGCTCCACAGCAGCCAGTGGGCGTAGTTGTTGCCATCGCCGACGCCGTGGCCATGCGTGAAGCCGGCCGGGTGCCCCTTCGCCTGCAATGCCTTGCAAAGCTCGAGCAGGCCTGCCGTGTCCTTCGGAAATTCGGAGAAGCCAGCCTCTTTCACCCAGCTTTCACGATAGACGATGGCATTGCCGATGGTCGCCAGCGGCAGGCCGAGGAACTTGCCTTGCCGTGTCGCATATTGGTGCGGTCCATCGTGCCAGCCGCCATATTTCGAGCCGAGATATTCCCCCAGCTCCGTCACGTCGTGCAGCTTGTCGGGATATTGGTGCGGGTCGTCGAACCAGACGAACATCAGGTCCGGACCGGAGCCGACATTGGCGGCGACCGCCGCCTTGGGGCGGATGTCCTCCCAGCTTTCCTTGTCGACACGGACCTCGACGCCGGTCGCTTCGGTGAAGCGTTTGGTGTTGGCCAGCCATTGATCCTCGTCGCCCTGCACGAAAGGCGACCAGCGCAGCAGCCTGAGCTTGGCGCCGTCCTCGGGCTTGTATTTCAACCCCTCCTGGGCAAAGGCGGGAGAGCCGACGAGCCGGCTTCCCAAGGCTCCCGCCGCAACGCCGGCGGTGGTGCGGATCACGTCGCGTCTGGTGAATTTCATGCTCGCTTCCTCCTGCTTATTGTCCTTGCCGTCCTACTGCCTGATGGGCGTTTCGAACCGCTGACCGGTTTCGCCGTGAAAGAGGTGGATGAGGCCAGGCTCGGCCGTAAGCCGGATGGTTTCGCCCGGCGTGAAGGAATGGCGTTCGCGGAAATTTGCGACGATCTCATCGCCGCCGGCGGTGCGGCCGATGAGCTGCACTTCGGACCCTGTCGGCTCGACCACCACGACGGTGACCGGAATGCCCTGATTGTCGGACAGCCGTAAATGCTCGGGCCGTATCCCCAGCACGACCGGCTCACCATTGCCGATGGAAAGTGCCGAGGCCAACGGGACCGAAATCCCGCCGGCGCCGCGAAATGACGGCGAGCCGTCGCTGACGATGTCGCCTCTGAGCATGTTCATGGCGGGCGAGCCGATGAAACTGGCGACAAACAGATTGTTCGGCCGGTCGTACAACTCGAGCGGCGGCCCGATCTGCTCGACGATGCCGTCATGCATGACGACGATCTTGTCGGCCATGGTCATCGCCTCGATCTGGTCGTGGGTGACGTAGACCGTCGTCGTCTTCAGGCGCTGGTGCAGTTCCTTGATCTCGGCACGCATCTGCACCCGGAGCTTGGCATCGAGATTGGACAGCGGCTCGTCGAACAGGAAAACCTGCGGATCGCGCACGATCGCCCGGCCCATGGCAACGCGCTGGCGCTGGCCGCCGGAAAGCTGGCGCGGATAACGGTCGAGCAGCGGCACCAGTCCCAGGATTTCGGCCGCGCGCCGCACGCCGGCATCGCTCTCCGTCTTGGGAACGCCCTTGAGCATCAGCGAGAACGCCATGTTCTCGGCGACCGTCATATGCGGATAGAGCGCATAGTTCTGGAAGACCATGGCGACGTCGCGCTCCTTTGGCGCAACGTTGTTGACGACACGTTTGCCGATCGCGATCTGGCCGCGCGAGATCTTTTCCAGGCCGGCGATCATCCTGAGCAGGGTCGACTTTCCGCAACCCGAAGGACCGACCAGCGTGACGAACTCGCCGTCGTCTATGTCGACGCTGACCCCGTGCAGGACCTCGACGGTCCCAAATGATTTGTAGACATCGCCGATCGCGACAGACGCCATCGATCTCCTCCCGATTGATTCCCGCAACGACTTCGAAGGAAACCGCTTTCCTGCCTGGCCCGCGACGGCGCCCAGGCTCCTCCCCGGTCACCCGCGATGTGAGACGGTAGCGCTACCATACCGACCTGTAAAGCACGCCGGCATCACCTGGATATCGGCACACTCTAATCCGAAACCTCGGTCTGCGGCCGGTCGCGGCCGTCGGCGAGCTCGTCGTGCCATTTGCCGTCGGCGTCCTCGTACTGGATGCCGTCGGTGTTGCCGGCGACCTGCTGTTCGGCCGAAGCGATTTCGGCGGCGCGCAACGCGTCCTGATGGGTGGGGAACGTTTCGGAGAATGTCGAGCCGACCTTGTAGGCCCAGCCTCCGTCATGCTCGACGATCTTGTAGGTCAGTTTCGCCATGAAACCCTCCGGTTGAAAGCCCGTTGCCTCAATGCAGCCTATCGTCGGCCAATCTGTCGTCTGGCAGCCTGTCGTCTGGGACCAGCACGTCCGATTCCCTGGCGGCTTCGATCAGTGCCCGGCGCGCATCCGCCGTCGAACGATAACCTTCCAGCACTTTTAGGCAAGTGTCGAGGGCATCACGATGACGCGGCCCGCGGTTGAGTGGCCAGATCGTCATCAAGCACTCCGCCGCCTCCTGGGCGCTGCGGATCTGCCGATATTTGCCGACATGGCCGAGTTCGACCACGACCGGCTTTTCAAATGGCTTGCTGTCCATCATCGCCGCCAACGCGGAGCGGCCGATTTGGTTGCAACAGCTATTTTAGCTCAGGCGAAAATAGCTCAATAGCCGCAGTCGTTGCGCAGCCAGCTTGCATTCGCCCAGCCGGTGCGGCCGCCGAAATCGACCTTGTACCAGCTTCCGCGGCGGTCGAAGATCTCGGTTTGGTCGCCGTTGAACAATTGCCCGATCATGCGCGACGACGAGTTCGGTCGGGCTCGAACGGCGAGAAAGCCGCTTCCCGTCGCCAGATTGTAGTGCCTGGAAAGGCCGTGCACCGTGCCTTCGCAATATTGCGCCCCGGCCGGCGTCGGTGCGGCGAACGACAGCCCGGCCAACACCGCGGCAGCAGCCGCAATGGAATTCCCCCTGAACGGCATGTCTCTGCTCCCCCAACCCGCCGCGCCCAGCCGCGGCCCCGGCCACCCTACACCGGCAGAGGATCAATGCGAAGCTGTGCTGGCCCGTCTAGCGAGACGAACCCGCCGTCAGTTCGCCGCCTTCATCCAGTGCTGCATCGTCGTCACCGAGCGGGCAAGCTGCGGCGCCGGGTGGATTTTTTCGCCGAAGGTGGCCGCGGCGCGCCAGCCCCAGCGCGGATCGGCAAGGAAAGCGCGCGCCAGCGCCACCATGTCGGCGCGGCCGTCGGCGACGATCGCCTCGGCCTGTTTCGGATCGTCGATCAGACCGACGGCCCGCGTCGGGATGCCGACGGCCTTGCGCACCGCTTCGGCCAGATGAACCTGGTAGCCGGGCCCGGAGGGCAGCTTCTGCAACGGTGAATTGCCGCCGCTCGAGCAGCAGAGATAGGCGACGCCGGCTTCCTTCAGCGCTTTTGCCACTTCGATCGCATCCTCGACCTCGAAGCCGCCATCGACCCATTCCTTGATCGACAGACGCGCGCCCAGCATCAGCCTGGGCACCGCCTTCTTCACCGCCTTGGCGATCTCGACGGCGAAACGCATGCGGTTTTCCAGCGAGCCGCCCCAGCGGTCGGTGCGCCGGTTGGAGAGCGGCGACAGGAACTGGAAGATCAGATAGCCATGCGCGGCATGCAGCTCGATGAAGTCGAAGCCGGCGCGCTCGGCCCGCCGGGCTGCTTCGGCGAAGCGTTCGATGATTTGCAGTATCTCGTCATCCTCCAGCGCCCGCGGCACCTGCCAGCCGGTGTCGTAGGCGATGGCCGAGGCCGACACGATCGGCCACGGATCCTGATCGGCATGCAGCGGGCCGCCGCCCTCCCAGGGTTTGCGGTTCGAGGCCTTGCGGCCGGCATGGGCAAGCTGCGTGCCGAATTTCGTGCCCGGTGCGGCGACACGCTTGGCTGCATCCAGCGTGCGTCGCGCCGCCGCCTCGTTGTCCTCGGAATAGAGGCCGAGACAGCCATGCGAGATGCGGCCGCGCCGTTCGACATCGGTCATCTCGACTGTGACCATGCCGGCGCCCGACATCGCCAGGTTCATCCAGTGATAGAGGTGCCAATCGCTGGCCGAGCCGTCCTCGGCCGAATACTGGCACATCGGCGCGACCGCGATGCGGTTGGGGAAGGTCAGGCCGTCGAGGGTGATCGGCTGGAAAAGCGATGAGGTCATAAAAAACTCCGGAAAGGGTTGCCGCTATTTATGCAGCCGATTGTGCCAGCGCCAGACACGAGACGGTGAACCGGTGCTCTGGACCAATTGGTGGCCCGATTGCACGAACCGCCGTTCGCGGCTACGCCTTGCCGCGGCAGCAGGGAGTCCACCATGGAAGATCGCATTCGCATCCGCTCCGAGGAAGTCCTTTCCGACGAGTGGGCGGTTTTGAAAAAGACCGTCTTCGACTATCGCCGGCGCGACGGCAAATGGGAAACGCACACCCGCCAGACCTACGATCGCGGCGACGGCGCGGTGATCCTGCCTTTCGATCCGGAGCGTTCGACGGTGCTTCTGGTGCGGCAGTTCCGCTACCCGGCCTACGTCACCGGCCACAAGGAGCCGCTGATCGAGGCCTGCGCCGGCCTGCTCGACGAAGACGATCCCGAAACCTGCATCCGCAAGGAGGCCGAGGAGGAACTCGGCTACCGCCTGAAGGACGTGCAGCGGCTGTTTTCGCCCTATATGAGCCCCGGCAGCGTGACCGAGCGGCTCTGGTTCTTCGTCGCCCGCTATTCGCCCGCCGACCGCATTTCCGACGGCGGCGGTGCGCATGACGAAGGCGAAGACATCGAAGTTCTCGAAATGCCGCTCGACGAAGCACTGGCCGGCATCCACGACGGTCGCATCATCGACGCCAAGACGATTATTTTGATCCAGCACCTGAAGCTGAACCCGATCGGGAGGTGAGCCATGCTATAGGCCACGATCCCGCCAACGAACGATTCCGCACGGGCTGTGGAGGAATATTCCTCTATGTAGCGATACAGCGCATCCAACTGGCGCTCCGCTTGCGCGGAAAATACAACCGTGCGCGTCATTCCTTAGTGGCATCATCACGTCGCGCGGCGGCGCGGTCGCGGATACGCAGCATGACCTGCTCGGCAGGGATGGCGCTGGACGGATTCGCCTTGTACTCGTCGTAGCTCTGGGCGACTTCCTCGCGCAGCCAGCGTTCAACGGCGGCGTCGCGGTCGAGCAGCGCGCGCACGCCCTCGCGCAGCACTTCGCTGACGGAGGCGTAGGCGCCGGATTCGACCTTGCGCGCGACGGCCTCGGCCATGTCGCGCGGGAGGGTGATACTTATCGGCTGGGTGGTTCGCATGGGCGGACTCCTTTTCCACCATATAGCAGCCGATGTGACAAAATCATATCGAAATTGCTGGCGATGATGCGCGCGACCGATACCGCCGCCCTTGCCTGAGTGCGCTTTGGAAGCTGGCAAACGAACATGCGGACACCGGATACGCATATCGCAGTTCTCGTATCGGCTCGCCGGCTCCTGGTCGTGAAATGGCATGTGGCAGCCTGTATCCGGCGAGTTCACGCTCTTGCTTAGGCCGCAATGGCGCCGATGTTGCTGGTGCGGACGACGGGAATCGAACCCGTACGATCAGAGATCGAGGGATATTAAGTCCCTTGCGAGGCTTGGTGTGGGCGACGGGATTTGAACCCGTAAGTGCTTGAAACACCGGCAGATTTTAAGTCTGCTGCGTATACCAGTTCCGCCACGCCCACTTCCCACATTGTGGGGAAATCCCACCGGTCTCCCACATGGCTTTCCCACACGGTCGGCTTAGGATTTGCCGTTCACTACCACGAGCCTCGGAGCCGCGCCACCTTCGAGGCGGTCAGGTTGTCGAGCAAGTGATTGGGTGCGAGGTGGGCGTAGTTCAGGGTGGTCTGGATCGACTTTTGACCCGTCCAGATTTGGACGCGCCGGATGTCGATGCCACGGATGATCTGCCACGAGCAGCACGTATGCCGCGTTGTGTAGACCACGGTGTCGGACAGTCCTGGGATGTGTTCGCGGATGCTGCGCCACACCTCTATGACCTCCCACTTGCCGATGTCGCAGAGGTCGCTGTGCTGCATCGGACGATGGATGCCCTTGCGGTTCTGAGCCATCAGGCGACTGCCGAGAGATCGGGGTCGTGATGCGTTAATGGGGTTGGCTGGACTAGCTTTGAAGGCGATGTCCTAAACACCGTCCTCTCCTACTCCAATGCGAGCGCCTAGTTTCCCGCAAGTTGAGATCAGCAAGGCGCCTCGCAGCGCCCTTGAACGTGGTGTCCATGATGTTTTTCTGTGTTTTTGTGGGGGGCAGGCTTTTCTTGGCCACGACTTATGAATAGTAGAAGGTAACGAGCGCTATATTTCGGCGATCTCTAATTTAGGAGTATATGATTTGTGGTGGTCAAGGTTCAAAAGAGGTTTTGCAGGAACATGGGAGGATAGACTGGACGGGATATTCTCATTGGAGATCGACTATGCTGGGAAATCCATTCTCGATGTTGGCTGCAATATGGGTGTTGTCGCCTATGAGATCTCCAAGCTGAAACCCAGTTCGATCCACGGGATCGACATTGCCAAGCCGCATATCGAGACTGCAAAGATGTTGTTGAGTGGCTCCCCGGTGCATGCCCGGTTCGATCGCCTGAATCTTGGCAGCCGGCGCCTCGGTAATATCCTTCTACCGAAATACGATATCGTCCTGCTGCTGGCCGTCTATCAGCACATGCAGCGCAACATCGGCCCGGACAAGGCACGAAGGGTGCTTTCCAATATTGTGAGGCGCACCTCGAACGTCGTTGCCCGCGTTCCGCCTGGAACGGATGGCGAATTTATCGAAACGCTTTCTGACGAGGGGTTCAAGGTTAAGAGCACTCACACATCACCTCTTGGCAGTCATGTGCTGGTGCTTGAGAAACCGCCTCACGCACCTCTAAGATTGTGCTGATTTAATTCGATTTCCTCTTCTGGAGCCACCCTTGGCGTAGTTGTCTAACTCGTCGTCGGTGCCGGCCTGCAGATTCATGTGGATTGGTTTGGCCATGAACGTCGGTTCTCCTTTTCCCACACGATTCCCACAACGGCGTGTTTCCCACAAAATCCGTTGCACGAGTGGTGAAATGAAAAACCCCGGCGCAAACCGGGGAATTACAAGCCTTGAGGGGTTAGTTGCGAGGGTGCAAAGGACTAGGACGGGATTTTAAGTCCCTTGCGTCTACCAATTCCGCCACATCCGCAGGCCAGTCCTTTTCAGATGCCGGGCAGGGGCCGTCAAGCCGTCTTTTGCCGTAGAGAAATCTGGAAGCTAGCGAGGCCGATCACCTACAGTTATACAAACAAAATCGTTTCACCTGGAAATGTTTTTAGCGGCAGCTTCCGCGGCTACCGCGAATGCGCGTCCCCCGTTCGCAGGATGCGTTCGGGCGCTCTGCCCTGATAGACTCCAATTGGCAAGTGGATCGGCGCGCCGATACTCGACGCCGTCCTCTACAGACATTGGGAGATTGTCATGCTCAAGCTTGCCTCTGCCCTGGCACTGCTGCTTGTTGGGACGGCGCCTCTGTTTGCCGATGAGATGCCGATGAACGCCAAAGACATCAAATGGGGTCCTGCTCCTGCTGTCATTCCCGCTGGCGCGGAAATGGCTGTTGTCGCTGGAGACCCCTCAAAGGACGGCGCCTTTGTGCTGCGGTTGAAGACACTCGCCGGCTACAAAATTGCCGCACATAATCATCCCACCACGGAATACGTAACGGTGCTTTCCGGCAACTTCCATATTGGAATGGGCGATAAGCTCGACGAGTCGAAAGGTGTCGAACTGACTGCTGGCGGCTTCGGCGTCGCGCCGGCCGGAATGAATCACTTCGCCTGGACGACAAGCGATACGATCATCCAGGTTCATGGCGAGGGGCCATTCAAGATCACCTACGTCAACCCGGCAGACGATCCGAGCAAGAAGTGACAGTTCGGGATCGAATTGAGTGAACCGGCCGAAGGCTCGGAACGAGTGCGTCGAACTCCGCCACCGTCGATTCAGAAGGATCCTCTAACGAGACGAAAGCTGATTGGCCGCAACGGAATCGCATTCCCGCTTGGGCCATTTTGCCGTGAATGGCGCCATAACAGAAAAACCCGCCTCGGGAGGCGGGTCGTTGGAGCCAATTAGCACCATACCCAAATTAGTAGCATAGCTGCAGGCACAAAGCAAGAACAAAGTTGCTGCGGCCGGCACAAAATGCCCTTGGCGATTGGCGAAGGCCATGGCGCATCGATCTCCCTCCTTGAGGGCTCCTTGAGGGGAGATGGCCGGTAGGCCAGAGGGGGTCGTCGCGCGTGGATAGGCGACCCCTCTGTCGCCTTCGGCGACATCTCCCCCTCGAGGGCAGGGCTATCGCAGATGGAACGCCGAGGCTTTCGCTCTACGACGTACCCCCACCCCTAACCCCTCCCCACAAGGGCCTCGAGGGGGGAGATCTGCAACTTCGCCGTCCGCGCTTACTTCCCCGCTGGTCAAAATCCTCGCGGCTTGGCACAGTCGGGCAAAGAGGAGCCTGTTGATGCCGAAGACCGCCAATGCGACGAAACCAAAACCCTGGGCCGAGATGGCGACGCATCTGGTCGATGTCGCCATGGGCCGCAAGCCCGCCGATCTCGTCATCCGCAACGGGCGCTGGGTCAACGTCCATTCAGGCGAGATCATCGCCGGCACCGACATTGCCATTGCCGGCGGCCGCTTTGCCTATTGCGGGCCGAACGCCGGCCATGCCATCGGCCAGGGCACTAAGGTGGTCGATGCCGGCGGCCGCTATCTGGTGCCGGGGCTTTGCGACGCGCATATGCATGTCGAGAGCGGCATGGTGACGGTGACGGAATTCTGCCGCGCGGTGATCCCGCACGGCACCACCTCGATGTTCATCGATCCGCATGAGATCGCCAACGTGCTCGGCCTGCCGGGCGTGCGGCTGATGCATGACGAGGCCGTCGCCATGCCGGTCAACGTACTCGTGCAGATGCCGTCCTGCGTGCCTTCGGCACCGGGGCTGGAGCATGCCGGCGCCGAACTGACCGTCGCCGACGTTGCCGAAGCGATGAGCTGGGAAAACATCATCGGGCTCGGCGAGGTGATGAATTTTCCCGGCGTCGCCGCCAACGATCCGGTGATGTCGGGTGAGATCGCCGCGACGGTGAGGGCCGGCAAGACCGTCGGCGGGCATTATGCCTCGCGCGATCTCGGCCTGCCGTTCCATGGCTATGTCGCCGGCGGCCCTGAGGATGACCACGAAGGCACGCGCGCCGAGGACGCCATCGCCCGCGTCCGCCAGGGCATGAAGGCAATGCTGCGGCTGGGCTCGGCCTGGTACGACGTGGCCTCGCAGATCAAGGCGGTGACGGAGAGCGGGCTCGACCCGCGCAACTTCATCCTGTGCACCGACGACAGCCACTCCGGCACGCTGGTGCACGAAGGCCATATGGACCGGGTCGTGCGCCACGCCATCAGCCAGGGCTTGAAGCCGGTGACGGCGATCCAGATGGCGACGCTCAACACCGCCCAGCATTTCCGGCTGGAGCGCGAGATCGGCTCGATCGCGCCGGGACGGCTCGCCGATCTGCTGATCGTCTCCGACCTCGCCGAAATGACCATCGACGAGGTCTATGGCCGCGGCGTCAGGCTGGCCAAGGGCGGCAAGCTCGAAATCGACATTCCGGCCTACGACTATCCGAAGACGGCGAAGAACACCGTCAAGCTCGGCAGGAAGCTCAAGCCCGGCGACTTCGACATCGCCGCACCCATGGGCGCCAACGAGGTGCGGGTGCGCGTCATCGGCGTGATCGAGAATCAGGCGCCGACGCGGGCGCTGGAGGCCGATCTTGCCGTCGAGGACGGGCTGGTCGCCATGGACCGCCGCAACGATGTCTGCCAGATCGCGCTGGTCGAGCGCCACAAGGGCACCGGTGGCGTCACCAACGCCTTCGTCTCCGGCTTCGGCTACATCGGCGATTGCGCCATGGCGTCGAGCGTGGCCCACGATGCCCACCACATCATCGTCGTCGGCACCAACAAGCAGGATATGGCTCTGGCCGTGAACCGGCTGGGCGAGGTCGGCGGCGGCGTCGTGCTGTTTTCCAACGGCAAGGAGCTGGCGCTGGTCGAAATGCGGATCGCCGGGCTGATGTCGGACGAGCGCGCCGAAATCGTCGCCGCCAAGGCCGACAAACTCAGCGACGCCATGCGGCAGATGGGCTGCTCGCTCAACAACGCCTACATGCAGCACTCGCTGCTGGCGCTGGTCGTCATCCCCGAGCTCAGAATTTCCGACGTCGGCCTGATCGACGTGACGACTTTTCAGAAGGTCGATCTGTTCGTTTGAAGAATCATTGAACCCTGGAGGGACAGCGCCCCCCTCTGTCCTGCCGGACATCTCCCCCTCAAGGGGGGAAATTGGCAGTTTCGTTGACAGCGCCTTGTTCAAAGATGGAGATTGGCGAAAGCCGAAAGTGGTGGCCAATCTCCCCACTAGAGGGGGAGATGTCCGGCAGGACAGAGGGGCGCGAAGGATCGCTGCCGTGCGCTTTGTTCCGAACTGACGTCAACAGTGACCGCTCATCGATCGCTCACCCGCCGGTGGCGATGGTCAGCACTTTGAACGGCGTGGTGATGACGATTTCGGCGACCGAACCGACGGCCTTGCCGAGGCCCTGGCCGAGATTGTCGAGCTGGGCCGGCGCGGTCTCTTCGGAGGCGAGGCCCGCGGGGGCACGCAAGCGGTCGCCGAGCAGCTGCACCAGGAACGGATTGTCGGCGAATTTGGCGTGGTTCAGCCGGTCGCCGCCCTTGGTCTTGGTCAGGTCGACCACCGAGACGCCATAGCTGGCGAGGTCGGCCGCGTCGCCATAATCGCCGACGCGTGGCTTGTCGCCAGAGATCAGGGTCGACAGCCTGAGCGCCCGGTCGTCGCCCGAAAGCAGCACGGCGAACGGCTTGTCAGGCTTGCCGTAGCGGATCATCTGCTTCTTGAACACGTCGACGTCGATATCGGGTGAGGCCAGGATGACGTAGCCGAGCTTGCCGCCGAGGTCGCGGTCGCCGGTGATGGCAAGCTGGCGCAACGCTTCCATGGTCACCCAGGTCCCCATCGAATGGGCAATGATGTCGATGCTCTTGGCGCGGCTCTTGGCGAGCATGCGCAGCGTCGCTTCGAGATCGTCGCGCGCCGCATTGGCGCTTTCCTTGTCGTAGATGTAGCCGGTCGTCTTGCCGCTCGACGCCCACGAAAACAGCACCGGCGTGCCTGGGTATTTCGTGTCGTGCGCGATCTGCGTCAGCCGGTAGATACCGTCGTCGAAGCCGTTGTTGAAGCCGTGCACGAAAACCAGCGCGCGGTCGCCGCGCATCGCGATATCGGCGCCGACCGCTTTGGCGAATTGCGGCGCGCCTTCGTAGAAGGTGACGCCGGTCGCCGTGAAATCCTTCGCCGGATTGCTGTTGGCCGAGCCCTTGACCCGCTCGATGGCGCCGAGCTGGTGGATTTTGGGCACCGTCACCTCGACGCTGGCAAAGCTGGTGGTCGGCGAACGGTCGCCGTCGAACACCTGCCGGGGCGCTTTCATTGCCTTTTGCCGGGTCGTTGCGACGAAGATTTGATGCGTCGCCGCGATATCGGCAGCAGGCACGGTGATTGTCGTCTTGTTGAGCAGATCGTGCGTGTTCTGGCCGGCGCAGCCGGTAACCGCGAGCGCGAACGCAGCGACGAGAAAGATCTTCGAAGGCACGATCACGCGGGCTCCCGCAAAGGCGACGTCGAGCCGGAGACGTCTTGGCCTATTCGATAGAGGCAGAGGCCGGCACGGTCCAGTTCAAACTGTTCCGATTGTGCGGCAATGGTCAACGGTCGCTGCCGCGCAATGCAGCTATTGTCCGACCGAGGCGATGCGGTCTGTCACTTCGCGGTCGCTGGCAAACCCGTCATCCTCGCGCAGCTTCTGGCCGATCAACTGCACCAATTCCGGATTATCGGCGAATTTGGTGTGGTTGAAGCGGTCGGTTCCCTTGACGCTGGAGAGATCGACGACCGACACGCCATAGCTGGCGAGGTCGGCGGCGTTCTTGTAGTCGCCGACGCGCGGCCGCGCACCGGCGATCAGGCCGGAGAGCCGTAGCGCCCGGTCGTCGTCGGAGAGCAGCAGGATGAACGGCTTGTCCGGCTTGCCGTAGCGGCGCATCTGGCTCTTGAACACGTCGACGTCGATGTCGGGCGAGGCCAGCACGACGTCGCCGAGCTTGCCGCCCAGATCACGGTCGCCGGTGATGGCGAGCTGGCGCAACGCCTCCATGGTAACCCAGGTCCCCAGCGAATGGGCGACGATGTCGATGCGCCGCGCGCCGGTCTGCGCCAGCATTCTCAGCGTCACTTCCAACTGGTCGCGGGCAACGCTGGCGCTTTCCTTGTCGTAAACGTAGTCGGTGGTCTTGGCGCCCGACGCCCAGGAAAACAGCACCGGCGTGCCCGGATAGCCGGAATCATGGGTGATCTGGGTGACGCGGTAGACTGCGTCGTCGAAGCCGGTGTTGTAGCCGTGGACGAAGACCATGACGCGGCCGCCGCGCGCCGCGATGTCGGCGCTGAGGGCGCTGGAGAATTTCGGCTGGGTGTCGTAGCCGACGACCTCGGAAGCCATGAAGTATTTGGCCGGATCGTCCGACTTGCCGCGTGAGCGCCGCTCGATCTGGCCTGTCTTGTGGATGCCGGGGACGGTGACGTTGACGCGGGCATAGTTCAGCGTCGCCGAGCGCTCGCCGTCGAAGACCTTGTTGGGATCGTCGGAGCGCTTGCGCGTCGTGGCGATGAAGATCGAGTGATTGCCGGCGATTTCCGTCACCGGCACCGCCATCATGGCGCTGCCGAGCAGTTCCTCGGTTTGGCGGCCGCCGCAGCCAGCGAGCAGCGCGGCAAGGACAATGATGCAAATCGTCTTCAAGGGCACTTAAGCAATTCCACTCCGGCCTGACCAAAGGCCCATCCACCTCCGCCGCACCTCCCGGACAGGCGAAGTGCGGCAGAAGTAAGTCGCAGGCGCCCGAAATGCGCTCAGCGCCCCACGACTGCCATCGCACTGTTGCGCGAAAGCCAGAACGGCGGCAGGAACGCCGGAATGTTGGAAAACGGCAGCACTTCCGGCTTCAGTCTTATGCCAAGCACGTCGCGCATGAAGGCGCGGCGCGCCTCGATGCGGCGCCAGGCTTCCGGATAGCGCGCCGCGATCTCTTCGCGCAGCGCCTCGTCGGCCAGCGCGATGCCGTCCTCGATGTTTGTAGTGAAATAATCGGTGCCGGTCGCCGGGATGATGTCGACCTGCAACGCCATGCCCGATTTCAATCTGATGTCGGAGCCGGAAAATACCGGCGAATGCATCCATTCGTCGATATGGATGAGATGGCCGGGGTTGAGCGCTACGCCGAAGAACCGATCGCCGATGCGCTCGTGCACAGCTTGCCACAACGCGCCGCCGGGAACGCCGATGCCGACCGTCTCGTACCAGTCGACGACGGCGCAGAAATAGGGCGCGACCAGCTTCTCGACATAGTCCTGGATGCCCCTCGGAAGCTCGGCCGCGTCCTCGACCAGAAAACCGGCGCGGGCATTGAGCGAGCCCTGGATGCCATAGGCCATGGTGATCGGGTCGCCGCGCTTGATGACGTCAAGACGCGGGCTCGGCAGGCCATAGGCCGCCCGCCTGCCGGCCGACAGCATCGGGTGGCAGCATTGCGGCAGGCCGTTGATGCCCATCAGCCGCGCCGCCTGCAATTCGGTCATGCCGGGTTCGATGCCTTGCAGGACATTGCGCAGGCCTTGCGAGGAATAGGTCGCGGCGAATTCGAACGCGGCCAGTTGGTCGGCCTCGTTGATGGCGCGCAGGCCGTCGGCAGGGTTCATCAAAAGGTTCGCCGCGTTGATGATCACGCCCCTATCGCCGGCAAGGCTGCGCAGCGTGTCGGCGATGAAGGACGGCAGGTCGAGCGTCGTTTCGCCAAAACCCGCATCGCCGGGGCCGAACGGCTTCCAGCCGATGGCGCCGATGCGCTGGCCGGCTTTCAGGCCGCAACCGACGAGGATGTCGGCCAGCGCTTGCGAGCGGTCGCGCGGCTGCGCCGGCAGCGAGAACGTCTGGTAGAGCACGCGCTCGTAAGGCCCGTCGCAGATCTCGGCATAGCCCCAGCCCTCGTTGCCGACCAGCAGTTTCGGCGGCTTGCCGGGAACGATGACCAGCAGCGTCTCCTCGAAGCGAGGATCGTAGCCGCAGAGGTAGGCGACATTGGCCGCATGTTCGCGGTCGCCATAGACGACGAAGGCATCGAACCCGCCGCGCGCGACCAGTGCCGCTATACGGGCCTCGTAGGTGGCGCGCGTAACCAGCGGCATCACCGTCGGCTCGCCGAACTCCGGCAGCGACACGGTTTTCTGGGCCACCGATGCGACAGGCATGAACACACGCTCCTAACGGCCAACGAGGTTTTGGGAACACCCTTTCGGGTGGCCGGACAATGGCTTCGCGAGGCCGGATATGCAATAGCGGGACCGAATTCGCCTAGCCTGTGGGGTGCTCCTGCCATGACCAGTTTCTCCTCTCGCGTCGCTGCCGCCGCTGCCGCGATCCGCGAGATCTTTCCGGAAACGCCGCTGCAGGAAAACGACTATCTGTCGAAGAAGACCGGCGCGCGGGTGCTGCTGAAGCGCGAGGACCTGACGCCGGTGCGCTCCTACAAGATCCGCGGCGCCTTCAACTTCTTCCGCAAGACGCTCGCCGCCGGCAATGAGGCCGAGCTGTTTGTCTGCGCCTCGGCCGGCAATCATGCGCAGGGCTTTGCCTTCGTCTGCCGCCATTTCGGCAAGAAGGGCGTCGTCTTCATGCCGGTGACGACGCCGCAGCAGAAGATCGACAAGACGCGGCTGTTCGGCGGCGAATTCGTCGAGATCAGGCTGGTCGGCGATTTCTTCGACGACTGCTACCGCGCGGCACTTGAATTCACCGAAACTGCCGGCGCCCACATGGTGCCGCCGTTCGACCATAAGGACATCATCGAAGGGCAGGCGACCGTCGCCTATGAGATATCAGGCCAGATGCCCGGCGCGCGCATGGCTGATATCGTCATGCTGCCGGTCGGCGGCGGCGGCCTGGCCGCCGGTGTCACCCATTATTTCGCCGACCAGCACCGCGAAACGCGCTTCGTCTTTTGCGAGCCGGCCGGCGCCCCGAGTTTGAGCGATAGCCTTGCCGCCGGAAAGCGGATCAAGCTCGCCAAGGTCGACAATTTCGTCGACGGCGCAGCAGTGGCCGAGATCGGCCGCGAGCCGTTGCGCCACCTGAAGGAGTTTGCCGCCGACACCGTGCGGCTGATCCCGGAAAACCGGCTCTGCGCAACCATGATCGAAATGCTCAATGTCGAAGGGGTCGTGCTCGAGCCGGCCGGCGCGCTGGCGATCGATGCGCTCAAGGATTTTTCCAGGAAGGAAATCAGGGGCAAGACCATCGTTGCCGTGGTGTCGGGCGGCAATTTCGATTTCGAGCGGCTGCCGGATGTGAAGGAACGGGCGCTGCGCTTCGAGGGCTTGAAGAAATACTTCATCATCCGCTTCCCGCAACGGCCCGGCGCGCTGCGCGATTTCCTCGAATTGCTGGGTCCCGACGACGATATCGCCCGCTTCGAATATCTGAAGAAATCGGCGCGCAATTTCGGTTCGGTGCTGATCGGCATCGAAACCAAGGACCGCCGCAATTTCGACCTGCTCAAGGCGAATTTCGACGCCGAGAGCGTCCATTACCAGGACATCACGGACAACGAGACGCTCGCCGGGTTCATCATATGAGCAGCAACGATCTTCCGAACGCTCCGGCGAAGGATTTTATCGCGCTGTTTTCCGGCATCAATGTCGGCGGCAACCGCATCGTTAAGATGGCGGAACTCAGGTCATTTTTGGAGCAGCTCGGCTTCTCCGATGTCGCCACCTATGTGCAGAGCGGCAACGCCGTGTTCCGGTCGCCAGATGGCGATGGGGCGACGCTGACCAAGCGGTTGGAAGCGGAATTCGAGAAGAAATGGGGGTTCCATTCACGCATCATGGTGCGCGATCTCGGCTGGCTCGAGCGGCTGGCGGCGGACAATCCCTATCCGGAAGTGGCCGGCGAGCCGACCAAGCTGCATGCCTATGCGCTGGAGCGCCGGCCGACCGCCGAGGAGGTCGCCCGGCTGGCGGAAAAATGCACCGGGCCAGAACGCTTCGAGATCAAGGGCGACGTGCTCTACCTGCATGCGCCTGACGGGCTCGGCAAATCCGTGTTTGCCAATCAAATTCCGCGCGTTCTGAAGGTGCCGGGCACGGCGCGCAATTGGCGCACCGTGCTGATGCTGCTGGACATGGCCAAGGCCGGCGGTTGACAGGTCGTCTACGCGGTCGGATCGCGTTTCCAGTCGAATGCCAGCTCTTCACGGAAGGCGAAGCGCTTGATGTGCTCGGCGACGACCGTTTCCAGGCGCTCGAGCGACCCGGCTTCATCGGTCGTCACTGCAATGTGCAGCGCAGCCGGGTCGGCATCGAGAACCGTGCGGCCGAGCGTCAGATCGATGGTGCCGTGGTTCGGGTCGAATTCGACGGGAAACTTGTGCGCCCAATGTTTGCACAGCTGCTGCAGATAGCGGCTGGCGTGTTCGGTGGCGACGTCGACATGGCTGGCCGGCATGATGAATTCTCCTTGGGAATGCGGACGCGAAAACCGAACCAGGGCCCGCCTGCGTCCGTTCAACGTGATCGGTTACCAGCTGCCGGTGTTCGGCATCGACGCCCACGGCTCGGCCTTCGGCTTGGCCGGACCTTTCTGCAACAGCTCGATCGAGATGCCGTCCGGCGATTTGACGAACGCCATGTTGCCGTCGCGCGGCGGCCGGTTGATGGTAACGCCATTGTCCATCAGCCGCTGACAGGTGGCGTAGATGTCGTCGACCTCATAGGCGAGATGGCCGAAATTGCGGCCGCCCTTGTAGTCTTCCGGGTCCCAATTGTAGGTCAGCTCGACCAGCGGCGCTTTCTCGCTGATGCCGCTTTGCTCGTCTTCGGGGGCGGCGAGGAAGATCAGCGTGTAGCGGCCTTGCTCGTTTTCATGGCGGCGCACTTCCTTGAGGCCAAGCTTGCTGCAGTAGAAATCGAGCGAAGCATCGATGTCGGCGACACGGACCATGGTGTGCAGATAGCGCATGATTTCCTCCTTATGTTGCGTTGCGGCGCAACATAGGGGCGGCCCGGCCAAAGGGCAATTGGCCACGCTTGCCGGCGCCGGCAAACGGCAAATCCGCTATTCCTGTACGGAACCGTGAAAAAAGGCACGTCAGGTCTTGCACACACCGGAAGCCGCGGTGTTAATCTGATACCAAGAATCAGTTGCGGTGTTTGTTGAAAAAAGGGGGCGTTCTTATGGGGGAAAAGGCCTCTTTCATGGGGCGGGACGGGGCCGGTAACGATGCGTTGAAGCGGGATGAGAGCGCCGATACGGCCGATCTCATCGAAATCGCCGGCGCCATCAAATGGTTCGACGTGGCCAAGGGCTACGGTTTCATCCTTCCCGATGATGGTACTTCGGGCGACATCCTCCTCCATGTGACATGCCTTCGAAAGGACGGTTTTCAGACCGCCCTGGAAGGCGCCCGTGTCGTCTGCCTGGTCAAGCAGGGCGAGCGCGGGTTGCAGGCCTTCCGCGTGCTCTCGATGGATGTCACCACGGCGGTGCATCCGGCGGAGCTGCAGGAGCAGCGCACCCGTGTCGCGGTGACGCCGGAAAGCGGCCTCGAACGGGCGCTGGTCAAATGGTTCAACCGCACCAAGGGGTTCGGCTTTCTGACCCGGGGCGAGGGCACCGAGGACATTTTCGTCCACATGGAGACGCTGCGCCGGTACGGCATCACCGAACTCCGGCCGGGCCAGGTGGTGCTGGTCCGCTTCGGACGCGGCGACAAAGGCCTTATGGCTGCCGAAATTCACCCCGATATGGGTACCTTGCCGGTCTCGCATTAGTTCCGGCCGAGGATTTCATATGGCTCACAGGAACCGGCTGACGGCGGGCGCGCTCTGCGCCGGGATTTTCCTCATCGTCGCCGCAAGTGCGTTCTTCTATTTTCAGCAACCGAGTTCGGCCGACGGCAAGGCGATGATCCTTCCCGTCGACCCGGCGCCGCTGGTCGCGGTGACGAAGGCCGGCGAGCGTTCTTTTTCCGTGGAAATCGCCGACACGCCCGCCGAGCGCGAAGCCGGCCTGATGTTCCGCCGCCACATGGCCGACAATCACGGCATGCTGTTCGTCTTCGGCGCGCCGCAGGATGTGAGTTTCTGGATGAAGAACACGCCGATGCCGCTCGACCTGATCTTCGTCGGACAGGACGGCCGGATCCGGGCGATCGAGCAAGGCGAGCCGCAGTCGGAGGCGATCATCTCGCCGGACGAACCGGTGCGCTTCGTGCTCGAGCTCAAGGCGGGCACGGCCGCCAAAAAGGGCATTAAGGACGGCGACCTGCTGCGCCATCCGGCCATCGGCACGGCGCCGGGGCCGGCCATGCCGCCGCCCGACAAGGGCGATGCGCCGAGTGTCGATTCCGACTGAGCGGGCAGGATCTTCAGCCGATGCAGTTCTTCTCACATGACGGTTTCGACCTTGCTTTCCTTGACCGCCAGCCGGCATCGGGGCAGGGCGATCCGGTGCTGATGATCCACGGCTTTGCCTCGAGCCATTACGTCAACTGGGTGTCACCCGGCTGGTTCAAGACGCTGAACGACGCCGGCTATCGTGCGATCGCCTTCGATAATCGCGGCCATGGCTCGTCGTCGAAGAGCTATGACGAAGCTGACTACACGCCGGCAAAAATGGCGTCGGACGCGGCAGCGCTTTTGAACCATCTCGGCATCGAACGCGCTCATGTCATGGGTTATTCGATGGGCGCGCGCATATCGGCCTTCCTGGCGCTCTCCGACCCGGAGAAGGTGGCGACGCTGGTCTTCGGCGGTCTCGGCATCGGCATGGTCGACGGCGTCGGCGACTGGGATCCGATAGCCGACGCCCTTCTGGCCGACGATCCGGCAGGCACCAGCGATCCGCGCGGCCGCTCGTTCCGCGCCTTCGCCGATCAGACCCGCAGCGATCGCCGCGCGCTCGCAGCCTGCATCGCCACCTCGCGCGAATTGCTGAGCGAGGCCGACATTGCCCGCATTGCCCAGCCGACCTTGATTGCGGTGGGAACCAAGGACGACATCGGCGGCTCGCCGGATGAACTCGCCGCCCTGATGCCCAACGCCAGGGCTTTTCACATCGAAGGCCGCGACCATATGCTGGCGGTCGGCGACAAGACCTTCAAGCAGCGCGTGCTGGAGTTTTATGCCGAGCATCCGCTCTGATGGATGGCTACCCAAAAAGCGGCCATCGGGCCTGAAGCTGGGGTCCTTAGCGGTTTTGCAACGATACCGGGGTAACTAAGCGTGACGCGTGGATCGGTTCAAACCCGCCACGCTGAACGAGGGGCAGGGGGTACGATGGCACAATGGGGAAGAAGCGACGCCGCTTTGCTGGGCGTCGTTGCGAAAAGCAGGTTCGGCGAATGGTCCGTTGTTCTAGCGCTGGCTGCATTGGTGGCAGGCGCGATGGCGATCACCGCGTTGATGGCAATGCCCAGCGACGCGTCCGTGCTTATCCAGCACAGTGTGACAGGCTTCTTCATGGCGGTATTTTTCCTGGTCGGGCCATTGGCGCATCTTACCGGCGCGGTCTTCGGGCTGATGGCGCTGGGTCGTCCAAACGACAATCGTTTGCTCGGCCTGGCTGGCATCGTGGTCAACGGCGCGTCGCTTGCCGCCGGGGTGTTTATGCTGTGGGCCATGGCATCGACCATAGGCGCGTTTACGTGATTTCGGGCAAATCTTCCGGACGCAAGTGGCCGACGCTTCGGGCTACGATCGGCGCGGGCTGTGCCCCAGCGCCCTGAGCGAGCGCGCCATGTTATGCCGGGCCTGGGTTTCGAAGCGCCGGCGGAATTCCTCGCTGTGGAAGATATGCGGACGCGCGAGGAAGCCCTCTAGCACTGCGGCACGGCCGGCCCGCCACATCGGCTCATCGACCCACTTATATTCGCGGCGGACCGCCTGTTCATAAGCGTCGAACGCCTCGGGCGCAGCACCCAGGATCGCCAGGTCCATGTCGAGGAACAGCGCCGCGTCGCGAACCGAATGCTGGTCGCCAAGGGGCGGCAATTCGTGGCCGGCGGTGGCAGTGATCATCGCCGCGATGTGGCCGAGGCGTTGTGCATCGGCGCGACGGGCGAGCTTTTCCTCGGCAAGTGCGGCACTCCTCGCCTCATTGTCCTTGGCGCGGCTGTCGTAGATCGCGTCGTGAAACCAGATCGCTGCCTCGACTGCTTCAGGGTCATGCAACAACGCCTTGTAATCATTGGCCAGCGCCAGCATCGCCTCGATGTGGCCAAGGTCGTGGTAGTGGCGATCTTCGGCCTCATAGAGCGCGGAAAGCTCGCGCTTCAGGGTCTCGTCCATCAAGGTTGCGTTTTCCATGGCTGCTTGAAATTCCGCCAACCAAATCCATTTCACCAAGCACTAAGGAAAATTGAGTTCACCCGTGCTATGATCTGGCTTATAGGTGCGGCCGGAGAATAGGCAAGCCGCCAACCGAGACATTGGGTAGCCGAGACATTGGATGGCCGGAGACATCAGATGAACAGCGTTACGATTTCCCGTCCCACCAGGGTGCAGCCGGTAGATCCGATCTGGCGTTCGATCCGCGACGAAGCGATGGAAGCGGTCAACCGCGATCCGCTGCTGGCGGCGTTCCTCTATTCGACCATCCTCAATCAGGAAAACCTGGAAGAAGCGGTCATTCACCGGCTGGCCGAGCGCCTCGCCCATCAGGACATCGGCTCCGACCTCATCCGCCAGACGTTCAAGGCGATGGCGGCCGACGACAAGGACTGGTCGACGACGGTGCGCGTCGATATCCAGGCCTATTACGACCGTGATCCGGCATGCGACCGCTTCATCATGCCGGTGCTCTACTTCAAGGGTTTTCACGCCATCCAGACGCACCGGCTGGCGCATTGGCTGTGGAACCAGGGCCGCCAGGACTTCGCGCTGTATTTGCAGAGCCGGTCGTCCTCGGTGTTCCAGACCGACATCAATCCGGCTGCCCGCATCGGCAAGGGCATCTTCCTCGACCACGCCACCGGCCTCGTCGTCGGCCAGACGGCGGTGATCGAGGACGACGTGTCAATCCTGCACGGCGTGACGCTGGGCGGCACCGGCAAAGCCGGCGGCGACCGCCATCCCAAGATCCGCTACGGCGTGCTGATCGGCGCCGGCGCCAAGATCCTCGGCAACATCGAGATCGGCCATTGCTCGAAGATCGCGGCCGGCTCGGTGGTGCTGTCGCCGGTACCGCACAACAAGACGGTTGCCGGCGTGCCGGCCCGCGTCGTCGGCGAGACCGGCTGCGACCAGCCTTCGCGGCAGATGGACCAGCTGTTGCCATCGCAGACGATGGACCACGTCGTCAGCTTCGACATCTGAGTGCTCGGGCAGGGGCTGAATTCCTGCCCCCCATGCCGGCTTGCCTTTACATGGCCATTGTCGACGTGCCAGAAGCGCGCTCAAACGAAGAAGCCGACGATCGGAGAAGACTGTTGAAGCCGGACGAAATCAGAAAGCTGGATGCCTATTTCAAGCGCACCTTCCAGAACCCTAAACTCGAAGTGAAGGCGCGGCCGCGCAAGGAAGATTCGGCCGAGGTCTATGTCGGAGACGAGTTCCTCGGCATCGTCTTCAAGGACGAGGACGACGGCGACTATAATTTCTCGATGGCGATCCTCGACATCGATCTGGCCTGAGCTGGGAGTTTAGCTGGCCGCTACGCCTCAAGTGCTGCGGCGATACGGAACCTTGCAGGACGCCGGTGGGACAGCGCCCCCCTCTGGCCTGCCGGCCATCTCCCCCACGAGGGGGGAGATTGGCAGCCTCGGCGCTGCGCTCTTCCTGCAACATTGGAGATTGGCGAAAGCCAAGATGACGGCCGATCTCCCCCTTGTGGGCAGGGCTATCGCATATGAGTGATGGCATTGATGAGATAGTCGTCGTTCCAGGCGCATTTCTTGATGCGATGGCTGATGGGAACTTTGGCAGCATCGGCGG
>NZ_JAMYSQ010000023.1:0-94893 GCF_040321995.1 Mesorhizobium sp. M0207
CCCTGTTCCCCCGGGGCGCGGCCCCCGTGGCCCCCCCCCGGGGCCCGTGCCCCTCGCGCGCAAGGGCCGCGCGCCCACACGGCCTCGGCGGCGGCCTTGTCGATGCGGCCGCCGAGCGCCGAGAGCGCGGCTCGGGTCTCGGCGTCGTAGACCGAAAGCCGGCCACCGCGGTGGAAATTATGCTGCCCTGCCGGTGGCCCGTCGGCAGCGTCGATCCGGTAGAGCGCAACCAGAAAGCCGGCCAGCGAACGGGCGAACTCAGTAAGATCGGCAATCAGTCCACCAGCCGCCGGTCTGCCGCCAAGCCAGCGATAGACGGACCAAGGCCATAGATAGCCTTCCCCGGGCGCGCCTTTGGCCAGCGGCACGGGTATCGGCAGAGGCAGGTGAGGCGCCAAGCGGGGCAGCCAGCGATGCTCCTTCTCGACCTGGGCGACATAGGCGGCAGCGCTCGGCAGCCGCACCGACATGCTGTCGCCCAGCCGGAACGTGCGGTTGTCCCAGCCGCCAGGCTCGACCGTCTCTACCGGCAGGTCCGCCCATTTGGGGAACTGCGCGGCAATCAGCCGGCGAACAAGTGCGGCATCTATCGGCATGCCTGGCGTTCGTTCATCGGGCGGCATCGGGCTTGCTCCGGTCTTCTGAATAGCCGGCGGTCCATCTTTTTGTCGTCGCACTCTTGCGGCGCCAGTGATTCCCTTGCCGGCAAATTCTCTAAGCCTTGCGTTCCCAGCGCCGGTCAGGCGTTTGCTGCCAGTAGGTCACGGTGTGGCCGGCCTCCTTCATTGTCTTCCAGTGCGTGCGTGCCGCCTCTAGCTGGGCTGCATCGTGACCGTCGAACAGGAACACGGCGCGCTGGTAGCCGCCAAGCTCCGGCGGCACCGCCCCATCGACCAGGAAGCGTATCTGCGCCTGGTTCGGATTGTCAGGGCCGACGGTCAGAAGCACCGGCTGCTCGGCGGGATGGGCTTCGCGATCCGTTGCGTGGGCCAGGAATGAATCGTCCCGGAAAGTCCACAGATGCTGGTCCAGCGCGTCGCGCCGTTCCTCGGTGCCGGTCTGCACCACGGCACGCCAGCCGCGATCGATACTGCGCTCCAGGAGGCCGGGCAACGCATCCTCCAGCGTCGATTCGGTCAGGTGATAAAACAGAATCTCGGCCATGCGTTCAGTCTACATTGTCGGAGTCCCGCCCCAGCCGCTCATTGCTCGTAATGATCGCGCACCAGCCGGTCGAGCAGCCTGACGCCGAAGCCGGAAGCCCATGACTGGTTGATCTCGTTGGAGGGCGCGCCCATCGCCGTGCCGGCGATGTCGAGATGCGCCCAGGGCGTGTCCTTGACGAAGCGCTGCAGGAACTGCGCGGCGATGATGGCGCCGCCATGACGGCCGCCGATGTTCTTCATGTCAGCATTCTTGGAATCGATCAGCTTGTCGTATTCGGCACCGAGCGGCATGCGCCACACCCGCTCCTGCGTCGCCTGTCCGGCCGCCGTCAGCCGGTCCGCCAACTCGTCATTGTTGGAGAACAGGCCGGCATAATGCTGGCCGAGCGCGACCATGATGGCGCCGGTCAGCGTCGCCAGATTGATCATGAATTTCGGCTGGAAGCGGTCGTTGCAGTACCAGAGCGCATCGGCCAGCACCAGGCGGCCCTCGGCGTCGGTATTGAGCACTTCGATAGTCTGACCCGACATCGAGGTGACAATGTCGCCCGGTCGCTGAGCGTGGCCGTCGACGGCGTTTTCAACCAGCCCGACAATGCCGACGACATTGACCTTCGCCTTGCGCGCGGCCAGCGCGTGCATCAGTCCGGTGACGGCAGCAGCGCCGCCCATGTCGCCCTTCATGTCCTCCATGCCCGACGCCGGCTTGATCGAATTGCCGCCGGTGTCGAAGGTGACGCCCTTGCCGACGAAGGCGACCGGGCTTTCCTTGGCCTTGCCGCCGTCCCACCGCATGACCGCGATGCGGGCGCCACGCGGCGAACCCTGCGCTACGCCCAGCAGCGAACCCATGCCGAGCTTCTTCATCTCCTTCTCGGCCAGGATCTCGACCGTGACGCCGAGCGCCTCCAGTTCGGCGATGCGGGCGGCGAATTCCACCGGTCCCAAAACATTGGCCGGTTCATTGACCAAATCGCGCGCCAGCAAGACGCCGTCGATCACCGCCGCTTCATCGGCGAAGGCCTTCTTTGCAGCTGCCGGATCGGCGGTGTGAATAGTCACCTTGACCGGCTTTTTTGGCTCGCCCCTGTCGTCACCATTGTTCTTTTTGGTCTTGTACTTGTCGAAGGAATAGCTGCGCAGCAGGATGCCCGCTGCAAGCTGAACGGCTTGCCTGCCGCTGACGGCCGCACCGGGAAGATCGAGCACGACGGCCACTTCGGTTGCCTTGCGAAAGGATGGGGCAATCGTGCCGCCGAGCTTCAGCCAGGCGTAATCATCGAGATTGGAGCCCTTGCCGGCACCGACCGCCACCAGCCGCTCGATCGATGTCCCTTCCGGTGCCAGCACTTCGACCAGGCTGGCGAATTTGCCGGTGAAGTCGGCGACCGGAAAAGCCCGCTCGAGGGTCTTTGCCGGATCGCAAGCCCTGGCGGCATCGCTGAGGCCGCCCTCGTCGGTCACCAGAACGAAAACGCTGCCTTTTTTGGGCGCGGCGAATTTGGCAAAGGCGATCGAGGGTCTCGAATTCATCATGTCCTGCTTTCGGGGAAGTGAGTTGGATTATTGCGAGAAACGTTCGTCAGTGAGCGGCGGGTTGAAACAGCTCGATAACATTGCCCGATGGATCTTCGAGCAGCGTCTGGGAACCGCCGACGCCCGTTATGATATCGTTGCGAAAGACAAGTCCAGCACTCTTGAGGCGCGCAACCTCTTCTTTCAGGTCCGGCACCACCAACAGGATGCGATTCCAACCTCCCGGCACCGGCTGCCGGCCATCCGGCATCGCCCGTGCACCCGAACTGCCGGGGCCGCTTAGAAGGAGCCGTAAAGCGCCGCGTGTCACGGAAGCAAAAGCCGGTCGCGCGTCCTGTTCAACAGCGAAGCCCAGATGTCCACAGTAGAAGTCGATCGAGGCGGCGACATCATCGACCATGTAGCGAATGCTGACTGGCGTCATGACCATTGACCTTTCGGTTCGAGCACCTTTCAACAAGGCGTGTCTATTGCGGGCGGAACAGTCGGCATAGTCCGGCTCATCATCGCTGCTTGACAATCCGCGCCGCTATCGCCCTGGCCTGAATGCGGGCGTTAGCGAAACAACCGCGAATGCTCGGCCGCATGCCGGTAAACCACAGACCGGGCAATTTCGGATCGGCATCGCCGCCGTTGAAAAGCGGAACGCCCTTGCCGTCGAGAACGCCGAGCTTGCCGACCATCTGCTCCAGACCGGTGCGATAGCCGGTCGCCGCAATGACGATATCGGGCGTGATCAACCTGCCGTCATTCAACAAGATGCCGTCTTGGGTAAATTCCCGCAATGGTGGCACCACCACGATCGTGCCTGCCTTTATGGCGCGGACGGCGCCGTCATCGGCTGCGATCGCGGTGTAGTCGGCGCTCAGACGGCTCGCACCGCCTATGGGAGCCGGCGGAAGCCCAAATTTCGTCAGGTCGCCGAAAACCAGGCGCTGGGTTGTCGCCATCACCGCATCGGCCAGCCGCACCGGCAAGCTCGCCATCAACGGTGAAAGCCTGTGGACGGCGACCTTGCCGATGCGTTTCGGCAGCAGCGACGGGCCGTTGCGGGCCGACAGCCAGATGCTTTGGGCATCTGCATTCGCAAGATGGTTGAGTGCGTCGAACCCCGAATTGCCGGCTCCGACGACCAGCACCCTTTTGCCGACGTAGTCCTTCGCCTCGCCAAAATCGGCCGAATGGATAATCCGGCCTGCAAAATCCTTCATGCCTTTCCACGCGGGAATAAACGGCTGCCGGTCGCGCCCGGTGGCGACGACGACATGACGCGCCAGACGACGTCCGGCGTTCGTCCGCACGGTCCAGTGATCGCCATCGAACGTGATCTCTTCAACGACAACGCCGAATGCGACCGGCAGACCATGCGCCTGGCTGAAATCGTTCAGATGGCGAATGACGGCCGATTTATGCGGAAAAGCCGGGGTGCCTGCGGGATAGCCGATGCCGGGCAGCGTCGAGAGATCGCGATGCGTATTGAGGTGCAGCCGCTGGTGCCGCCGATGCCAGGGTTCAGCAAGCCGGCTCTCCTTTTCCAGGACGAGCGTCGGTACGCCGGCCTTCATCAAGGCGTGGGCGGCGGCAAGGCCGGCCGCGCCGGCGCCGACCACGATCGCGCCGTCAAAGACGGTTTCCCGACCGGTTTGACCGCGCAATTTTTCCGCTTCCATGCTGGGACTCAACAGATCCTGACCCGTCTTATCACGCCGCGGCGGTCGCGACCGGCGCGACATTTGGTCGTTTTGCCGCATTTGACAAGACTTTGGCCGAAATCGCTCCCATATGCGATATCGAACCATCCACGATTCGTCGCGGCACGGCCCCGCTTCCCGCCGCAACCTGTTGTTAACCAACAATGTTCGCCCTTTCTTATCCATTGCCGCCGACACTCCGGCCCAGCGGATTTTGCGATCCGGGACAGAACCCAGATCGAACCGCCAAACTGAGCCAGTTGTGCAGCCGGCGCCGGACGACTACCTTGTTCCAAGGCATGATGCCGTTCGAAATCGCCGAGAAAAGCCTTCATGAAGGTCGTTGAACGTTACATCATGCGCCGTGCTTTCGCGGTATTCGCGCTGGCGCTCGTCTGGACGCTGGCGATCGTCTGGACGACTCAGGTGCTCGCCCGCATCGACCTCGTCACCGATAGCGGTCAGTCGGCCCTCACCTTCTTCGAAGTCGCAGCGCTGATCATCCCGACGATCGTTCCGATCGTCGTGCCGTTCGCCCTGGTGGTCGCGGTCGCCCAGATCCTCAGCGTGATGAATTCGGATTCGGAGCTGGCCGTCATCAATGCCGCCGGCACTTCACGCTGGACCATCGTCAGGCCGATCATGCTTCTGGCACTTGCAGCCAGCGTTTTTTCCTTCGCCGTCGACAATGGCGTCGACCCTTACGCACGGCAGAAGAACCGCGAGTTGATTGCGTCATCGCGTGCCGATCTGTTGTCGTTGATCATCCAGGAAGGCACCTTCCGCAAGATCGACGACGGCCTGTTCCTGCAGGTTGGCGAACGGCTTCCCGACAACCGCCTCGGCGGCATCTTCGTCGCCGATTCGCGCGAAGAAGGCGTCAATCTCATCTACTACGCCAAGACCGGCAGCATCATCGAACGCGGCGACGAGAAGGTGCTGATGATGAATGACGGCGTCATCCATCGCAAAACCATGACCGGCGACCTCTCGGTGATCCGGTTCACCTCCTACGCCTTCGACTTGTCCGCTTTCATGTCGGCATCATCTGACATCCTGCTTTTGCCGAAGGACCGGACGACCCAGTATCTGCTCAATCCCAGTCCGAACGACAAGATGTACCAGCAAAAGCCGAACAGGTACCTGGCCGAGCTCAACCAGCGTTTTTCCGAGTGGTCCTATTCGCTCGTCTTCGCGCTGATCGCGCTCGCCGTCGCCGGAGATGCACGCTCGCATCGCGAGGCGCGTGTGCACCCGCTGATCACGGCAATCGCGATCGCGCTGTTCGTGCGCTGGCTCGGGTTCTTTGCCGCCGGCAAGGCCGACAAGGTGCCGCAATATGCCTATATGGTCTACGGCGTCCCGATCGTGGCATCGGCGATCGCCATCTGGTTCATTGTTTCCAACCGGACCATGGAACTGCCGGTTGCCTGGGCCGATTGGATAACCAATCTTGCCGGCCGCTTCAGTGAGGGCTGGAGCGCCATCAAGCTCCGTTTTGCCGGGCGTGGCGCATCCGGACAGGGAGCCGGCTGATGGGCTGGACTCTGGGTCGGTACTTCTTCTTTCGCTATGTGACGATCACCATCTGGTTCTTCATCGGCCTCTTGGCGCTGGTGTTCCTGATCGATTTCACCGAGCTTTCCGGCCGCACGACCGGCGTGCCGGGCTTCACCTACGCAACTGCGTTCGCCATTTCGGGGCTCAGGATGCCGATGATCATGCTGCAGACGGTGCCGTTCGTCGGCCTGTTCTCGGCGATGGCGACGTTGGTGTCGCTCAACCGCAAATACGAATTGGTCATTGCCCGTTCCGCCGGGGTTTCCGCATGGCAATTCCTGCTGCCGTGCTGCATCGGGGCGCTGCTGTTTGGAGCCTTGTCGGTCGGCGTCATCAATCCGGTAGCCGCGCACGCCTATTCCTGGTCCGAGGAGATCGAGACCCAGCTCCGTTCGGGCAAGTCGAACAGCGTCTCGGCCGATGCTGCGCCCTGGATCAGGCAGAAAACCAACGCCGGCGACACCATCATCGGCGCGCGCGCCATTCTCAATCAAGGCCTGGAGATGGCCGACGCGGTCTTCTTCAGCTTCAGCCCGCAAGGCGACATCATCGAGCGCAAGGATGCGGCGCGCGCCTTTTTGCGGGACGGCTACTGGGAATTGCAGGACGTCAAGGTGTTCCGGGACGGTACTATCCAGTCGTTACCCAGCGACCGGCTGCCGACCAATCTCAAGCCGGAATTCGTGCAAGAGCGGTTGGCGCGCCCTGAGACCATTCCCTTCTACGATCTGCCCGGCAAGATCGAAGTGGCCCGCTCCTTCGGCCTCAAGGCAAACGCCTTCGCCATGCAGTTCAATTCCCTGATTGCGCTGCCCTTCCTGCTTGTCGCGATGACGCTGATTGCGGCAACGGTATCAATGCGATTTGCGAGGATGGGGCAGTCGGCAACGATGATTCTGGGTGGCATCGTGGCCGGCTTTCTGCTTTATGTCGTTTCGGTGCTGGTCAAGGCATTCGGCGTAGCGGGATTCGTACCCACGGCCGTAGCGGCTTGGGTCCCGGTTGTCGTGGCTATGTTCTTCGGGGTGACATTCCTGCTATACAAGGAAGACGGCTAGTGAGGGAGGCGGTTTTGCGCAGCCATAGGCACGCCGGTTTGGCACGCCTCTCTGCGGCGAGCGCCTTGGCATGCCTGCTTGCCAGCGCCGCCCCGGTTGCTTCGGCTTTTGCCCAGGACGTCAGTGAGCTGGCAACGAAGGTTCCGAGCGGCACGCAGATGCTGCTGGCAGCCGATACGCTGGTTTACGACAACGACAAGCAGACCGTGACGGCTGTCGGCGGCGTCCAGATCGACTACGGCGGCAACCGTCTCGTCGCCCAGCGGGTCGAATACAACCGCAACACCAAACGCCTCGTCGCCAGCGGCAATGTCGAACTCGTCAATAGCGACGGCACCAAAATCTATTCGCAACATGCCGACATCACTGACGATTTCGCCGACGGCTTCGTCAACGCGCTGCGGGTCGAGACCATAGACAAGGCGTATTTCGCCGCCGAAAGCGCGGAGCGCATGGGCGGCGTGCTGACGACGTTCCACAATGGCGTCTACACCGCCTGCGAGCCGTGCGAGGACAAGCCCGACAAAGCGCCGACCTGGCGTATCAAGGCCAGGAAGATCATCTGGAACGGCGAGAAGAAGACGGTTCGCTTCGAGAACTCGAATTTCGAGTTCTTCGGCTTTCCGCTGGCCTATCTGCCGGCTTTCGAGATCGCCGACCCAACGGTCAAGCGCAAGAGCGGCTTCCTGATCCCCGGCGTCGCCTACAAGAGCGATCTCGGCGTCGGTGTTAAAGTCCCCTATTATTTCGCGCTCTCGCCGACCTACGATCTCACTGTCACTGGCAGCGGCTATACCAAGCAAGGTTTCCTCGGTGAGGCCGAGTGGAGGCAGCGCTTCAACAACGGTCAGTACAGCCTGAAGATTGCGGGCATCCGGCAGGAGAATCCCGACGCCTTCATCGACGACAATGGCCACAACGTGAATTCGGGTACCGAAGGCGACCCGAACAGGTTCCGCGGCATGATGGGCACCCAGGGCCAGTTCGCCATCAACCCGCGCTGGGACTTCGGCTGGGACATCCTGCTGCAGAGCGATAAGAATTTCGCGCGCACCTACGACATCGATGGCTTCAACGATAGCGTGCACCGCTCCGACGTGTACCTGACGGGGCTCAACGATCGCAATTACTTCGACGTGCGCGCCATGCACTTTGAGGTTCAGGAAGACACGCTCGCCAGCGATCCGACTGCACGCGCCGCCAAGCAGCCCTGGGTGCTGCCCTCGCTCGACTACGCCTATATCCCCGACACGCCGGTGGCCGGCGGGCAGCTGTCGTTCGACGTCAACGCGCGGGTCATTGACCGCGACAGGCTCGATACGGCTCTTGCAAATTCGGGCATCCCTTCGTCCGTCAACAACGTCCGCGGCATCGACGGTCAATCCGGGCGCCTTACCGCGGAAGCCGAATGGAAGCGCACCTTCACCACCGATGGCGGGCTGCTGCTGACACCGCTCCTGGCGCTGCGCGGCGACGCCGGCTACGTCAACGCCTCCTCGGCCTCGCTCGACGCCGTCAACCAGATGGCGACCAATCTCGGCGTCGAGGACGATATGCGTTCATCGCTTGCCCGCTACATGGCGACCGCCGGCCTTGAGATGCGCTGGCCGGTGCTGTTTTCGATGACCAGTTCCAGCCATGTCTTCGAACCGATGGCGCAGGTATTCATGCGTCCGAACGAGCAATATGTCGGCGGGCTGGCGGTCCCCAACGAGGACGCCCAGAGCTTCGTCTTCGACGCCACGACGCTGTTCGAGCGCGACAAATTCTCGGGCTATGACCGCATGGAAGGCGGCACACGCGCCAATGTCGGGCTGCGCTATTCCGGCGCATATGACAATGGCTGGGGCACCAATGCGGTGTTCGGCCAATCCTACCAGCTGGGCGGCCAGAACTCGTTCGGCACGCCGGACCTGGTCAATGTCGGCGCCTATTCAGGCCTTGAAACTGCAACCTCCGACTATGTCGGCCTTGTCGGCTTCAACAGCCCCAGCGGGTTTTCCGGCTCGGTCAGCGGCCGTTTCGACGAGCAAAGCTTCGAGATCCGCCGCGCTGAGGTAAAGGCCGCCTTTTCAGGCCTGCCGGTATCGCTGAGCGCCAAATACGCCTTCATCCAGGCGCAGCCACTCTATGGCTTCTCAACCGATCGCCATGAGGTTACGCTCGGCGCCTCGACACATCTTGCCGAGAATTGGCGCGTCTTTGGCACCGGCACATATGATCTGGAGCAGAGCGTTCTGGTCAAGGACGGGGTCGGCTTTGCCTATAGTGATTCGTGCTTTACCTATTTGATGACGTTTTCGGAAAGACGTGACCTGAACACCAAGGAAGTATCGCAGAACGTCGGCTTCAACCTGTCGTTCCGCACGCTCGGCGATTTCGGCTCGTCGCAACGCTCCATCGACACCATTCAATAACGGGCAGCGGTCGGCAACGGGGCGGCTGGCGGACGACATTGTTTCGCCGCATAGAGCAGGCACGAATTTTGACGGCCTGAACTGGGATAGGTTTCGGCTGAATCGGGATGGAATTGGGATGCTTTCGATGAGGAAATACCTCTTTTCGGCAGGATTCGCGCTGCTGGTGGCGTTCTCGACCACTGCGGTAACGCGGCCAGTTTTCGCCACCGAGATCAAATACGTCGTCAACAATATACCGATCACCACCGGCGACATCCAGCATCGGGCCGCTTTCCTGCGCCTGCAGCACAGAAAGGGCGATGCCGGCCAGGAAATGATCGACCAGACGCTGCGCCTGGCCGAAGCCCGGCGGCTCGGCATCCGCATCAGCGACGAGCAGGTCGATGCCGCTTATCAGCGTTTCGCCACCAGCAACAAGATGCCGCTCAAGCAGCTTGACGGCGCGATGGCGCAATCCGGCGTCACCAAGGAGCATTTCAAGGACTTTATCCGGGCGCAGATGGCCTGGAACCAGGCGCTGACGGCGCGTCACCGTTCTAGCGACGGCGGCGGCGCCATGAGCGAGCAGGACCTCGTCAAGCGCATGCTCGAAAAAGGCGGCAGCAAACCGAGCGCCACAGAGTACATGCTGCAGCAGGTCATCTTCGTGGTGCCGGCGGCCGAGCGCAGCGCGACGCTGGCCAAGCGCAAACGCGAAGCCGACGCTATGCGCGCCCGCTTCAACGGCTGCAACACCACGCGCGAATTCGCCAAGGGCCTGATCGATGTCACCGTTCGCGATCTCGGCCGGGTGCTGGCGCCGCAATTGCCGGCGGACTGGGCCGAGCAGATAAAGGCTACAAAGGTCGGCGGCGCCACCACGACGCGCGAAACCGACCGCGGTGTCGAATTCATCGGCATCTGCTCGTCGCGCGAAGTGTCAGACGACAAAGCCGCGCAGATGGTGTTCCAGAGTGAAGGTTCGAGCGACAAGAACGCCGACGAACTCTCGAAGAAATATGTCGAGGAGTTGCGGAAGAAAGCCCGCATAATCGAGCGCTGAAGTGGAAGCGCCGTGGCTGACGCAGAGCTTCCGCTGGCGTTGAGCGTCGGCGATCCGTCCGGCCTGGGGCCGGACATCGCCATCGCTGCTTGGCAGGCCCGCGAACGCGCTGGCGTTCCGTCATTTTATCTCCTTGCCGATCCGGCACTGATTGCCGCGCGAGCGCACAGGCTCGGCACCGATATCGCGATTGCCGAGACGACGCCGGCGTTAGCGCCGGGGGTGTTTTCGCGCGCGCTGCCGGTGGTGGCGCTTGCTGCCCGTTTCGTCGACAGTCCCGGCCGCCCGGATCCAGCCAACGCCGCCGGCATCATCGAGGCGATCGACCGCGCCGTTGCCGACTGCCTGGCCGGCCGCGCTGCCGCGGTCGTCACCTGCCCCATTGCCAAGAAGTCGCTCTACGACGCCGGCTTTCGCTTTCCCGGCCACACCGAATATCTGGCGCATCTGGCATCGCTTCACACCGGCACCGAAGTGACGCCTGTGATGCTGCTTGCCGGACCGGACCTGCGCACCGTGCCGGTCACCATCCACATCGCGCTGGCCGAGGTGCCGAAAGCGCTGACGACGGACCTTATCGTCGCCACCGGCCGCATCACCGCCGCCGACCTTGCGAACCGCTTCGGAATTGCCAAGCCGCGGCTCGCCATTGCCGGCCTCAACCCGCATGCCGGCGAAGGCGGCACCATGGGCACCGAAGACGAGCGGATCGTGCGCCCGGCGGTCGACCGGCTGAGGCAGGAAGGGATCGACGCCTTCGGGCCGTTGCCGGCCGACACGCTGTTTCATGCTCGCGCCCGCGCCGGCTACGACGTGGCGCTCTGTATGTATCATGACCAGGCGCTGATCCCGGCCAAGGCGCTGGCGTTTGACGAGGCGGTCAACGTCACACTCGGCCTGCCCTTCGTCCGCACCTCGCCCGACCACGGCACCGCCTTCGACATCGCCGGCAAGGGCATCGCCCGTGCCGGCAGCCTGATTGCAGCGCTGAAACTCGCTCGCGTTCTTGCCGATACCGGGAAAAGGCCGTAGGCCCTGAGCCCAATCAGCCATATTCGATGGCCTTAACCCGATGAGCCCGCCTGATGAGCCCAGCCCGATGAGCATAGACGGCCTGCCGCCACTGCGCGAGGTGATCGAGCGCCATGGGCTGCAGGCGAAAAAGGCGCTGGGCCAGAATTTTCTGCTCGACCTTAACCTGACAAGCAAGATTGCGCGAACCGCCGGCGACCTGAGCGACGTTACGGTTATCGAGGTCGGTCCCGGTCCGGGCGGGCTGACCCGGGCCCTGCTCCTCAACGGCGCCCGGCGGGTCGTCGCCATCGAGCGCGACGAGCGCTGCCTAGCGGCCCTGGCCGAGATCTCGAACCACTATCCGGGCCGGCTAGAGATCGTAGCCGGCGATGCGCTGAAAACCGATTTTGCAGCGCTTGCTAAAGGGGAAAGCGGCGGGCCGACGAAAATCGTCGCCAACCTGCCCTACAATATCGGCACCGAATTGCTGATCCGCTGGCTGACCGTCACCGAGTGGCCGCCCTTCTACACATCGATGACACTGATGTTCCAGCGCGAGGTCGCCGAACGCATTGCAGCCAGCCCCGGAAGCGATGTCTATGGTCGGCTCGGCGTGCTGGCAGGCTGGCGGACGGAGGCGAGGATTGCCTTCGACGTGCCGCCGCAGGCGTTCACGCCGCCACCCAAGGTGACGTCCTCGGTGGTGCATCTTGTGCCGCGTGCCAACCCCTTGCCGGCCGAGGTGAAACGGCTCAGCCGCGTCACCGAAGCGGCATTCGGCCAGCGCCGGAAAATGCTGCGGCAGAGCGTGAAAAGCCTCGGCGGCGAGGCGCTGCTCACCCGCGCCGGCATCGATCCGACCAGGCGTGCGGAGACGCTCAGCGTCGAGGAATTCGTTCGCCTGACCAACGCGGTGTGATGCCGGGAAGCGTCCGCGTGGAATTTCCGCTCTCATGGCATAGATAGCCGGACAAACCCTGCCCGGAGACAAACAGTGGCCGCCTATGTCATTTCCGACGTCACGATCCGTGACGCAGAGGCTATCGAAGCCTATCGCGCCCACGCGGCTGCCTCCATCGCCCAGCATGGCGGGCGCTATCTGGTACGCGGCGGCGAGGTGGAAATGTTGGAAGGCGACTGGTCTCCCGGGCCGCTGATCATCGTCGAATTCCCCGACATGGACACGGCGCGGCGCTGGTATCGCTCGGCCGAATACGCCGCTGCATTGGAGCTGCGCGACGCCGCGCTCAGCCGCAATCTGATCCTGGTCGCGGGGATAAGCGCCTTGATCAATCCGTCTTCTCGTCGAGCAGCCCCGAGACGAAATCGAACAGGCCGGGCCGGCGATCTCGTCTGAGCCGTTCGGCGGTGACGATGCCGCGCACCTCGGCGAAAGCGCGGTCGAGATCGTCGTTGACGATGACGAAATCATATTCCTTCCAGTGCTCGATCTCGTTGCGGGCGTTCTTGAGCCGCGTCTCGATCACCGCTTCCTGGTCCTCGGCGCGACGCTTCAGCCGCGCCTTCAATTCCTTCATCGATGGCGGCAGGATGAATATCGAGACGATGTCGGCGCGCATCTTCTCCTTGAGCTGCTGAGCGCCTTGCCAGTCGATGTCGAACAGCATGTCGCGGCCTTCGGCCAGCGCCTGTTCAGCCGGCTCGCGCGGCGTCGCGTAGCAATTGCCGTGCACCTCCGCCCATTCGAGCAGCGCATCGGAATCGCGCAGCCGCTCGAACTCGCGCATGGTACGGAAGTGGTAATGGACGCCCTCGATCTCGCTGCCGCGGCGTGGCCGCGTGGTGACCGAGACCGACAATTCCAGGCTGGAATCGCTCTCCAGCAGATTGCGCGCAATCGTCGACTTGCCGGCGCCTGACGGCGACGACAAGACCAGCATCAGCCCGCGGCGCCGAATGCGGGAACCCACATCCCTAGCGGTCATGGGGCTTGGCAGTCATGTGGCTTGGCATCGGGATCATTCCAGATTCTGGACCTGTTCGCGAAACTGGTCGACGACCGCCTTCAGTTCCAGCCCGATGGCGGTGACCGCGGCAGCATTCGACTTGGAACACAGCGTATTCGATTCGCGGTTGAATTCCTGTGCCAGGAAATCGAGCTTGCGGCCGATGGCGCCGCCGCCGCCGAGCAGCGCCCGGCCTGACGCCACATGTGTCTTCAGCCGGTCGATCTCCTCGCGTATGTCGGCCTTGGTGGCCAGGAACGCCGCTTCCATATGCAGCCGGCTGGCGTCCAGGTTGGCAGACGCGTCCATCAACAGGCGGATCTGCTCGGCGAGCCTTTCGCGGATCGTGGCCGGTTCGCGTGATGGATCGGCCTCGGCCCGCAGCGTCAGCGCCTCGATGGCATCGATATGGCCGGACAGCAGGGAACGAAGTGCCGCACCTTCGCCCTGGCGCGCCTGGTGCAGCCCGTTCAGTGCTGCTTCCAGCGCCGACAGTATTGCGGTATCGAGCGCACTGCGCGCCTCTTCGGTTTCGATGGTTTCGGGAATGTCGAGAACGCCGCGCAGCGCAAGCAGCCCGTCGGCCGCCGCAGGGGCTACTCCGAACTGCTCCTGCAGCCGCTTGGCCAAGCCCGCCAGATCCTTCAGGAAAGCCTCGTTGACCACGGGTTGCGCTTGCGCGCCGGCGGCGCGGCCAATGGTCAGCGTCATCTGGAAATTGCCGCGCGCAAAACGCTTTTGCACCGTCTGCCGGACGGCCGGTTCCAGCCGGTCGAAACCTTGCGGCAGCCGCAGCCTGACCTCGACGCTTTTGCCGTTGACGGACTTGGCTTCCCAGGCAATCGAAGTGCCGTCGTGTTCGGCGACACTGCGCGCAAAACCGGTCATGCTCTGCAAGTTCATGTAGCCGTGCGTCCCTTTGCCGAATGCCCCTCAAGCCGGAGCGATTTTCTCCGGACAGGACCATGTGAATTTCAATGCCATGGCAGCCCTTGCACATCCACCCGGACATGCACAGGGCCAAACTGATGGCGTCCGGCCCTACTGGGCGGCGGTGGCGCCTGCATCGTCAACGATGGCTCCCGCCGGCGTGTCGGCTCCGGTATTGGTTGCTCCCGCCTTGGCGGCGTCCTGCGCCTGCTTTTTCAGCAGTGCCCGGTAGCGAGCGACATTCTCGTTATGCTCATCGAGCGTCGAGGCAAAGACGTGCCCGCCGCTGCCGTCGGCGACGAAGTAGAGATCGCTGGTCTTCGACGGATTGGCGACAGCCTCCAGCGCCGCACGGCCGGGATTGGCGATCGGCGTCGGCGGTAACCCGTTGATCAGATAGGTGTTGTAGGGCGTCGGCTTCTGGATGTCCGACTGATAGATCGGGCGGTCGATGGGTTTGCCCTTGCCGCCGAACAGGCCGTAGATGATGGTCGGGTCCGACTGCAGCCGCATACCCTTGGCCAGCCGGTTGAGGAAGACGGCGGCTACGCGCGAGCGTTCATCGCCCTTGCCGGTCTCCTTCTCGACGATAGAGGCCAGGGTGACAAAATCCTCAACGTTGGCGATCGGCAGATCCGGCGCTCGGCGCTGCCAGACCTCGTCGACCAGCTTCTTCTGGTCGGCCAGAAGCTTGTCGACCATCTGCTGGCGTGTTGCGCCGCGGGTGAAACGCAGCGTGTCGGTGGCGAGGCTGCCCTCAGGTGGAGTGGTCGACGGCATATCGCCGGTCAGCGCGTCCTGCTCGGCGATCCGTTGCAGCGCCTGCTCGACCGTCAGCCCCTCGGGGATGGTCAGCGAATACATCACCGACTTGCCGCTCTTCAGCAGTTCCATGATATCGTGCATCGACGCCTGCGGCTTGATTTCGTATTCGCCGGCCTTCAGGGCGGAATCATTGCCGAAGGCGCGCACGCCAAGGCGGAAAATGCGGGCGTCGCTGATCAGCCCTCGCCGCTCAAGCTGGTCGGCGATTTCCTGGACGCCGCTATTCGGCTTGACCAGGAAAGTGTCGCCATTGGCCGACGGGCCGGGCTCGTTGAACTCCTGCTTGCCGAAATACAGCGCAACACCTGCCGCCAGCACCATCAGCATCACCGAAGAGATGACGAAGTTCATGAACACGACGAACTGGCTGCGCGAGGCACGCGAGCGCTTCGGCGGCGGCGTGCCGGCCTCGGGCCGCAACGCCTCGCTGGCCGTCTTCGGCACGATCGGGCCGGGCGTTGCTGCCCGTTGCCCGAATTCCCCGTTATCGGCCGGATTTGTGTTCATAGCGCCCTACCATTTGATCTTGCGACGAATCCCCTCGGGCAGAGTAGGGGCGAATATGGCAAAATTGACGGCAGACGGAAACCGGCAGAGCGGTCAGCCATTGTAGCGCTGGAAGACGAGCGAGGCGTTGGTGCCACCGAAGCCGAAGGAGTTGGACAGCGCCACGTCGATCTGCCGGGCCCGCGGCTTGTGTGGCACCAGGTCGATCGCCGTTTCGCGCTCCGGATTGTCAAGATTGATGGTCGGCGGCGCGATGTTGTCGCGAATGGCGAGGATCGAAAAGATCGCCTCGGCAGCACCAGCCGCGCCCAGCAGGTGGCCAATCGACGATTTGGTCGACGACATCGATATCTTCGAGGCGGCGTTGCCGACCAGCCGCTCGACGGCGCCGAGTTCGATCGTATCGGCCATGGTCGAGGTGCCGTGCGCGTTGATGTAGTCGACATCGGCCGGCGTCAGCTTCGCCCGGTTCAGCGCCGCGGTCATGCAACGGAAAGCGCCGTCGCCGTCCTCGGCAGGCGCGGTGATGTGATAGGCGTCACCGGTCAGACCGTAGCCGGTGACCTCGGCATAGATCTTGGCGCCGCGGGCCTTGGCGTGTTCGAGCTCCTCGAGCACGACAACACCGGCGCCCTCGCCCATGACGAAGCCGTCGCGATCGCGATCATAGGGGCGTGAGGCCGTTTGTGGCGCATCGTTGCGCTCGGTGGAGAGCGCGCGGCAAGCGGCGAACCCGGCGACCGACAGTCTCGTCACCGGCGCTTCGGCGCCGCCTGCGACCATCACGTCGGCATCGCCCCAGATGATCAGCCGGGCGGCATCGCCGATGGCGTGCGCACCGGTCGAGCAAGCGGTGACGACGGCATGGTTGGGGCCTTTCAGCCCATGCCGGATCGAGACCTGACCGGAGACGAGGTTGATGATCTGGCCAGGGATGAAGAATGGGCTGATGCGGCGCGGACCGCGTTCCTTGAGGATCATCGCATTCTCGGCGATGCCTTCGATGCCGCCGATGCCCGAACCGATCAGCACGCCGCTGGCGCACTGTTCCTCATGCGTCTTCGGCTGCCAGCCGGAATCCTTGAGTGCCTCGTCGGCGGCCGCGATCCCGTACAGAATGAAGTCGCCGATCTTGCGCAGTTCCTTCGGCTCGAGAACGGCTTCAGGATTGAAAGTGGCATTGGAGCCGTCACCGCGCGGAATGACGTGGGCGACCTTGCAGGCAAGATCTTCCACCTCGAATTCGGTGATGCGCTTGGCTGCGCTGCGGCCGGTCAGAAGCTCCTTCCAGCTGTGCTCGAAGCCCATGCCGAACGGCGAAAGCAGCCCAAGGCCCGTGACGACGACACGCCTCATCGCAGGTCCTCCCCGGTGATGACTGCAAATAGCGTCAGGCGGAGGCCTTGTCGATGTATTTCACCGCATCGCCAACAGTCAGGATGGTCTCGGCGGCGTCGTCCGGGATTTCGACACCGAACTCTTCTTCGAACGCCATGACAAGTTCGACCGTGTCGAGGCTGTCCGCGCCCAGATCATCGATGAAGCTCGCCTGCTCCGTCACCTTGTCGGCATCGACGCCAAGGTGCTCGATGACGATCTTCTTGACGCGCTCTGCGGTGTCACTCATTTGGGCATCCTCGTCTTTTGGTTGTCTGTCTTCGTTAGCGGGCAGAATGCCGCTAATCAAGCTGAAAGATGGTCCTGCCGGAAACGCAGCGGAACAGGACCGGTTTTTGCCCGAACCGCCGGGTTGCGGGCGGCATTACACGAAAAATCCCGTGCATCCAAGACGGAATGAAGCGTTTTCCCAAGTGTTAGATCATTGCCATGCCGCCATTCACATGAATGGTCTGGCCGGTGACGTAGGCTGCCTCGTTGGAAGCGAGGTAGGCGACGGCTGAGGCGACTTCGGCGCCCGTGCCCATGCGCCGGGTCGGGATCGCCGCCATGATCGCCTCTTTCTGCTTGTCGTTGAGCTTGGCGGTCATCGCCGATTCGATGAAGCCCGGGGCGACGCAGTTGACGGTGATATTGCGGGTGGCGATCTCCTGCGCCAGCGATTTGGAAAAGCCGATCATACCGGCTTTGGAGGCGCAATAGTTGGTCTGGCCGGGATTACCCATGACGCCAACCACTGAAGTGATGTTGATGATGCGGCCATGGCGGCGCCGCATCATCGGATGGGTAAGCTCGCGGGTCAGCCGGAACACGGCGGTCAGGTTGACCTCGAGCACGCTATCCCAGTCGGCGTCAGCCATGCGCACGAACAACCCGTCCTTGGTGATGCCGGCATTGTTGACGAGGATGTCGACGCCTTCGAGGTCAGCTTCCGCCTTCTGGCCGAGCGCCTTGACGTCGTCGCGGTTGGAAAGATTGGCCGGGAAAAGCTTGACCCGGTCGCCCAGTTCGGCGGCCAGCGCCTCCAATTTCTCGATACGTGTGCCATGCAGGCCGACGATGGCGCCCTGGCCGTGCAGCACGCGGGCGATCGCCTCGCCTATACCTCCCGATGCGCCGGTGACGAGCGCCTTGCGGCCGGTCAATTCGAACATGCTTTATCCTCTTCCCAAATCGTACTGGCCAATCATACGGGCCGGTGAGTTCGGCTATCTGTAAACGTTGCCGCGGTGGCCTATGGTTACCACCAGAATGACGAGCCGGTTATCCTGCACATCGCAAATGATGCGATAATCCCCGACGCGATATCTCCAAAAGGTTGCGAGCGGGCCCTTCAGCGGTTTGCCGAGTTCACGCGGGTTGTCGAGAACGGCAATGCGGTTTTCAATAAAATCACGGATACGGTGACGTGTCTGCGGATCCAGTTTTTCGACAAATTTTCGCGCCGAGTGGGCGTATTCAAGCGTCCAGGCCACGCCAGAAGTCCTCGGCTCTCATGACGTCTTCTTCACCACGCCTGATCCGCTCAACGACTTCGGCAGCCAGGTAGTAATCCTCCAAGTCCTCCAGACCACGTTCAATGAGCTCGCGCAGATAGTAGGCCTTGCTGCGACCAGTCTTGGCCGCGAGAAAATCCAGGCGCTGCTCGACTTCAGGAGAAAGGCGGATCGATGTGGGCATGCCGCACCTTGTTGCGATACATGTATTCATGTAGCGGCAAGCACTGATGAATTCAAGCTACGTGGTCACCCAAGGCGGCAAGTGCCGTCTCGACCTCCGCCGCCGATCCGATGCTGCTGGTGGCAATATCGCGGTTGATGCGGCGGGCCAGCCCCGACAGCACCTTGCCGGCGCCCACTTCGTAAAGCGTCACAACGCCGTTGCTGCCGAACCACTCCACCGTTTCGCGCCAGCGCACGCGCCCGATCACCTGTTCGACGAGTCGGCGGGCGATCTCGTCGGGATCGCTCGTCGGGGTCACCGTAACATTGGAGACCAGCGGCACGACCGGCGCACTCTTCGTCACGGCGGCCAGCGCCTCCCGCATGATCTCGGCCGCAGGCTTCATCAATGCCGAATGGAAGGGCGCCGAGACCTGCAGCATCAGCGCCCGCTTGGCGCCCTTCTCCGTGCATAGCCTCGCCGCCAGTTCGACCGCTGGCCTGGCGCCGGAGATCACCAGCTGGCCGCCGCCATTGTCATTGGCGATCTGGCAAACCAAGGCTTGTGCGGGATCTTTGGCGGCGCCCTGGGCGGCCTCTGCGCAAGCGGCTTCGACGTCGGCCTGTTCCAGCCCGATGATCGCCGCCATGGCGCCCTCGCCGGCCGGCACAGCCGCCTGCATGGCATTGCCGCGGATGCGCAACAGCCGGGCGGCGTCGGCGACCGAAACGAAACCTGCGGCCGCAAGTGCCGAATATTCGCCGAGCGAGTGGCCGGCGACATAGGTGACCTTGCCGTTCAGGGAGAAGCCGCGCGCCTCCAGCGCCCGGATTGCGGCAAGCGACACCGCCATCAGCGCCGGCTGGGCGTTGGCGGTCAGCGTCAGCGTCTCTTCCGGGCCTTCCCAGATCAGCTTCGATAGGTTTTCGCCGAGCGCGTCGTCAACTTCCTCGAAGATCCGCCGCGATTCCACAAAGGTATCGGCGAGGTCCTTGCCCATGCCGACAGCCTGGCTGCCCTGCCCCGGAAAGGTGAATGCGATGGCCATCGGCGGCTCCCAGCTGCTGGTTCACGTTGCCTGTGACGCAAGGCGTGCGGCCAAGTCAAGTCCAACCTTGATCGCGTAATATCGGCCGAGTGCCTGTTTCGGCAGGCTTTTTGGCGATCACTCATGATGAAAACCGCTCACGATTTGTTTGCTGGCTCTTCTTATTTCCGCCACAGGCGCTAGGCTTTGCGTGACAGTTCGATGACAATCGAGTGACGCTTTTGTTGCGGGCCGGGGAACTATTGAAGTGGCAAAGACCAAGCAGAGCGCAGCCGAGGCGGCGCCCCAGTTTCTTGAAGGCGATCCGTCGACCGGCTATCTGCCGGCGCGCAAATGGCCTGTCATCCGCTATGGCGTTATCAGCTTGCTGGCTGCGGCCATCCTTGTGTTTGCCATCGAACTGATCGTGCGCGGCAACTTTGCCGGCACCATTGATTTCTTTCTGCAGCCTTTCAAACCCGGCTGGACCACGATCATCATTTTTGCGCTGATCCTCATCGGCCTCGACGCCGTGCTCGGCCGCAGTCATCAGAGCCTGATGATCGTCGCGCCGCTGACATTGTCGCTGGCGTTCGTCGGCCACCAGAAGTCGCTGTATCTCGGCGATCCGCTCTATCCGACCGATTTCCTTTATTCCCGGCAGATCGTGGCACTGATGCCGCTTCTGGTACGCGATCGCCCGGGAACCGCCATTGCCCTGGCGATCGGCATCGTCGGCGGGCTGTCGCTGCTCGTCTATGGCTGGCGGCTATGGCGCCGCCGCGTTCCGGCGCTCAGCCACAAGGGCCGCCTTGCCCGGCTGACGCTGACAGTACCGCTGATCGCCTTCTTCGTTTCCATCATGGACTATGCCACTTTCTCGTGGACGCGCGACCGGCTGCAGATCATCCCGATCATGTGGGACCAGAAGGAAAACTATGCCTCAAACGGTTTTGCGCTCGCCTTCGCGCTTAACGTTCCGATGGCGCATGTCTCGGCGCCGCCCGGCTATTCCGACAAGGCGATCGAAGCGATCGGCAAACCGCAGGTGACCGCCTCGGTACCTGCCGAGAAGCCCGACATCATCGTCGTCATGAGCGAATCCTTCTGGGATCCGACCAAGCTGCCTGGCGTCACCATCACACCCGACCCTATCCCCAATGTGCGGGCACTGCGCACGGGTTACATGTTCTCGCCCGAGTTCGGCGGCATGACGGCCAACATCGAGTTCGAGGCCCTGACCGGCTTTTCCAACGCCTTCCTGCCGGCGGGCAGCATTCCCTACCAGCAATATGTGCGGACACCGACTCCCTCGCTGGCGACCTTCCTGAAAAGTCAGGGCTACCGGGCGCGCGCCATCCATCCCGGCACCAATTGGTTCTGGAACCGGGGGGCCGTCTATGCCGATTTCGGCTTCAACGACTTCAAGTCCGAGGAGACGTTGCCGCCCATGCAGAAGCGCGGACCGCTCGCGTCGGACGCTGCGATGACCGACGAGATCATCCACGAAGCCGATACCAGCGCCGAGCCGGTGTTCTTTTTCGCCGTCAGCCTGCAGAACCACGGGCCGTATGAGCCGTATCGCTATAACAATCCGACCCACAAGGTGCAGGCGCCGATCAGCCAATGGGCCCGTGAATCGCTGTTGAGCTATGCCGAAGGCTCTTCCGACGCGGACCGCGGCCTCGAGCGGCTGATCGAATGGGCGAAGAAACGCGAGCGGCCGACCGTCATCGCGTTCTTCGGCGACCATCTGCCGCCGCTTGGGCCGGTCTACGTCGAGACCGGCTTCCTGAAGGACAATGTTGCGCCGCGCAAGGAGGCGGCCGACCAGATGCTGCTGCACCACCAGACGCCGCTGATCGTCTGGTCGAATCGCAGCGGCCCGACCGAGGATCTGGGCGCCGTCAGCCCGTCCTTCCTGCCCTACCATATCCTGAAGACAGCCGGCATCAGCCATCCCTATTACACCGGCTTCCTCGGACAGTTGCGAGAGCGCTACCGCGTTATCGACCGCAATTTGCTTTTGGCACCGGGGGGCGACGCCACCCCCGATTGGTCGCGTCAGAAAGAGATCGATCCGGCAATCCGCGACTTCCGTCTGCTGCAATACGACATGATGTTCGGCAAGCGCCATGCGGCGCCCGATTTCTTCCCCGAAACCACGGGCAAAGTGGCTGCACACACGAGTTGAGCAGCGGCGGCGGGAGAGCGGCCGACGTCGTTCAGTTCGTCAAGTGCAGCTGCGAAATCGAGCTTCCGATTTTCAGGAAGACGCTTTCGAGCTGACTGACGTCGTTGGTCGGGTAATAATCCGACGGCGACGATGCGCAGGCCTCGTAGAGCTTGCGGTTGGCTGCGGTGTCGGCCTGCAGCAGCACTGTGAAGATCTGCACGTCCTGCTTCTTCAATGTGTTGCATACATTGGTTGTCCAATCGTCGACATTGCGCGCAGCCGCGGTCTGGTCGCTGGATCCAAACCGACCCGAGGCCAGGAATCCGTAGGAGCCATAGTCCGACTTCTGTGGCGTATCCTTCGCGCCATAGACAACATTCTCGCCGTCGGTGAGCAGCAGCACCGTTTTGGTCGTGCCTGACGCCCTGAACGGCGCGCCGTCGCTGTAAGGCGGTTCCGGCGAGAGCACCCGCATCCCCCATGACAAGCCTTCCGAAACATTGGTCCCCGAGCCGTTCCATTCGATCATCTCACCGACGGCCTTCCGCAATTTGTCGAAATCATCGGTCAGCGGCACTATCGGCGTCGGACAGGCCCGGTTTGGGCCGATAGTCAGTGGGCCTCTCTTGTCGTTGATCAGCTTCATCGTCGAAACACTGTACTTCGCCATGTCGCTGGTGAGGCCGGGAAGCAGGGTGACGACGGTATCGTCGAGATAGGAATTGTTGTAGCCGGTCGCTGAATTGCCGTAGGAGCTGTTTGGATTTCTAGCGTTACCTGGATCGTCCGGCGCGAAATAAGGTACGAACAGGGTGTCCGGTTTGTTTTGGTCGGGCGAAATGTCGGAAACATTGTTGGTTCCTGGCCGCGCTTCGACGCAGCCTCTCCATTCGACGCCCAATTGCTTGAACAGATCTATATGGTTGACGCGCTTGCCGCCGACCGAGGGGAAATTGGCGCCGTTGTTCGGCGATTTGCCGGCCATGTCGATCCAGGCCGGATCGTAGTCCTCGCCCTTGACGTTGACGGCGGTGACGAACGGCACCACCGCGACACGTACGCTGCGCGTCGGCGACTTCGCCGCTTCGAGCATATCGATCAGGGCCGTTGCCGCCGTCCGCAATGCGCCGATGCGATCGTTGCTGGCCATCGACCCGGTATTGTCGAGCACCAGCACGACTTCGAGCTGATTGGTCGATTCGACGGCGCCGGCATCGACGGTGATGCGCTTGTCGTTGCCGAACAGGAAGGCGAAGTTCAAATTGACGTCCGCCGTGGCGACAGCCTTGGTCTGGATGTAATTGAGGCCCCTTTCCACGGTAAGCGTCGCTTCGGCGTTCCTCAACTCGCTGTGGCCGGCGACATTGGTCTGGAAGTAGCGGTCGAAGACGTCCTTGCGCGAAGCCTCGATGTCGCCGAGATGCGAAGATGCAAGGTTCGCGGCATCGAGCGCATTCTGCAAGCTGACCTTGGCCCTCATCAAGGTGGACACGTCCACGGCAAAGGCGACGGCGGTCAGAACCGCAGGCAGCCCGAACGCCAGCATCAGGGCAAAGTTGCCGCTCTTCGAACGGCAGAATTTGTCGAAAAGCATTTTTGTCCCCAAACCGCCTGCTGCCGAACTCGCGCAGACTGTTTGCTTTTGCATCCGCATGATGAACGAGGGGTTGCCGCCACGCCCGCCGGTGCTGGAACTTCGCATGGTGGTTAAGGTCCGGTTTCAGGAATCCGTAAGCCTTGCCGTCGAGACCCGTGGCGCTCTGGGACGGCAGGGCCGTTTGCTCCGTGGTTTGCCCTTGCTTTGCGGTCAAATTCCTGTATAGACGCCCGCAATCTGCCGGTCCTTGCTGGGGGCTGAACGGAGGGCCGGAGGTTTTTCGAAACCTTCGCGTGAAGCCAGAAGCGCTTCCGCCTCCCGTGTCTCCGCTCTCGACCGTCTCGTCATGCTCCTTTCTTCCCCGCCTTCGCAAGGATTGCGGGTCAGAGAAGTTGCAGAGGCTTTTGCCGCCGGGAACCGGGAGAGAAACGAAGAAAGGCACAAACACTATGGCTCTATACGAACATGTGTTTCTTGCCCGGCAGGACCTCTCGCAGCAGCAGGTCGATGCGCTTGTCGAACAGTACAAGGGCGTCATCACCGCGAATGGCGGGTCCGTCGGCCGGGTCGAGAACTGGGGACTGAAGTCCCTCACCTACCGGGTCAACAAGAACCGGAAGGCATATTATACACTCATGGACATCACCTGCCCGCCGGCCGCGCTCAACGAGATGGAGCGCCAGATGGGCCTGTCCGAGGACGTGCTGCGTTTCCTGACCATCAAGGTCGATGCGCATGAGGAAGGTCCGTCGGCAATGATGCAGAAGCGCGAAGAGCGCTCGGAACGCGGCGGCTTCGGCGACCGCGACCGTGGCGATCGTGGCCCGCGCTCATTCGGCGACCGCGATCGCGGTGACCGTGGTGATCGTCCGCCGCGCAGCTTCGGCGATGGCGGTGCCGATCGTGGCCCGCGCCGTCCGCGCGAAGGCTTTGAAGGAGCCGCAGAATAATGGTCGACATCAACCAGATCCCAACCCGGCGCCCCTTCCACCGTCGCCGCAAGACCTGCCCGTTCTCCGGCGCCAATGCGCCGAAGATCGACTACAAGGACGTGCGGCTTCTGCAGCGCTACATCTCCGAGCGCGGCAAGATCGTTCCATCGCGTATCACCGCCGTCAGCCAGAAGAAGCAGCGCGAGCTCGCCAAGGCGATCAAGCGCGCCCGCTTCCTCGGCCTGCTGCCCTACGTGGTCCGCTAACACTGATTAGTTGACCATGATCTTATCCGAAAACCGGTTTCCACTTTTCGGGATCATGGTCTAGCCAGCGGGCGGTTCGCCGCCCGCTTTTCACCGGCCACGACGGGCGTAGCCGGATCGAACACCAAATCCCGGGTTGGATTTCGACAAGAGATCCTAACTGCCGCGACAGGCAGGACAGCGACACAGGCGGCGACGCCCCAGCTTCCTGACCTGTTCCAGACAACTCGGCGCCGATCCTGAGGATAGCGCCCAAGCGAAGGAACAAAACCATGGAAGTCATTCTTCTCGAACGCGTTTCCCGCCTCGGCCAGATGGGCGATACCGTCAAGGTCAAGGACGGGTTCGCCCGCAATTTCCTGCTGCCGCAAGGCAAGGCGCTGCGCGCCAACGAAGCTAACAAGAAGAAGTTCGAGGGGCAGCGGGCCCAGCTCGAAGCCCGCAACCTGGAGCGCAAGTCCGAAGCCGCGCAGATTGCAGAAAAGCTCGACGGCAAGAGCTTCATCGCCGTGCGCTCGGCCGGCGAAACCGGTCAGCTTTATGGTTCGGTCTCGACGCGCGACATCGCCGAGCTGGTGACGGCGGAAGGTTTTTCGGTCAACCGCAACCAGATCCTGCTCAACCAGCCAATCAAGACCATCGGCGTCACCAATGTGGCGATCGCGCTGCACCCGGAAGTCGAGGTTACCATCACGCTCAACATTGCCCGCACGGCCGACGAAGCCGAGCGCCAGGCCAAGGGCGAAACACTGACCACCGCCGAAGCCATCTACGGCGAGGACATCAACGATAATGCGCGGCCGGAAAACTTCTTCGATCCGAATGCGGAGTTCGAAGGCGGCGAAGACAACGGCTGATCGTCATTCGTCGGCATTCGCCGGCTAATCGCTATTCTGGACCAATGCACGGGCCTCGTACCCGGGCATTTTTATGCCAAATGGAACTTTTCGAACCCCTATATCTTGATGCAGAATAGGACAGCATGTCTGGCCGAGAGGGGACAATTGGTCATGAATATTCTGCTGAAACGCGTTCTCGACCGCCTGGTCCGCACAGGCAATCTCAAGGTGACAGGGCCGCAAGGCTCGATGGTGACTTTCGGTGACGGCAGCGGCGAGCCGGTGCACATGCACATCAAGACAAGGCATGCCGAGCGCGCAATAACCTTCGATCCGATGCTGGCGGTGCCGGAAGCCTACATGGACGGTGAACTCGACATTCTCGAGGGCGGCGTGCTGGGGGTGATGCGGATTGCCTTCCAGAACATGGGCAGCGGCGGTATCGATGCCACCTGGTCGAAGGCGATCGAAGGTCTGCGCCACGCCTTCCGGCGCCTGCAGCAGATCAACACGGCGTCGCGGGCGCGCCGCAACGTGCAGCGCCATTACGATCTGTCGGGCGACCTCTACCGCCTCTTCCTCGATGAGGACATGCAATATTCCTGCGCCTATTTCGAGCAGCCGGACATGACGCTCGATGAGGCCCAAGCAGCCAAGAAGCGCCATATCGCCGCCAAGCTCAGGCTGAAGGCGGGCCAGACGGTTCTTGATATCGGCTCCGGCTGGGGTGGGCTTGGGCTCTATCTAGCCAAGGCGTTCGACGTCGACGTACAGGGCGTGACGCTGTCGACCGAGCAGCACGGCGTCGCCACCGACCGCGCCCATGCGCAAGGCCTGCAAAACCGGGTGCATTTCGACATCAAGGACTATCGCGAACTCAATGAACGTTTCGACCGCATCGTCTCCGTCGGCATGTTCGAGCATGTCGGGGTCAATCATTTCCGCACCTTCTTCGACAAGTCGGCGACGCTGCTGAAGCCGGACGGCGTCATGCTGCTGCACACGATCGGCCGCTCCGGCGTGCCGTGGGCAACCAGCGCCTTCATCCGCAAGTACATCTTCCCGGGCGGCTACATCCCGTCGCTATCCGAAGTGATGCCGGCCATCGAAAAATCGGGGCTCGTCGTCACCGACATCGAGGTTCTGCGGCTGCATTATGCCGAGACGCTGAAGCATTGGGGCGAGCGCTTCGCGGCCAACCGCGACAAGGCCAGGGCGATTTATGACGAGCGCTTCTGCCGCATGTGGGAGTTCTATCTTGCCGCCTCGGAAGCTGCCTTCCGCTGGCAGGATCTGGTGATCTTCCAGATCCAGATTGCCAAGAAGAACGACACGCTGCCGATGACGCGCGACTACATGGCCAGTTGCGAGAAGGCGCTGGAGATGCGCGATCTTGGACGTCGCGAAAAGGCTCCGGTTGCCAAGCCCACTCGCCGCCGCAAGGTGGCGGATCCGGAGTAGACTGCCGGCATCACGCCATCGCCACTTGCCATTGCCGGCCGGCACGCTGAAAAGGGTCCCGTTAAACGCGGGACCTTTTTTCATGACCTACCTCCTCTACGTCGCCGCCGCACTTGCCGAGATCGCCGGCTGCTTTTCGTTCTGGGCGTGGTGGCGGCTGGACAAGTCGCCGCTGTGGTTGGCGCCCGGTCTCGTCTCGCTCGTGCTATTCGCGTGGCTGCTGGCGCTGGTCGACACCAGCGCGGCGGGCCGGGCCTACGCCGCCTATGGCGGCATCTACATTGCCGCCTCGCTGGCCTGGCTGTGGCTGGCGGAAGGCGTGCACCCCGACCGCTGGGATCTTGCCGGTGCCGCGATCTGCATCGTTGGCGCCTCGGTCATTCTGCTCGCACCTCGGACTGCCTAAGCGATGGAACTGCCCGTCCCGCTTAGACAAGGCGTCGACCGCCTTCTCGAACAGGTGCCTTTGCCGATGCTTAAGCACGCGGCAAAGACGCTGTCGGACCGCTACCGCGCAGAGTTGCGCGACGGTCGCCTGCACATGGCCGAAGACATGGCGGTGAAGGCCTATCTGGCAACGCGGCTACCGGCGACCTATGCGGCCGTTCGCGCCAGCCTCGATGCGGTGGGCGAGTCTCGGCCCGACTATGCTCCGAAGACCTTGCTCGATGTCGGCGCCGGCCCTGGCACGGTGCTTTGGGCCACAATCAATCTCTGGCCGGATCTCGAACAGGCGGTGCTACTCGAGGCCGGCGCCGCGGTACGAAGGGTCGGCGAAGCACTTGCCGCGGATGCGATCACGGCCAGGACCGCCTGGCGGACCGGCGACATCACCATCGACCTGGTCGATCTGGAGCCGGCCGAGCTGGTGACTTCAGCCTATGTGCTGGATGAGATCGCGCCGGCATCGCTGGCAAAACTCGTCGACCGGCTCTGGCAGCTGACCGCAGACACGCTGCTGGTGGTCGAGCCGGGCACGCCGGCCGGCTGGCAGCGTATTCTTGCCGTGCGGCGGCAGTTGATCGAGGCGGGCGCGCACGTGCTTGCGCCCTGCCCGCATGAGGCGCCCTGCCCGCTCGTTGCCCCCGACTGGTGCCATTTCGCCCGCCGCGTCGCCCGCTCGCGCCTGCACCGTCTGGCCAAGGATGCCGAGGTGCCGTGGGAGGACGAGAAATTCATCTTTGTCGCGGCCTCCCGCCATCCGGCCGCTCCGCCTCGAGCGCGAGTGATCGCACCGCCGAAGTCGGGGTCCGGCAAGGTCTTGCTGAAGCTTTGCAAACAGGATGGGGGTGCTGCCGAGCGACTGTTCACCAAGCGCGACGGCGAGACGTTCAAGGCCGCGCGGCGACTGGATTGGGGTGATGCCTTGCCGGAATGACCCGGCAGCTATTTTCCTGTTTTGTTCTCGCCTGAGAACGGCTAGGCTCGCCATCTTGATTCGAGTCAATCGAGATTCTTTCCACCGAAAGATCCTGGCTGTGAATCGCGGGCATCAAAGTTGGTTGGTTGGGGACTGATGCAGATAAGTCATCACCGACTTGTCTCGTTCTGATATCGAAAGACGGGGATCAGGACCGGGGACATCATGGCAGAGGCAGCACGAAAATTCGGCGTGGCGGAAACACCGCTCTATCGCGAGGCGCCGAACAATATCGAGGCCGAGCAGGCGCTGCTCGGCGCCATACTGGTCAACAACGATGCCTTCTACCGCGTCTCCGACTTCCTGAAGCCCGGCCATTTCTACGAGCCGCTGCATAGAAAGATCTTCGAGGTCGCGGCCGAGCTCATCCGCATGGGCAAGATTGCGACGCCGATCACGCTGAAGACCTTCCTGCCGGCCGACGAGAAGGTCGGCGACATGACGGTGGCGCAATATGTCGTGCGGTTGGCGGTCGAGGCCGTCACCGTCGTCAACGCCACCGACTATGGCCGCGCCATCTACGATCTGGCGACGCGGCGCGCGCTGATCACTGTCGGCGAGGACATGGTCAACATCGCCTATGACGCGCCGGTCGACATGTCGCCCTCCGACCAGATCGAGGATGCCGAGCGGCGCCTGTTCGAATTGGCCGAAACCGGCCGCTACGATGGCGGCTTCGAGAGCTTCACCGATGCCGTCAAGACCGCCGTCGACATGGCCAATGCGGCTTATATGCGCGACGGGCATTTGTCGGGCGTTGCTACCGGCTTGCGCGATCTCGACCGCCGCATGGGCGGCCTGCAGTCGTCCGACCTGATCATCATTGCCGGCCGCCCCGGCATGGGCAAGACTTCGCTCGCCACCAATATCGCCTTCAACATCGCCGAGGCCTATGTCCCGGCGCAGCAGGCGGACGGCTCGTTCAAGGCGGCCAATGGCGGCGTCGTCGGCTTCTTTTCGCTCGAAATGTCATCCGAACAGCTGGCCACCCGCATTATTTCCGAACAGACGGAAATCCCGTCGTCGAAAATCCGGCGCGGCGAGATCAGCGAGATGGATTTCGAAAAGCTGGTCGCCTGCTCGCAGACAATGCAGAAAATCCCGCTGTTCATCGACCAGACGGGCGGCATTTCCATCGCTCAGCTGTCGGCCCGCGCGCGTCGCCTGAAGCGCCAGCGCGGCCTCGACGTCATCGTTATCGACTATATCCAGCTGATGCAGGGATCGAGCGCGAAATCCTCGCAAAACCGCGTCCAGGAAATCACCGAGATCACCACCGGCCTCAAGGCACTAGCCAAGGAGCTGGCGGTGCCGATCATCGCGCTGTCGCAGCTGTCGCGCCAGGTCGAGAGCCGCGACGACAAGCGCCCGCAGCTTTCGGATCTGCGCGAATCGGGCTCCATCGAGCAGGACGCCGACGTGGTGCTGTTCGTCTACCGCGAGGAATATTATCTGAAGAACCGCGAGCCGAAGCCGGGCACCGACGAATACATCAAATGGGAACACGAGATGAACGAGATGCGCGGCAAGGCCGAGGTCATCGTCGCCAAACAGCGCCACGGCCCAACGGGATCGGTCAGCCTCGCCTTCCAGGGCGAGTTCACCCGCTTCTCGGACCTTGCGGAAGAGCATCATATTGCGGAGAGGTTTGAGTAAGCGTTTGGCAGATGTCGCAACAAGAATGCGGGAGTACGGCGTTCCTTCACGCCCCCCTCTGTCCTGCCGGACATCTCCCCCACGAGGGGGGAGATTGGAGATGTCCGGCAGGACAGAGGGGGGCGCTGTCCCGCCGACCTGTCTTTCAATTGTCGCAGGCCGCGCCTGATGGCCAAATCCCGCGTCCAGTTCATCTGCCAGAATTGCGGCTCCGTGCATCAGCGCTGGGCCGGCAAATGCGATGCCTGCGGCGAGTGGAACACGCTGGTCGAAGAAGGCACGGCAGGCGGCATCGGCTCGGGCCCGGCCAACATGCGCAACGCCCGCAAGGGCCGCGCGGTGGTGCTGACCAGCCTGTCCGGCGATATCGAGGACGCGCCGCGCATCGTCTCCGGCATCGGCGAGCTCGACCGCGCCACCGGCGGCGGCTTCGTGCGCGGCTCGGCGCTGCTGGTCGGCGGCGATCCCGGCATCGGCAAGTCGACGCTGCTCACCCAGGCCGCGGCCGCGCTGGCGGCAAAGGGCCACCGCATCGTCTATGTCTCGGGCGAAGAGGCGGTCGCGCAGATCAGGCTGCGCGCCCAGCGGCTCGGCGTCGCCGACACCCCGGTCGAGCTCGCCGCCGAAACCAATGTCGAGGACATCCTCGCCACCATCGCCGATGGTAAGCGGCCGGATCTGGTCATTCTCGATTCGATCCAGACGCTGTGGACCGATATGGCCGATTCGGCGCCCGGCACGGTGACCCAGGTGCGTGCCGCCGCCCAGGCGATGATCCGCTACGCAAAATCCACAGGGGCGGCGATCGTTCTGGTCGGCCACGTCACCAAGGAGGGCCAGATCGCCGGACCGCGCGTCGTCGAGCACATGGTCGACGCGGTACTCTATTTCGAGGGCGAAGGCGGCCACCACTACCGCATCCTGCGCACGGTCAAGAATCGCTTCGGGCCGACCGATGAGATCGGTGTCTTCGAAATGTCGGACAAGGGCTTGCGGGAAGTCGCCAACCCGTCCGAGCTTTTCCTCGGTGAGCGCCATGCGAAGTCGCCGGGTGCCGCGGTTTTCGCCGGCATGGAAGGCACACGGCCGGTGCTGGTCGAGATCCAGGCGCTGGTGGCGCCATCGACGCTGGGCACACCGCGCCGCGCCGTCGTCGGCTGGGACGGTGCCCGGCTGTCGATGATCCTGGCGGTTCTGGAAGCCCATTGCGGCGTCCGCTTCGGCACGCACGACGTCTATCTCAACGTTGCCGGCGGCTACCGCATTTCGGAGCCGGCGGCCGACCTGGCAGTGGCGGCGGCACTGGTTTCCTCGCTCACCGGTCTTGCCCTTCCCGCCGATTGCGTCTATTTCGGCGAAATCAGCCTGTCGGGTGCGGTGAGGCCGGTTGCGCATGCGCAGCAGCGCCTCAAGGAAGCCGAAAAGCTGGGTTTCGGACGCGCGGTTCTGCCCTTGGGCAGCGAGGAACTTGTTGGTGGTAATGCGGTCGGGGGGATCGGAGCCAGCGCTTTCCAGCCCACCGAGCTTGCCGATCTCGTGGCGCGAATAGCCGGCTCTCGGCGCAGCCGCGCCGACGAGCAAGAGTGATGCGGCTCGTCGGGCCGTGAAAAAGAGATCGGAGTGGGGCGAAAAACATGCCGATTACGCTGCTTGACGGAATTCTCGTCGGCTTCACCCTGGTCTCGGCGATGCTCGCTATGGTTCGCGGCTTTTCGCGCGAGATCCTGTCGATCATCTCCTGGGCAGCCGCCGCGGCCGCCGCCTTCTTCTTCTACAAGCCGGTGCTGCCTTACATTCAGCCCTATGTCGACAACGAAAAGGCCGCCATGGCGGCGGCCGCCGGTATCGTCTTCATTGTCGCGCTGATCGTCGTTTCGGTCATCACCATGAAGCTCGCCGACTGGATCATCGATTCCAGGATCGGCGCGCTCGATCGTACACTTGGCTTCCTCTATGGCGCGGCGCGCGGCATCCTGGTCGTCGCTGTCGCGCTGCTTTTCTTCAATTGGCTGGCCGGCGCCAAGGCTCCAGGCTGGATTGCCAACGCCAAGTCAAAGCCATTGCTCGAATCGATCGGCGCCAAGCTCGAAAGCCTGCTGCCCGAGGATCCGGAAAACGCCATCCTCAACAAGCTCAATCCGAATCAGCCGGCCACCGAGACGCCTCTGGCCCCCGACGCGCCTGCAGCGGAAGCCCCTGCCGCCGGCGACGACGCCACTGCTCCGGCACCCGACGACAGCGATGCGCCGCCGGCCGACAATGCGCCCGCGACGCCGGCACCTGCAAACCCGGCGCCGGCAAACTGATTTCGACGGACTTGCCAGGCTCAAGACTGTCGATCATGTGAACGCCGCACGACGTGCGTTGCTTTCGATGCGCTATGACCTTATATGGCGACTTTAGCGGAGCTTGAGCCCCAATGGCAGCCTCAGTGGCAGACGCAGATGACGTGCTTTCCGCCGAAGCCGATGACCATTTCCACGACGAATGCGGCGTGTTCGGCATTTTCGGCCGGCAGGACGCCGCAGCCATCGTAACGCTCGGTCTGCATGCGTTGCAGCATCGAGGCCAGGAAGCGGCCGGCATCGTTTCCTATGACGGCACCCAATTCCATGTCGAACGCCATGTCGGCCTGATCGGCGACACCTTTACTAAGCAGCGTGTCATCGACAGCCTGCAAGGCAACCGTGCTATCGGCCACACACGCTATGCCACCACCGGCGGCGCCGGTCTGCGCAATATCCAGCCTTTCTTCGCCGAACTTGCCGATGGCGGCTTTGCCGTCGCCCATAACGGCAATCTCACCAACGCCATGACCGTTCAGCGCGCCCTGCAGAAGCAAGGCGCCATCTTCTCTTCCACCTCCGACACCGAAACGCTCCTGCACCTGGTTGCCACCAGCAAGGAGCGCGACCTGAATTCGCGCTTCATCGATGCGGTGCGCCAAGTCGAAGGCGCCTTCTCGCTGGTGGCGATGACGTCCAAGAAGATGATCGGGTGCCGCGACCCGCTCGGCATCCGCCCGCTGGTGCTCGGCGATCTCGACGGCGCCTGGATTCTCGCCTCCGAGACCTGCGCGCTCGATATTATCGGTGCGCGTTTCGTGCGCGACCTGAAGCCCGGCGAAATGGTCGTCGTCACCAGCAAGGGCATCGAAAGCCTGTTCCCGTTCGAGCCGCAGAAGACCCGCTTCTGCATCTTCGAATATGTCTATTTCGCGCGGCCGGATTCGTCGGTCGAAGGCCGCAACGTCTATGAAGTGCGCAAGCGCATCGGCGCCGAGCTGGCGCAGGAAAGTCCGGTCGAGGCCGACATCGTCGTGCCGGTGCCGGATTCGGGCACGCCGGCGGCGATCGGCTTTTCGCAGGCCGCGGGCATTCCGTTCGAGCTCGGCATCATCCGCAATCACTATGTTGGCCGCACCTTCATCCAGCCCGGCGATTCGATCCGCCACATGGGTGTCAAGCTCAAGCACAACGCCAATCGCCGCATGATCGAAGGCAAGCGTGTGGTGCTGGTCGACGATTCGATCGTGCGCGGCACCACCAGCCAGAAGATCGTCCAGATGGTGCGCGATGCCGGCGCCAAGGAAGTGCATATGCGCATCGCTTCGCCACCGACGCGCGCCTCCTGCTTTTACGGCGTCGACACACCGGAAAAGTCGAAGCTGCTGGCGTCGCGCATGTCGGTGGAGGAGATGGCCGAGTTCATCCGCGTCGATTCGCTCGGCTTCCTGTCGATCGACGGGCTCTACCGCGCCGTCGGCGAGGCCGGCCGCGACAACGAGCAGCCGCAATTCTGCGACGCCTGCTTCACCGGCCAGTATCCGACCCGGCTTGCCGACTTCGAAGGCTCCGACAATGTGCGCACGCTGTCGCTGTTAGCGGCCGGCGGGTCATAGGCCTTGCCGGTCCGTTTGTCTCCCTCCCCTTAGCCCCTCACGGCGGTTTCACCTTGCCTGTCGGAATCCATCGTATGAGCCTTGACCTCTCCGGCCGCGTTGCGGTCGTCACCGGCGCCTCGCGCGGCATCGGCTATTTCATCGCCAGGGAGCTTGCCGCGGCCGGTGCGCATGTGATTGCGGTTGCTCGCACCGTCGGCGGGTTGGAAGAACTCGACGACCAGATCAAGGCAGGTGGCGGACAGGCGACGCTGGTACCGCTCGATCTTGCCGACATGGCGGGGATCGACCGGCTGGGCGGCGCCATCCACGAGCGCTGGGGCAAGCTCGACATACTGGTCGCCAACGCCGCCGTGCTCGGCGTCATCGCCCCGATCGGCCATGTCGAGGCCAAGACCTTCGAGAAGGTGATGACCATCAACGTCACCGCAACATGGCGGCTGATCCGCTCGGTCGACCCGCTGCTCAGGCTTTCCGATGCCGGCCGTGCTATTGTGCTGAGCTCCAGCCTTGCCCACTCCGCACGCGCCTTCTGGGCGCCTTATGCGGCGTCGAAGGCGGCGGTCGAGGCCATGACGCGTTCATGGGCGCATGAGACCGAAAACCTCCCGCTCAGGGTCAATGCCGCCGATCCCGGGGCAACGCGCACCGCGATGCGGGCGCAGGCGGTACCCGGCGAGGATCCTGAAACACTGCCGCACCCTTCGGAGATCGCCAAGCGAATCGTGCCGCTGGCCAGCCCCACGCTCAAGGAGACCGGGCTGATCTTCCAGGCCAAGCACAATCGCTTTGTCGCCTACCGGCAGCCGGAGTAGCCACACATCGCATTTTGCCGGAAGAATTGCGCCGGCACCAACGTTGTTCGGGTGCCACAATTCGAGAAACGGAGGACCAAATGCGGAGACTGCTTCTCTTGACTGCCACCGCGCTGCTTGCAGTGATCGGCGCCGCGTCGTCGCAGGAGGCAACGATGAGCTTTTTCGTCACCAGCGTCGGCTCCGGCAAAGGCGCCGATCTCGGCGGTCTCGCCGGCGCCGACGCCCATTGTAGTTCACTGGCCGAAGCCGCGGGCGTTACCGGCAAGACATGGCGCGCCTATCTCTCGACCAGCGATACCGATGCACGCGACCGTATCGGCAAAGGCCCGTGGTTCAACGCCAAGGGCGTCAAGATCGCCGATGATGTCGCTTCCCTGCATAGCGATGCCAACGCTATCACCAAACAGACGGCACGCGACGAAAAGGGCCAAATGGTCAACGGCCGCGGCGACACGCCCAACCGGCACGACGTGTTGACCGGCTCCAAGCCGGATGGCACGAAAATAGCCGACCAGACCTGCGGCGACTGGACGCTGAGCGGAGCAGAAGGTGTGGCGATGATGGGTCATCACGATCGTACCGGCCTCGATGGCTCGGCAGCCGCCAAATCGTGGAATTCCTCGCATGCGTCACGCGGTGGCTGCAGCCAGGAGGCGCTGAAGGGCACCGGCGGCGACGGCCTGTTCTATTGTTTTGCGGTGAACTGAACCAAAACGACCCGACATCACGTGGCTGTGATGCCGTGGCTTAACGCCGCGCTTTGGCCCAGCTTTCGCCGCTGGGCCGGAGTTGCTAGGATCGTGCGACTCCCAAAACAAGCAGAGCGAGGAAATACTCATGGCGGCACCGAGCGTAGCGTTAGTCTGGTATCTGGTGATCGCCGGCCCGCAAGGCGGCATGGTCGTGCTGCCCAGCACATTCGACACCCGCGAACAGTGCGCCTTCGCCATAACCGAATACCAGAAGCAACCGACGCCGGCCGGCTGGTCGGTGCAGTGCGTGCCGAGCGCCTCGCCCTTCGCCGACGAGGGCGACGCCGAGGAGCCGTCGGCGCAGTAGGACAGCGTGATCTCCCCCCTTGAGGGGGAGATCGTCAGCGTCGCGCGCTTACCGTCAGCTCCGGCTTCTGGCTGATGGTCTGGAACACGACGCAGTAGCGCTCGGTCAGCTTGAGCAGCGCATCGATGCGCTCCTGCGGCTCGTCGGTGTCGAGGCCAAATGTCAGCCGGATGGCGCGGAAGCCAACCGGCGCATCCTTTGCCACGCCAAGCGTGCCGCGAAAGTCTAGGTCGCCTTCGGCCTCCACCGTGGCGGCCCCAAGCTTGAATTCCAGCGCCGTGGCCACCGCCTTCAGCGTGACGCCGGCGCAAGCCACCAGTGCCTCCAGCAGCATGTCGCCGGAGCAGAGTTCGAGCCCGGTGCCGCCGGTCGCCGGATGCAGCCCGGCAATGGCGATCGCCCTGCCTGTCTCGACCTTGCAGGCGATCGATTGGTCGTCGATCGAGCCTTTGGCGCGGAGAGTAATCAGCGCGCGCGAGGCGTTGTCGCGATAGGCCTCCTTCAGCGGCGCCTGCACGGCCTTCAATGCGATCGCATCCATTTTGTCGTCTCCCATAATTGCCCTGGCTTCGCTGCTTTACGGCTATGCCGCCTGCCCCAAACGCAAGTCCGCGCTGGCGTAGCGCTTGGCAGGGTTTCGCCCCTATAGCCTGGCGATACGGGAGCATCCAACGCCTTCACACCCTCTCTCGCAACATATTCATAAGGCAGCCGAACATATGGCCGATATCGCCATCGTGAAAACCCGCGAACGGGCTCTTGCCGGAATCCTGTTCACCGGGGCTGCCTACCTGCTGTTTTCGATGCAGGACGCCTCAAGCTGACACTATGGTGTCAGGAAGGGCAGCGTAGGCTGGTGAGATGACGGGATCGCTGGACATGCCATGCACAGTGGAAAGCGCCCGCGAGCGTACCCTCGGCATCATCCTGGTCTCGGCATCGGCGGCCGTCTTCGGCCTCACCGGCGTGCTGACCAAATTGATCCATGCCGACCCCCTGACCATTACCTGCTGGCGCGGCTTCGTCGGCTCGATCCTGATCAGCCTCTATGTCCTATGGCGCCGCCAGCGCTCCGGCGGTCGCGACAGCTTGCGGCTCGGCTGGCGAGGCTGGCTGCTGGCGATCGAGGGCGCGCTCGCAAGCATCGCCTTTATCTCGGCGTTCAAGTTCACCTTTGTCGCCAATGTCGCGATCATCTATGCCACGGCCCCGTTCGTCACCGCGCTGCTGGCCCTCCTGTTGGTCCGCGAGCCGTTCCGGCTGCAGACGCTTGCCGCCGCCGCTGTGTCATTATGCGGTGTGGCAATCATGGTCTGGTCCGGCTTCGGCACCGGCCATTTGTTCGGCGACGGGCTGGCGCTGCTGATGACGATCGGCAGCGCGCTCTACATGATCATGGTGCGCGCCTTCCGCGACACGCCGGTGGTGTGGGCGGGTGCGGTGTCGGCATTCCTTTTGTTCGTGCTCGGCTGGTTCGTCGCCGATCCGCTGGCTGTCTCGGCCAGGGACGCTGTGCTTCTAGCCACCTTCGGCGCCTCGTTCGCGCTGGCTTCGATCCTGTGGACGGAGGGCACCCGGCTTATTCCGGCGGCCGAGTCCGGATTGCTGGGTTCAGCTGAAGTGCCATTCGCGATCCTGTTGGCCTTCCTGTTCCTGGCGGAGATCCCGCCGGCAGCCAGCATGGTCGGTGGCGCCATCGTGCTTTGCGCGGTGTTCGCTCACGCCGGCCGCGACTGGCTGATGGCCAGGCAGCGCGCAGCGGATGCATGACCAATCTTCGCCGCGTCCGAGCGCGAGTTGGTGGTCCGATCACGAGAAATCCGGTCCTGAAAATTAATTGAAAAGTCATGGAACCATCATAGGGCTCAGGCATTATGGCTGCGACGGGCCACCCCAAGTCCCCCCAAACCCCTCGGCCCGTCCTACTCAGAAGCCGACCGCAAGGTCGGCTTTTTCTTTGCTGGCTCAATTGGCCAAGGCCAGGTTGCCGCTGAACAACGCTGCCAGATCCTGCGCCGGCCGGTCGGCATCCTCACGCAAGCGGACGGCGAATTCGGCGACCGGCACCGGCGGCAGATCAAGATCGCTCGGCGCCTCGACGATGCCGGAATGAGCGAAGCGCGCCGTCCTCAACGTCAAGGCGATGCCGGCGTGCACCGCCGTACGCAGGCCGGCAAGGCTGGCACTGCCGGCAGCAATGCGGTAGCGACGGCCGGCCGCATCGAGTGCACTGGTCGCCGCTTCGCGAAACCCGCAATGGGGATCGAGCAGCGCCAGGGGCAGTTCGTCGTGGCGGGTGGCCAGCCCGTTCTGTGAGCAAAGCCAGATCATTGGTTCCTTGAGCACACCGACTTCGTCCCGTGTCGGCACCTGCCGCATGGCAATGGCCAGATCAAGGGTGCCGGCCTGCAAAGCCTGCGCCAGTTCGGCGGAACGGCCGACGCGCAGTTCGATCCTGACGCGCGGATGGCTGACAGCAAAAGCCCTGAGAAGCTGCGGCAAGCCGCTGTCGGCGAAATCCTGCGTGGTGCCGATGGCGACGCGCCCGTCGGCGTGCGCGCCTTTGAGGGCCAGCCACGCCTCGCGGTGCGCGGCAAGGATGCGACGCGCGTGAACGATCAGATCCTCGCCTGCCGGCGTCAGGCCGCGCCCTCGCCCCTGCGGCACCAGCAGCGGTTCGCCGACAACATCCTCCAGCCGCTGCATCTGCGCGGTCACTGCGGACGGCGAGCGACCGACGATCGACGCGGCCCGCGCCAGGGAACCGCCATCGACGAAAGCGAGGAAAGTCTTGAGGAGGTCGGGATCGAACACCTGCATAATTCGATATTATCAAAGTGTTTATCAAAAACAATTCGATTTTTTTGATCAAAGGACGATGGCATGATCTTCTCGACGGCGAAGAGGCGCCGCTTGAAACCGAGGAGAAGAAACATGCCGATCATCAATGTCAGCGTTACCGGCAAGCCCGATGCCGCTTTGTCCGCCGCCATTGCCAAGGAAGTGACCGAACTGACGGCCACGCATTTACGCAAGGACGCGACGATCACAGCTGTTGCCATTTCCTATCACGACCCGGAGCACTGGTTCGCCGGCGGCAAGTCGCTGGCCGACCATGGCACCAACACGGCCTGGCTCGACATCAAGGTTGTCGACGGTACCAACACCAAGCTCGAACTGGAGGCGTATCTGCAGGCAATTTTCGCGGCATTCGACCGGCTGCTGGGTAAGGTGCATGAGGAAAGCTACGCGCTCGTGCATGAAGTGCCTGCGGCCGCCTATGGCTTTGGCGGCAAGACGCAGGAATTCCGCTTCATCAGCGGAAGGATGAAAGCGGCGTAGCTGCGGTAAGCAGCCGAGCCGAATCAAATATAGGAGAGAAGGAAAAATGGAGCCGCATTGACGTTGATCCAACTTCGGCTAGGTTCTCACCCGAAGCGGCCACTGAAGAGCCGCGACATGAGATCGTTGGGAGATGCGGCGATGATCCTGACACTGGCGCTGCTTGCGGGTCTTGTCGCGGCCTGGCTGCTGATCGGCGTGGTGGAGAAGTTCCGCCTCGGCCTGCGTTTGAGCCAGGCGCTGCTCTACGTGCCGTTCAAGCTCGCCTACCGGATCAGCGACGAGCGCATCAAGATTGCGCGCAGGTCGGTGGCCCCGGTCATCTATGTCATCTGGCATCAGTCACGCATCGAGCCGGCGCTGATGCTGTCGCTGCTGCCGGAGGACACTCTGCACATCCTCGACCAGGCTTCGGCCAGATCGCCGTGGCTGGAGCCGTGGCGCGAGCTCGGCCGCACCATCGCCTTCAACGCCGAGCATGTCTTCGTCAGCCGCAGATTGGTGCGGGTGCTGAAGGGCAAGGGCCGGCTCGCCGTTTACCTGCCGGATGCGGTCGAGCCAGACGTCAAGTCGTTTCGGTTGTTTCGCGCCATCACCCGTATCGCCATGCAGGCCGACGCCCGTATCGTGCCGATCTTCGTTGCCGGCGCACGCAGCCTGCCGGCCTCGCTGACGCCGGCGGACAAGGCGCCGCGCCATTGGTTTCCGCAGCTGTCGATCAGCGCGCTGGAGCCGATGACCATCGCCGAGCTGGTGGCGCGGAACCCAGATCAGGCCTCCAACACCAATGCGCTGTTTGATCGCTTCGCCGAGGCCAGGCTTTTCGGCAGTGATCTCGACCGAGGGCTGTTCCTCGCCATGCGCGATGCGGCCGACCGCGTTGGCGCTTCGCACCCAATAATCGAGGACGTCATTGGCGGTGCCCTGAGCTACCGGAAAGTGTTCATCGGCGCCAGGGTTTTGGGCCGACGGTTCGAGGCAATAACAGCGCCGGGCGAAGCGGTTGGGCTGCTCCTGCCCAACGCCAATGGCGTTGTGCTGTCGTTCGTCGGACTTCTGTCGGCAGCGCGGGTGGCAGCAATGATCAACTATACCGCCGGCCCGGCCAGCGTCACCGCCGCCATCCGCACGGCAATGATCCGCACCGTGGTCTCCTCACGCGCCTTTGTCGAAAAGGCCAACCTCGCCGACATCGTCGAGGCGGTGGAAAAGGGCGGGGCGAAACTGCTGTGGCTGGAGGATGTCCGCGCAAGCGTGACCGTGCTGGACAAGGCCGCAGCCGCCTTGCTGTGGCGCCGGCCGTTGCAGCGCCAGGATGCGGCCAAGCCGGCGGTGATCCTGTTCACCTCCGGCTCGGAAGGCACGCCCAAGGCCGTGGTGCTGTCGCACCGGAATCTTCTTGCCAATGCGATGCAGGCGGAAGCCCGCGTCACCATCTCGCCGGCCGATATCCTGCTCAACGTGCTGCCGGTGTTCCACTCGTTCGGGCTGACCGGCGGCACCATCCTGCCGCTGGTCACCGGAGTAAAGCTGTTCCTCTACCCGTCACCGCTGCACTACAAACTTATTCCGGAGGTGGCGCGCAAGGTCCGGCCGACGGTGATGTTCGGCACCGACACGTTCCTCGCCAACTATGCCCGCACAGCCAAGGACGGCGATTTTTCCAGCCTGCGCTTCGTCGTGGCCGGTGCCGAGGCGGTAAAGCCGGAGACGCGCCGGGTTTACCGCGAGCGCTTCCAGGCCGAGATCATCGAAGGTTTTGGCTTGACCGAGGCCGCACCAGTGGTTGCCGTCAACACCGCCATCCACGGCCGCGACGGAACGGTCGGGCGGCTGCTGCCGGCCATGCGCATGAAACTCGAACCGGTCGAAGGCATCAGCGACGCCGGCCGGCTGTGGCTCGACGGGCCGAACCTGATGATGGGCTACATGACCGGCGACCGGCCGGGCGAGTTGCAGCCGTTCGAAGGCTGGCACGACACCGGCGATATCGTTTCGGTCGATCGCGAAGGCTTCATCACCATTCGCGGCCGCGCCAAGCGCTTCGCCAAGATAGCCGGCGAGATGGTATCGCTTGGCGCGGTCGAGATGCTGGTGCAGTCGCTGTGGCCGGAAGAGCATCACGCCGTGGTGGCAGTGCCGGACAAGCGGCGCGGCGAGCGCCTCGTTCTGGTCACCACGGCCGACAATGCCGATCCCGACGAATTGCGGGAATTCGGCAAAAAAGCCGGGGCGGCCGAACTGATGGTGCCGAACGACATCGTCAAGGTCGAGGAGATCCCGGTACTGGGCTCCGGCAAGACCGACTATGTCTCGACTAGAAAGCTGGCGCTCGAGAGGCTGGGACTGAGCGCAGCCGCCTGAGGCTTGCTGTCGAAAATTCTAAAGCGCGTCGCGTTCGACCGGCCTTGTGCGACGCGCTTTAGATTCTTGTTTTTATGCATGTCGTTATCGCAAAACCGCTGCACACTTTTGCGCGAATGCATTAGAGGACTACCACCGACAACAGCAGAATGACGCCGACGGCCATCATCAGCAGGCCCGGCCAGTTCTGCGACAGGCCGAGAAAACGGAGCCCGCGTCGTCGCGGCTCCAGAGTCGGACCTGGTGTTGCGAGATTGGGCGTCGGACTGTCCGGCGCGGTGGAGACAGCGGCCGGCTCACTAAGCCGCCCGCGCATGATGGCCGCAATCGCCATATACACGAGGCCGGCGACAGTCAGTAACGCGCCGATGAGGATGACAGCCATTTCTCCTCGTTTTCCGATGGTTCTGCGCCCGATGCGGCAGCTTGCGCTACGTTGACGACGTATCACGAGCAGCCGCTCAGGCGGACCTACCAACACAAACGGTCTAGCCGCCCAGCAAGTTCCGAAAACGGGGTTTTTGAGGTGCGTTCCACAGCGCCGCGTGCTCTGCGAGCCTTTTTGGAATCATGCACTGCCAGGCGCAACGCGAACTGGCACCAAATCCGTCAGCCAATATCCGAGGACGGCACCTTCTCGCCTTCGCGCTTGGCGCGTCTCGAATAGGCCCGCACGCTGAACGGCAAGAAGACCAGATAGCCGGCAACCGAGGCCGTCAGCGTATACCAGGGATAGGTCATCAAAAGCAGGACGTAGAGGACGACTGCGAGGATGATCGGCAGCACCCTGTCGCCCGGTATCCTGACGCTCTTGCCGGAATAGACGGGCAGTCTGCTGACCAGCAGGAACGCCACCAATATTGTAAAGCCGGTGGCAATGAAGGCTGCCAGGCGGCTGGGTTCAAGCCCAAGCCTGAGGAAGAACAGATAGAGCGGCAGCATTACAAGCACCGCACCCGCCGGCGCCGGCACGCCGACGAAATATTCGGTTTGCCACTGCGGACGGTCGAGCTCTTCGTCGAGCACGTTGAAACGGGCAAGCCTCATCCCACAGGCGATGGTGAACAGCAGCGCGGCGATCCAGCCCGGCGAACCTGCCCTGTCGAGCAGAAAGGCATAGAGCACCAGCGCCGGTGCCACGCCGAAATTGACGATATCGGCCAGCGAATCCATCTGGGCGCCGAATTTGGAAGTCGCCTTCAGCATTCGCGCCAGACGGCCGTCGATACCATCCAGGAAGGCGGCGAGCAGCACCATCACCACCGCTGGCTCGAAGCGGCCCTCGAAGCCGAAGCGAATACCGGACAGGCCGGCGCAGATGGCAAGCACCGTGACCAGATTGGGCAGCACCATGCGCATCGGGATTTCGCGAATGCGCGGGCCACCGCCGCCATGCGCCTCGAATTTCTTGAACGGCGGCGCCACCGGTCAGGAGACCCGCACGAGCGGCGTTGCAGCAACGCCGCCGAATTCCGCCAGCACCGTCTCACCGCCAACCGCGGTCTGGCCGACGGCGACACGCGGCGTCGCGGTCGAGGGCAGGAACACATCGACGCGCGAGCCAAAGCGGATCAGCCCGAAGCGCTCGCCGGTGCCGATGGCGCCGCCGGGCTCGGCCCAGCAGACGATGCGCCGCGCCACCAGGCCGGCAATCTGTACCGCGGCGACCGTTCCATTGGGGCTTTCGATGACCAGCCCGTTGCGCTCGTTCTCGGTGCTTGCCTTGTCGAGTTCGGCATTGAGGAATTTTCCTGGCCGATGCTCGATCCTGGAAATGCGGCCGCGCACCGGGGAGCGGTTCACGTGGCAGGAAAAGACGTTCATGAACACCGAGATGCGGGTCATTTCACCGCCGCCGAGGCCAAGCTCGCGCGGCGGCACGGCCGGGCCAACCGCCGAGACGATGCCGTCGGCCGGGCTGACAACCAGCCGGTCGTCGATCGGCGTGACACGCTCGGGATCGCGGAAGAAATAGGCGCACCAGGCCGTCAGGATGAGACCGATCCAGAACAGGGTCGAGGAGAAATAGCCAAGAAAGAGCGTCGCCGCGCCGAACGCAGCAATAAAGGGATAACCCTCGCGATGGATCGGAACGAACGCATTCTTGATCGTGTCAACGAGGCTCATGGGATGAGGGCAACCTTGGTTCCAAGTCCGGCCTCAATAGCGGAAACACCCCGCGGTCGCAACGCGACAATGAGAACGCTCGGGGGGTGGCGGTCGCCGCCGTTTCGGGATGCCGTTAGCAGCATCCGGACTGCCGAAGTGATCAACCGGAAATGTTCATTGCGATTGTCGGAACGCAGCACTCTCGCCCGTCCTTGGCAAGACAGCGCCTCTCATCGGCCTTTCGGCCATGACGATTTGCGCAAAAACCCGGAGGTTCTCGGCCCATGCAGAAATCAGTAGCCAGGCAAGTGCAAGTGGTGATGAACGGCTTGGCCTTCGGCGAGTCACCGCGCTGGCACGACGGCCGGCTGTGGCTCTGCAACTGGGGCACGGGCCAGATCATCGCCGTTGACGCCCTAGGCAACAGCGAGATCGTGCTCACCGTGCCGGCCACCCTGCCCTATTCCATTGACTGGCTTCCGGACGGGCGCCTGCTTGTCGTGTCCGGCCGCGAAGGGCTGATCCTCAGGCAGGAGGCAGACGGGACATTGGTCACCCATGCCGATCTGAGACAACTATCAAAGAGCCCGTGGAACGAGATCGTGGTCGATGGGCGCGGCAACATATACGTCAATGGCGGTGGGCCTGCTCCGGCCCTCGGCCAGCATTTCGGTCCCGGCACCATCGTGCAAGTTGCACCGGATGGCTCGGTTCAGCAGGTGGCTGAGAACCTCGCGTTTGCCAATGGCATGGCGGTGACGCCTGACAACAAGACGCTGGTCGTTGCCGAGTCCCACGCAAACCGGCTGACCGCCTTCGACATCGCTGCCGATGGTGGCCTTTCCAACCGCAGGATCTGGGCCAATCTCGGCAACGGTTTTCCCGACGGCATCTGCCTCGATGCCGAAGGTGCGGCCTGGTATGCCGACGTTCCGAACCGGCATTGCGTGCGGGTGCGCGAGGGCGGCGCGATGCTCGAAAGCGTCGATGTCGACCGCGGCTGCTTTGCCTGCATGCTCGGCGGCAGCGAGGGAAAAACGCTGTTCATCGTCGCCGCCGAATGGCGCGGCTTCGAACATATGATCAGCGATGCCCGTACCGGCCAAGTGCTCAGCGTCGACGCTACTGCGCCGGGCGCCGGCTGGCCGTAGAGAGCTTACATCCCGGGAATCCGCTGATAGTTGGCAATATCGGCCTTGACGCCAAGTCGCGAAATGGTCTCCTGAGGATTGAAGCCGCTGCGCTCATGCGCAGCCTTGATGATCGGCACGACCTTGTCGACGGCGGCCTGCCCTTCCCATTCGACAATGGTCACGAGGTTGAACTCGCCCGGCCCCGAGAATTGCTCGAGCAGGAAATCCTGGACGAACCCTTGCTGCTGGCGCAGCAATTCATGCGTCATCCGGACCTTGGCAAGAATCTCCTCGCGGGCGTTGGCCGGAACGACAAACTTGTCCACCCGGAATACGCTGCCGCCAGTACCTGCCTGATTTATCCCATTCATATCGATTGTCTCCGTTTTTGAACGACGCATTTTGCTGCGATCCAAAACGGCCTACGATCTCAACTTAAGTTGAGGTCAAGCACGAATTTTCAGCTCACCTCCGAGGTGCGGCGGCGGACGACGACGCCGAACTCGTCGCTTTCGCGGGCAATGCGCAGCCGCTCCTCGGCCTCGCTTGCCTCGCGCTGGCGGTCCCACATCGATGCATAAAGGCCGCGCTTGGCTATCAAGGCGACATGGGTGCCGCGCTCGGCGATCTGGCCATCCTGCAGGACGATGATCTCATCGGCCGAAATCACTGTGGACAGCCGATGGGCGATGACGAGGGTGGTGCGGCCCTGGCTGACCAGGTCGAGTGCCGCCTGGATCTCCTGCTCGGTGTGGCTGTCCAGCGCCGAGGTCGCCTCGTCGAGCATCAGGATCGGCGGTGCCTTCAAAATGGTGCGGGCAATCGCCACCCGCTGCTTCTCGCCGCCGGACAGTTTTAATCCGCGCTCGCCGACCATTGAGCGATAGCCGTCGGGCAGCCGCTCGATGAACGGTCCGATCTGGGCCAGTTCTGCCGCCTTGCGCACATCCTCCTCGCTGGCGCCGACGCGGCCGTAGCGGATATTGTAGGCGATGGTGTCGTTAAACAGCACCGTGTCCTGCGGCACCATGCCGATGGCAGCGCGCAAGCTCTCCTGCGTCACGTCGCGAATGTCCTGGCCGTCGATCAGAATCTGGCCGCGCTGGATGTCGTAGAAGCGAAACAAGAGCCGCGAAATGGTCGACTTGCCGGCTCCGGAGGGGCCGACGATGGCCACCGTCTTGCCAGCTGGCACCTCGAAGCTGATGCCCTTCAGGATCTTGCGGTTGGGGTCGTAGGAAAAATGTACGTCGCGGAACTCGACCCTGCCGGCATCGACGACCAGCGGATTGGCGCCCGGCCGATCGACGATCTCACGCTTGACGTCGAGCAGATCGAACATGTTTTCGATGTCGGTCAGGCCCTGGCGAATTTCGCGGTAGATCATGCCGATGAAATTCAGCGGCACCGAAAGCTGCATGAGCATGGCGTTGACGAAGACGAAATCGCCGACGCTCTGTGTGCCCGCCTTCACCTCGAGCGCCGACATCACCATGACGACGGTCATGCCGATACCGAAGATCACACCTTGGCCGAAGTTCAGCCAGCCAAGCGAGGTCCAGGTCCTGGTCGCCGCCAACTCGTAGCGCGCCGTGGACCGGTCGAACCGCTCGGCCTCCATGGTTTCGTTATTGAAATATTTGACTGTTTCGTAGTTGAGCAGCGAGTCGATCGCCTTCGTGCTGGCTTCATTGTCGCTTTCGTTCATCTCACGGCGGATCGAAATACGCCAATCGCTCGCCCTGACGGTGAACCAGACATAGAGCCAGACCGTGACCGCGATCACCAAGACGTATAGCCAGCCATAGGTGACGGCGAAGATGCCGGCGGTGAGCGCGAATTCGACGATTGTCGGCGCCGTCGCCAGCATGGTGAAGCGGACGATCGTCTCGATGCCCTTGGTGCCGCGCTCAATGACGCGCGACAGTCCGCCGGTGCGCCGTTCGAGGTGGAAGCGCAGCGACAGTTCGTGCATGTGCACGAAGGTGCGGAAGGCGAGCCGGCGGACCGCATGCTGGCCGACCCGTGCAAACAGGGCATCGCGTAACTGGTTGAAGCCGAGCTGCACCAGCCGCACCGCATTGTAGGCGACGACCAGCATGACCGGCGCCAGCAGCAGGGCCGGCAGCGGCGGCGGCGATTTGCTATCGCCGGCCAGTGCGTCGGTCGCCCATTTGAAGAAATAGGGTCCGGCCACCAGGGTCAGCTTGGCGACCACCAGCAGTACGGTGGCCCATACCACTCGGGCCCTCAGGTCGGCGCGGTCGGCCGGCCACATATAGGGCCAGAGATTGCGCAACGTTCTGAAGGTCGAGCCAGAATCTGCGGAAACGGTTTTCTCGGCCATTCTTGTTTACCTTATGATTTTAGCGGCCGGAGCAGCAGGAATCGACCAGCGCGGCCAGCGATGCCGAAACATCGGCGAGCGCGGCGCGGTCGAGCTCATAGCGGGAGCGCTGGCGGTCAGGCTCGAAGCGGATCAGCCCGGCCTCGACCAGGATCTTCAAATGCTGGGAAACGGTGGACTGCGCCAGGTCGAGATGCTCGACGACCTCGCGACAGCAGCAGGAACGGCTTGCGGAAAGGTGTTTGAGAATTTCGATCCGCGCTGGATGCGAAAGGGCCGCGAGCCGGACAGCGACAGCGCGGCTATCCGGCATGCAGTTGGCCGGCGTGCAGTTGGCCGGCGGGCGTTCATCTGCCGCGCGGCTTCGGTCCGTTACGAGGGGGGATTCGGTCATCGTCCATCGGCGATAAACGATGACTGGCCCTGCCGCAAGCTATCCTGATGGGCAGAAGGCTATTCGGCCTTGACTGGCGCCGTCGTCATCTGGTCGCCCATTGCCTTGAGATCGGCGGGCTCGCCTTCCTTCGATTTCTCCGGCACCTTGAACACCTGCCCCGGCCAGATGCGGTTCGGATTGCTGATCTGGTCCTGGTTGGCGAGATAGATGGTCGAGTAGCGCATGCCCTGGCCATAGACCCGCCGCGAAATCCGCCACAGCGTGTCATGGCGGCGGATGATGACTGCACCATCGGCATGTTCGAGCTTTGGCGCCACGGTCTCGGGCGTTTCGCCCGGAGGCGTTGCGACAGCCATTTCGGCCGGGGCCTCGGTTGCAGGAGTGGGGACAGTTGCGGGCGTTTCGGTGGCCGTTGCCGGTGCGCCTTCGGTCGCCGGAGCATTCGGCTCGGCTGGTTTTATCCCGGCAGGCTTCTGCTCGGCCGGCGCCACGGCCGCAACCGCCTCACCAGGCTCGCGCTCGAACGGCACAGCCGCACGGGCAACCACCGTCACGCCGTCGGCATCGAGCGCATCGACGTGGATGGTGTAGGTGCCGACCGGGATGTCGCGTGTCGCTTCGACCAGGAAGTGGCGGTCGGGCGAGGTCTTCGCGTCACCGAGCAGGATATCGTTGGCATACGCACGCACCTTGCGGCCGGGATCGGCGACGCCGGCAACGAAAATCTTGTTGCCGTCGATTTCGACAGCTTCGACGACGATCTTCCGCTCCGCCGCGGAAGTAGCGGGCGCTGCCGGTGTGGCGGGCGCTGCCGGAGCCGGCGCGGCTTCAACAGCGGCCGGCGCGGCAGGAGCAGACGCTGCTGGAACGTCAGCCGCCGGGGCGGCTGGCGCCGGCGCTGCGGCAGCCGGCAATTCGATGCCCGTGGCGGGTGGCTGAACGGCCGCCTGTTCGCCGACAGGCGGCGAGGCGTCAGATTTCGCCTGAGGGGCCGGAACAGTGAGCAGTTCGGACGGCTTGCCCGGCTCCTCGACCATTGCCAGCACCTGGCCGGTGGAATTCTGGGGGATCGAAACGACGGCGGTCTGCGCCGAGGCGGTCACGACATTGCCAGCCGTCGAGCGCAGTGTGATCGTGTAGTCGCCGGGCTTCAGCGGATCGTCGAGAATAATGGCAAAGGCGCCGTCGGGACCGGCGACCGTCGAGCCGAGCACAGCCGAACCGTTGAGAATCTCGACCTTGGCGTTGGGCGCCGCATTGCCGGCGACGACGATCGAGCCGTTGCTTTCGACGCGCACGATGTCGAAGGTCGGCACGATTGCACCTGCTGTGGCCGGCGCGGCGGGCGCTGCCGCATCGGTGGACGCGGCAGACGCAGGCGGCAGCCGGTCCTCGGTCGCCGGAGCGGCCGGTTTCGAAGCCGGCGGCGTCAGCGCCGCGACCTCCGCAGGCCGGGTAGAATTGAGATAGGGGTCGAGTGCGCCCGATACATAGGCGGTTCCCGCTGCTGCGACAGAGCCGCCAGCCGCGAACAAAAACGCCTTCAATGGATTAATTGCCATGTTTCCCTGCCCCTTAGCCACCTAATTTCGGTCTAGCCTGTTTTGCCAAAGCCGACAAGAAAAAGCCCGCCCCGGGGCTTGACCATGCCTATAGTCCCTATCACCAATCATAACATGAACACGATTCGATCTGTCTGCGTCTATTGCGGCTCGTCCCCGGGCCGAGATGAGACCTATATCAAGGCCGGACACCTGCTTGGCCGCTCGATCGGCAAGTCCGGCCTGCGTCTGATTTATGGCGGCGGCACTAAAGGGATCATGGGTGCCGTCGCTGAAGGGGCATTAAAGGCCGGTGGCAAGGTAACCGGCATAATTCCACGCTTTCTGATCAACCGGGAGGCGACCGAAACCGCGCTTAACCGGCTCGACGAGCTCGTCATCACCGACAACATGCACGAGCGCAAGCACAGGATGTTTGAGAAATCCGACGCCTTTGTGGCGTTGCCCGGCGGCATCGGCACGGTCGAGGAGATCGTCGAGATCATGACTTGGGCGCAGCTCGGCCATCACCGCAAGCCGATCGTCTTCGGCAACGTCGGAGGGTTCTGGGATCCGATGCTGGCGTTGCTCGACCACATGGCAACGGAGGGCTTCATCCACACGGCGCAACGGGTCAAGCCGCTGGTGGTCGAGGATCCGGAAGCAATCGTCGCCGCTATCATGGTGGCGGGATCCTCCGTCGATGCACCGACGGAGGGTGTGCAGTCGGTGATTGATAAGATGTAGAGTGAATGGTGAATGGTGAATGGTGAATGGTGAATGGTGAATGGTGAATGGTGAAGTAGAAGACTTTCCAAACCGGCGCCTGTCCATTCACTATTCACTATTCACTCCTTGCCTACTGCCTTCCTCAAGTCTCCGATGACCGCACGCTTGTCCTGACGCCGCCAGGCGAGATGGATCGAGACGGTGCGTTCAAACCACGGCAGATCGCGAAACACGGTCTGAGGCGGCGCGGCACTCCGCAGGCTGGCCTGCACCGTCGCCAGCCCAAGCCCGGCGCTGACCAGGCCCAACGACGTCAACGGATCGGTCGTCTCATAGGCAATGTCGGGCAGGAAGCCCGCCTTCGCGCAGGCGGCGAGAAATTGGCTGCGGTTGGTGTCGTCAGGCTGGCGCACCACCGTGATCCAGGTGCGTCCGTCCAGTTGCTGCGGCAGTATCTCCGCGATTTCTGCCAATGGATCGCCTTCCGGCATCGCCAGAACCAGCGGCTCGCGCATAATGAGCATGGCGGCGATGTCGGGATCGTCGGCAGGAGGAGGCGTGTAGACGAGGCCCAGATCGAGCGATCGTTCGCGCAGCGCTTCGATCTGGGCGGCGGAACGCTGACCCTTAAGTTGAAGATGAAATTCGGGCCGGTCGCGGCGAAACTGGCGCAGCATCCGAGCGACAAGCCCGGCATGGACCGCACCTTCCACATAACCGATGGCGAGACGGCCGACCGTACCGCTGGCGAGATTGCGGCCGAGCTCCTCCAGCCGTCTTGCATGGGCCAGCAGCGCACGCGCCTCGGCAAGAAAAGCGCGGCCCTCGGCATTGAGATGAACACGCTGCCTCGCCCTCTCGAACAGTGCGACGCCCAGCTGCTCCTCCAGCTGAATGATCTGACGGCTGAGCGGCGACTGCGAGATGTGCAGCAATTCGGCGGCACGCCCGACGTTGCCGGTTTCGGCCACCGTGATGAAATAGCGAAGCTGGCGCAGGTCGAACATTGTTGCTTCGATGCTCAAGTCCCGTGAGGTCTCAAATTTAGCCTAATCAGTCTTGGACTGTCTGGCCAGCAGAAGCGAATATTTCCGCCATTCCAACGGCCAACATCAGGAGATTCCGATGCAGTTCTTTGCCCTTCTAGCGCGCAACACCGAAAAGTTCACCGACGCCGATTTCGCGCCGCTGCTGCCTGGCGAGGCCGAGCAGCGCCGCACGCTCTATGCCGAAGGCGCCGTGCGTCAGGTGTGGAATCGGGGCGACATTCCCGGCAGCGGCATGATGTTCGAAGCCGGCAGCGATGTCGATGTGCGCCACCATCTTGCAACTTTACCGCTGGTCAAGGCCGGCATGATGGATATTGCCGCCGTCGTGCCGCTGCAGCCATATCCCGGCTTCGGGCCGAAGCGCTGAGCGCTCGTGAAAGACGCGGCTGCCGGCATTAAGACCGGCCAGCCTTCTTTCTTCGTTACGCGGCTCGAGCTGATGCGGAAACGGTCTTGCGCGCCGAAGAAAACATCGACCAGGAGTACATCGCCAGTGCCGCCCAGATCAGCCCGAAGGCTATGGCCTGAACACTGCCGAAAGGTTCGCCGAAAATCAGCACCGCGATCAAAAAGACGATCGTCGGCGCGATATATTGCATGATGCCGATGGTGGAGAGGCGCAGCAGCCTGGCGCCGAACGCAAACAATAGCAGCGGCACGGCGGTGACCGGACCGCAGCCGATCAGCAAGGCGGTGTCGTTCAGCGAGCTCGAGACGAAATGATCCTGTCCTGTGGCGATCAGGAAGATGATGTAGCCGAGTGCCGGCACCGACAGCAGCAGCACTTCAAGCAGGAAGCCCTGGCTCGGGCCGATTGGCAGCGTCTTGCGGAAGAAGCCATAGGCGGCAAAGGAAAAGGCTAGCACCAGCGACACCCAGGGCAGTTTGCCGGCGTCGATGGTCAGCACCGCGACCGCGATTGCCGCCAGCACCACCGCCGCGATCTGCAGGCGGTCGAGCCGCTCGCCGAGGAGCAGCGCGCCGACAACGACGCTGACCAGCGGGTTGATGTAGTAGCCGAGCGCGGTCTCGATGGTGCGGTCGACCGCGATCGCCCAGACATAGATGCCCCAGTTGACCGAGATCAGCGCTGCCGTCAGCATCGCCATCGAAATGATGCGCGGCGAACGAACTGCCGCTTTGAAATCGGCAGTGCGACCGGCCCAGACCAGGACAGCGGCCGCGATCGGCACTGACCAGACGATGCGGTGGGCGATAACTTCGGCCAGCGGCAGATGCGCGACAGCCTTCATGTAGAAGGGCAGCAGCCCCCAAAGCAGGTAGGCGCCGAGCGCCAGCAGGAAGCCGCGACGAGCTTTGGTGTCGGCCTCGATGTGAAGTGCTTGGGTAGTCATGGCCCAAGGCTATGCGCCAGCGGCTTGCCCAAAACCATCGCAAATTGCTGATGGATCAATGGAGTCTTGCTGATGGTTCAACACGACCGCTAAACGTCGAACAATTGCCGCTGTCTGCGAGAGTGATTGCAGGCCCGGCACGACACGGTCTCAAGGCGGAGCAGGCTTCTCCTTGAGTTCGAAAAAGACGTTGTCGGGCGAACCTTCATCGTGCCTAAAGCCCGTCAGTTCCGCCGCAAGATCGAGGGGAAGGTCAAAAACAAGATCGACCTCTGTACCTTTGCTATCTTCTTCATCCTGCTTTGAAAAACACTGTTGCTTCAGCGCTTCGAAAGACGCGGGGAGATCACCCGTGACATGCAAGTCCCGCACGGTCTTGTCGCCGCTGTGCCAGACTTTCCAGATGTTCCTTCCGTCGCGCCAGAGCTCGGCGCGCGCGAACATTACATGCTCTTCTATGTGCGCGATCACGATTTCCCGCTCTTGCGAAATCGCGGCCAGATATTGCTGAGGCGGGTTCGGAAAGCTGCAGGGATCGAGGATGATGATCGCCCAGTTCTTTTCGCTGGCATAGGCGTTCACAGGCGCTTCGAAAATCTCCGATGGATCGCCAATCTCGCGCCCGAACAACGCCGCAGCTTCCTTTATCCCGTAACCGCGAAAGCCCAGCCAGCTTATCGAAAAGCCCATTTCTTACTCCGCCGCCGCCAAGCCCGCCATGTCGCGGTTCTTCATCAGCTTATAGACGATCGAATCCATCAGCGCCTGGAAGGAAGCATCGATGATGTTTTCGGAGACGCCGACCGTCCACCAGCGCGCACCGGTGCCGTCATGCGATTCAATCAGCACGCGGGTGATCGCCTCGGTGCCGCCGTTGAGGATACGCACCTTGAAGTCGGCCAGTTCGAGATCGGCGATCTCGCTCTGGAATTTGCCGAGATCCTTGCGCAGCGCAATGTCGAGCGCGTTGACCGGGCCGTGGCCTTCGGCCACCGACATCTTCTCCTCGCCCTCGACCAGCACTTTCACGATCGCCTCCGAGACCGTCTTCAGCTGGCCGTTGGCGTCGAACCGGCGCTCGACCATGCAGCGGAAAGAAGTGACGCGGAAGAATTCCGGCAGGCCGTGCAGCATCTTGCGCGCCAAAAGCTCAAAGCTGGCGTCGGCACCTTCGTAGGCATAGCCCTCGGCCTCGCGCTCCTTGACCACGGCGATCAGCGCGTCGAGGCGATGGTCGTCCCGGGGCATGTCGATGCCACGCCGTTTCAGCTCAGCCAGGAAATTGGCCTTGCCGCCCTGGTCCGAAACCATGACGCGGCGGCGGTTGCCGACGGTCTCTGGCGGCACATGCTCGTAGGTCGCCGGCTCCTTTGCCAGCGCCGAGGCATGGATGCCGGCCTTGGTAGCAAAAGCGGAGGCACCGACATAGGGCGCCTGCGCTTCGGGCGCACGGTTCAGCAACTCGTCGAAGGCGCGGGACAGGCGCGATATACCGGTCAGCGCCTCTGCCGAAATGCCTGTAGCAAAGCGGCGGGAAAAGGCCGGCTTCAACGCCAATGTCGGCACGATCGAGATCAGGTTGGCGTTGCCGCAGCGCTCGCCGATGCCATTCAGCGTGCCCTGGATCTGGCGGACGCCGGCCTCCACGGCGGCAAGCGAATTCGCCACCGCCTGGCCGGTGTCGTCATGGGCGTGGATGCCGAGATGGTCGCCCGGTATGCCAGTGGCGATCACCTTTTCGACGATGGCGCGCACCTCGGAGGGCTGCGTGCCGCCATTGGTGTCGCACAGCACCACCCAGCGCGCGCCGGCATCGTAGGCCGTCCTGGCGCAGGCCAGCGCATAATCGGGGTTGGCCTTGAAGCCGTCGAAGAAATGCTCGCAGTCGACCATCGCCTCCTTGCCGGCAGTGAGCGCCGCCTCGACCGAGGCCTTGATCGCCTCGAGGTTCTCCTCCTTGGTGCAGCCGAGCGCGACGCGGACATGGTAGTCCCAACTCTTGGCGACGAAGCAGATGGCGTCCGACTTCGACTGGACCAGCGCGCCAAGCCCAGGATCGTTCGAGATCGACACTCCTGCCCGTTTGGTCATGCCAAAGGCAACGAACTTGGCATCGGCCGTGCGACGCTCGGCAAAGAAGGCGGTGTCGGTTGGATTGGCGCCGGGGTAGCCACCCTCGACGTAGTCGATGCCGAACTCGTCGAGCAGCTTGGCGATGGCGATCTTGTCCTCGACGGAGAAGTCGATACCCGGCGTCTGCTGACCATCGCGCAGCGTGGTGTCGAACAGATAAAGGCGCTCGCGAGCCATGGTCATTTCCCGGCAAACATGTCCGTTGCGCGGATCAGCCTGTCGAGGATGCCCGGCTCCGAATAGGCGTGGCCGGCGCCTTCGATCAGATGGAAATCCGCTTTCGGCCACGCCTTGTGCAGCGCCCAGGCGTAGCACGCCGGGCACGGCATGTCGTAGCGGCCGTGAACGATGGTACCCGGGATATCCTTAAGCTTCCATGCATCGCGCAGCAGCTGTCCCTCTTCCAGCCAGCCGGCATGGACGAAATAGTGGTTCTCGATGCGGGCGAAAGCCAGGGCATAATCATCCTGGCCGAAGGGACCGCTGGTTTCCGGTTCCGGTAGCAGCGTGATCGTCTCGCCCTCCCACAGGCTCCAGGCGCGGGCGGCCTCGACCTGCGCCACAGGATCGCTGCCGACCAGCCGTTTGCGGTAGGCGGCCATCATGTCGCCGCGCTCGGCCTCCGGGATCGGCGCCAGAAACCGCTCCCACTTGTCGGGGAACATCTCCGACACGCCGAACTGGTAGTACCATTCGAGTTCGGCGCGGGTCAGCGTGTAGATGCCGCGCACGACCAGTTCGCTGACCCGCTCGGGGTGGGTCTCGGCAAAGGCCAGCGCCAGCGTCGAACCCCACGAACCGCCGAACACCAGCCATTTGTCGAAGCCGCACATTTTTCGCAGGCGCTCGATGTCGGCGACCAGGTGCCAGGTGGTGTTGGCTTCAAGCGAGGCATTAGGCGTCGATTTTCCGCAGCCGCGCTGGTCGAACAGGATGACATCGTACAGCTTCGGATCGAACAGCCGCCGGTGCTTTGGCGAAATGGTGCCGCCCGGCCCGCCATGCAGGAAGACAGCCGGCTTGGCCCCTCTGGTGCCGGAGCGCTCCCAATAGACCTGATGGCCATCGCCAACGTCGAGCATGCCGGACTCTAAAGCCTCGATCTCGGGATAGAGGGTACGGAATTCGCTGCTCATAATTTCAGGCCCTGCTGCGGCCAGTTGGCCGTCTCGTGATCGGGATGCTGGAAGGAGATGATGGATTCCTGTCGCGCGTAGAAATCCGGGTCGTCATGGATCGGCGCGTCGAAGATCGTCTCGACCCAAGGCAGCCTGGCGGCGTAGTTAACCTGGATCTGCGGCGCCAGATCGGAACGGTCGTCGAAGGCGCCGATGGCGATCTCCAGCGCGCCGGGCTGGCGGTAGGTCAGCGGTGTGCCGCAGCGGGCGCAGAAGCCGCGATCGATGTTGACCGACGACTGAAAGTAACTCGGCTCCTCGCGCACCCATTCGACGCCGTCGCTCGGCACTGTCACCAGCGCGCCGAAAAACGACCCGAACTGTTTCTGGCACATGCGGCAATGACAAATGGACGGGCGGCCGAGCGCCCCGTGGATGCGAAAGCGCACGGCGCCGCACTGGCAGCCGCCGGTACGAACGGTTTCGGTCATGATTTTTCCTCCGGCGGCCATTGTTCGGTGTCGTGGTCGGGATGTTGGTAGGAGACGAGATCGGCGAGATAGGAGGCCGACGAGACGTCGGCCATCGTTTCCTCACCTGGCAATTCGTGGACGTGATCCACGTACGGGAGCTTGGCTTCGACACCCCATTGGATGGTCGGCGCAATCTCCTCGGGGTGGTCGAATGTGGCGATGGCGAGGGCCACCCCGTCGGGCGCTTCGAAGGTCAGCGGCGTGCCGCATTCGGCACAGAAACCGCGCAAAGCCGCGTTGGACGAGCGGAAGCGTTTGGGCTCACCGCGCGTCCAGTCCAGCCTTGCGCCGCGCACCGAGACCAGCGGCAGGTAGAAATTGCCGCTCGCCTTCTGGCACATGCGGCAATGGCATACGGAAGCATCGCCGAGAGCTCCTTCGACGCGGAAGCGCACCGCGCCGCACTGGCAGCCGCCTGTATAGACTGGTCTGTTGTCGAGGCTCATCGCGCACTACTCCGGGGCATGGCAAACCGCCTCGACATTGTTGCCGTCGGGATCGAAAACAAAAGCGCCATAATAGTTCGGATGGTAGTGCGGGCGCAGGCCCGGCCGGCCATTGTCCTTGCCGCCGGCGGCAATCGCCGCGGCGTGAAAGGCATCGACCTCGGCGCGGCTGCGAGCCGTGAAGGCGACATGCTGATGATCCTTCGGCTTGTCCTTGTCGGCATGCAGCCAAAACACTGGCCGGTCGCGGCCGTAGCCGCCGACCTTGGCGCCGCCGGTATATTCCTGCGGCACCATGTAGAGCAGCGAGGCGCCGAGCGGCGCCATCGCCTTGTCGTAAAAAGCCTTCGACGCGTCGAAATCCGAAACGGTGATGCCGAGATGATCGATCATCTTTTTACCTCCCAGGTGGTGATGCGTTCGCCGGTGACGGGGTCCTTGCCGTCCTTCAACTGGATGCCTTGCGTCAGCAACTCGTCGCGGATGCGGTCGGCCTCGGCCCAGTTCTTGGCGGCGATCAACGCGAGGCGTTTGGCGATCGCCTTGGCAATGGCGTCTTCATCCACCTTGGCTGTTGCGATGTCGTAGCCGAGGAACAGAAGCGATGCCTTCAGTGAAGCGGCAGCATCGTTGTCTTCGGCGGCTGCGTTGCCGCTACCTGCGTTGAAATCAACAGCATCACCAGCCAACTGCGTCAGCAACTGGAATGCGGCGTAGGTGGCAAGGTCATCCGACAGCGCTTCGATCACATCCGCCGGCACCGGCTTTGCCGTCGGCGGCGCCAGATCGGCCGCCCGCTTCCATTTGCGCAGCGTATTCTCCGCCTCTTCCAGCTTGCGCACGGAAAAGTCGATCGGCTCGCGATAGTGCGTCATCAGCATCGCCAGCCTGAGCACCTCGCCCGGCCATTTGCGGCCGCCAAAGGTATCCGTCTCCAGCAATTCGGTGATCGAATAGAAATTGCCCAGGCTCTTGGACATCTTCTGGCCCTCGACCTGCAGGAAACCGTTGTGCATCCAAATCTTGGCCATCGTTTCGGTACCGTGGGCGCAACGCGATTGCGCGATCTCGTTCTCGTGGTGCGGAAAGATCAGGTCGAGACCACCGCCATGGATATCGAACACCTCGCCGAGATAGGCGGCCGACATCGCCGAGCACTCGATGTGCCAGCCCGGCCGACCCCTGCCCCACGGGCTGTCCCAGCCCGGCTCCTCGGGCGAAGACAATTTCCACAGCACGAAATCCTGCGGGTTCTTCTTGTGCTCATCGACGGCGACGCGGGCGCCGGCCTGCTGCTCATCGAGATTGCGCTTCGACAACTGCCCATAATCCGGCATGGAAGCGGTGTCGAACAAGACTTCTCCAGCCGCGACATAGGCATGGCCGCGTTCGATCAAGCGTTGAATCAAGAAGATCATGTCGACCTTGCCGTCGGGCCTGGGCTCGACGAACTCGGTGGCGCGCGGCTCGACCGTCGGTTCCAGGCAACCGAGCGCCGCGACGTCCTTGTGGAACTGACCGGCGGTCTTTTCGGTGACCCGCCTGATCGCTTCGTTCAGCGACAGCTTGCCCGATGCAATTTCGCCGCCGAAATCGCGCAGCGCGCGAGCGTTGATCTTGTCGTCGACGTCCGTAATGTTGCGGACGTAAGTGACGTGCGCTTGCCCGTAGAGATGGCGCAGCAAGCGGAACAGCATGTCGAAGACGATCACCGGCCGCGCATTGCCGATATGGGCGAAGTCATAGACCGTCGGGCCGCAGACATACATGCGCACGTTGCGCGGATCGATCGGGAAGAAATCCTCCTTGCTCCGCGTTAGCGTGTTGTAGAGGCGCAGGCTCTTCGATGCGTCAGACATACGTGCGTTCCCGGTGCGTTACTTTGGCATGACCTTCTGGGATCGTGCTCTGGATGGAGTCGGTTGCGCCGAGGCGCAAATCGGCTCCAGCCTGCTGGCCGGGGCGTTTGTCCAATCTGGGAGGAGATGAGGCGAAAACGTCCAGGACCAGCGCGAGGCTAGCCAATAATGCAAATGCCACAAATGGCGAAAGACGTTCTCATGGCCGGCTTTATCGCCTTGCCCGGTGTTGCCGTCAAGTCGCTACCTTCGCCAAAAATATCGTTGGCTCACAGGAATTGAGCCACTGAAACATTTTATTAAACAGGTCGGCACTGTGATGAAACATTCGCCGGCTAGATCAGCAAGCGTCACGATTTGGTCGGATTCGGCCAGCAAACGCAGACACGAAGACGTTACCAGGGAAGAGAACAATGCCTAAGCAAGAATCCAACCGCGCCAAGCAACCGGCGCTCGCCAGCCATTACCGGGCGATCGGCCCGGCAGCAATCGTCGCAGCTCTTCTGCACACCGCGAAGAAGAAGAAGCCGGCGCAAAAAATCGTTTCGCCGCGCGCTGCCTGAGAATGCCGTCGGGAAAGATTGAGGCGCTCACGGCGAACCAGTAATAGTAGCTTTTGCTAAAATAAACTCATCTGACTGTCGTTCGCGCCGGACTTCCGGCGCTTGACCTTGTCGGGCTCAAGCTCGACGACGCCCTTCTCCTGAATCTCCGGCCCGGTATTGGCGACCTTGTTGACGAGGTCGGAAATCGGGATCGCTTCGAAGAAATCGAGCTGGGCGGGTCTCAGCAGATCGGCCACGTCGCGCGGCTCGAGCGTGCGGCAATCCAACCAGCGCGCGAAATCCTCGGGGTGGATCACTACCGGCATGCGGTCGTGGATATGGGCAGTATCGGCATTGGCGTGGGCGGTCAGAATAGCGCCGGTGTCCATTTCCGAGCCGCCCGGCTCAGCATAGGTCTCAATCAGCCCGGCGAAGGCGACAAGCCCGCCATGCCTTGGCCGCACCCAATAGGGCTGCCCTCTTCTGCCACCGGTTTGGTGCCATTCGTAGAATCCCGAAGCCGGTACCAGGGCGCGGCGATGGCGCATGGCAGCGCGAAACGACGCCTTTTCCGAAGCCCCCTCAGAACGCGCGTTGAACAGCAGCGGGAAGTTACGCGTATCCTTGACCCAGGCCGGGATCAGGCCCCAGCGCACCAGCATCGAGCGGCGGTCGGGCAGGTTCGAGCCCGGCGCCTGTGGCAATCCGGCGAACGCCATCAGCACCGGCTGCGTCGGCGCGATGTTGTAGCGGGCCGGAAACTCCTCAAGTTCCGCTAGGCTGAGAAAGGCGGCGGTCTGGTCCGGAGTGGCCGTCAAAGCAAAGCGTCCGCACATGAATTCAGCTCTCGAATTGGTGGCATGTGAAAGTGGCCATGGAATCCGCCTTTCGCAACCGCTAAAGCTGTTCGCCGGCGGCCGGTCCACAACGGGCTATGCCAATCGAGCGATCCGAAGCCCATGGAAGCACGCAAGATCATTCCGGCAGTCTCGGTCTGCGTCGTGCGCGAGAACACGGTGCTGCTGGTCAAGCGGGCCAGGCCGCCCTCGCAAGGTCTCCATGCCTTTCCCGGCGGCAAGGTCGAAGCCGGCGAGACGCTGGAACAGGCAGCACGGCGCGAATTGCTGGAAGAGACCGGATTGCAGGCGCGCAGCTACCGGCCGCTGCGGGAAATCCACATCGACGGCAGCGGCGACGGGCATCCGGTCGACTACTGGCTGACGGTGTTTGGGGCCGAGTATGCTGGCGGCGAGGCGGTGGCCAGCGACGATGCCGAGACCGCGGCTTTCTATACGCTGGCCGAAATGACAGCGATGCCGCTCGCCGATGCAGTGTTTGAAATTGCCGACGATCTACTCGGTCCCGACAAAGACGGCGAGATCTGAGCCAGAGAATCGCCTTGCAGGCGACAAATTGTTTCAGCACAAGGACCCATGAGCCGCACGTCTTCGTTTCTCGCCGCATGCCTCGCCGTCAGTGTGGTTGTCGGTGCGCGCCCGGCGATTGCCGCCGAAGCACCGTTCGAGCCCGGGCTGATGCGGCTGGCGGAAGTGCTCGGCTCGCTGCATTTCCTGCGTAATCTGTGTGGCGAGAAGGGCGATCGGTGGCGAGCCGAGATGGAAAAACTGATCGCATCGGAAAATCCGAACCCGGAGCGGCGCGCCCGCTTCATCGCCAGCTTCAACCGCGGTTACCGGTCGTTCGGCGGCACTTATACGCAATGCACCGCCTCGGCGACGGAAGCCATCAGCCGCTACATGAAGGAAGGCGAGACGCTGTCTCGCGACATCGCCTCGCGCTACGGAAACTGACGGCGGCAGCCGCTTTGCGGAAAAGCCGCATCAAGGGTCGGCGCCGTTGCGGCGGACGCGTTCGACGCTTCTCCGCTTGCCTCGAGTGAGGTCTTGGTGCAAACCTGATGTTGCACTTTTGCAACTATGTTAACGAAACGTTAGCGCGCAGATGTGAAATTAACTCAAACTGAAGGTTTCCGTCCCCTTGGCCTGCCTAATCGGCTAAGTTTGAAACGGATCGGACGCAGGTTTGCTGGACGCGACGGAAATTGTAGACGACGACCAAAAAAATGTCGCATTTACAAATACTTACTGCGCCTGCGTGTAAAAGGGACAACTCAAGCTTGATCCCTGTCCAACGGATCACCGCTTGAAAGGGTGGACATCGCAATGGAACATGGCGTCAACGACATCGACGCGCTGGTCAGGGAAGAAAAGCGCCTGACCGCCGTGGAAAGCCACAGCGAAGCCTGGGCAGAAGGATTGTCGGCCGGGATCGAGCCGGAAATCATCGCCGAGGCGGCCCTCGAAACGGCATTCGGCGAAATGCTGCGCACCAATGGCGAGACCTCGGCGCTTGCCCTGCTCGATCGCATGCGTGAAAAGGTGATTGCCGGGGCCTTCGAGCCCGAAAGACTGCGTCACTGACCCCGGTTCTTTGACGACGGCGCGCCGCCGGACATCATGTCCGGGCACATGGATGGGCTGGAACCAGGGAGTAGCAGGCGGTGAATTTTTCGATATCAGGCAAGCCGCGCGGCCTGGTCCTCAGCATTTGGTTCACCGCTTCCTGCGCGATGATTCCTTCTGCACTGTTTCTTGCGAGCAGTCCCTCTCAAGCTCTCAGCGAGATCAAGCGCGAAGACCTTCCCTCACCGGTCACGCCGCCGCCCGACGCTGACATGTCGCCGCCCGGAAGTACCGTGCCGATGCCCGGCCCGCTCGGCACGACGCCACCACCGGCCAGCCAGCCGACGCCATCCGACGAGCCGGAACAAACCGAACCGAAAGGGCCGGCCAACGATGGCGGCATGGCCAATCCGCATGTCGATCCGGACGCGCCCGTGCCCGAAGTCGTCTACGACCTGGCCAAGTTGCCGGAACCGGTCAGGCGCATGCACGATCTGATAGTCGAGGCCTGCAAAAGCGGCGACATCGAAAAACTTCGCCCGCTGATCGGCAAGGGCGACACGATGACCCAATTGTCGCTGGGGGACATCGAGGGCGACCCGATCGCCTTCCTGAAGGGCCTTTCGGGCGATACGGAAGGCCAGGAGATCCTCGCCATCCTGGAAGAAGTGCTCAGTGCCGGTTTTGTCCATGTCGATGCCGGCACGCCGCAGGATCTCTATGTCTGGCCCTATTTCTTCGCCCTGCCACTGGACAAGCTCGACGCCAGACAACGGGTCGAGCTGTTCAAGATCGTCACCGCCAGCGACTATGACGACATGAAGCAGTTCGGTGCCTACATTTTCTACCGCGTCGGCATCACGCCGACCGGACAATGGACGTTCTTCGTCGCCGGCGACTAGCGCGCCAGCGCCTCGGAAAATTCCACCGCCCTGCCCTGGCTTGGCGTGACGATCTCGCCTTCCCACATCACGCGCCGGCCGCGCACGATGGTGCCGACGGGCCAGCCGGTCACCTGCCTGCCGTCATAAGGCGTCCAGCCGGCCTTGGAGCCTTGCTGGGCGTTGGCGATGGTGTCGCGGCGCTTCAGATCGACGATGGTCAGATCGGCATCGTAGCCGGCGGCAATACGGCCTTTCCTGGCGATGCCGAAAATACGCTGCGGGCCGTGGCTGGTCAGGTCGACAAAGCGCTGCAACGTCAGCCGGCCGGCGTTGACATGATCCAACATGATCGGCACCAACGTCTGCACCCCGGTCATGCCGGACGGCGACGCCGGATAAGGCTTTGCCTTCTCGGCCAGCGTGTGCGGCGCATGGTCGGAGCCGAGCACATCAACGATGCCTTGCGCAACGCCGTACCAGACCCCGTCGCGATGGCGCGTGGCGCGCACCGGCGGGTTCATCTGGATCAGGGTGCCCAACTGCGCATAATCGTCGGCGCTCAGCGTCAGATGATGCGGCGTCGCCTCGCAGGTCGCGACATCCTTGTGCTGTTCGAGGAAGCCTATCTCCTCGGCGGTCGAGATGTGCAGCACATGGATCCGGGCGCTGACCTGGCGCGCGATTCGCACAAGGCGCTCCGTGCAGCGCAACGCAGCGATCTCGTCGCGCCACACCGGATGTGAGGACGGATCGCCCGCGATGCGCTCGCCAAGCCGCTCGCGCAGCCGGAACTCGTCCTCGGAGTGAAAGGCGGCGCGGCGGCGTGTGTTCCTCAGGATCGAGGCAACGCCTTCGTCGTCCTCGACCAGCAGGTCGCCGGTGGACGAGCCCATGAAAACTTTTATGCCGGCCGCACCAGGCAGCCGCTCGAGATCGCCAGCGTCTTTTGCATTGTCGCGGGTCCCGCCAACCCAGAAGGCAAAGTCGCAATGCATGCGGCCGGTGGCACGCCGCACCTTGTCGGCAAGGGTTGCCTCACTGGTGGTCAGCGGATTGGTGTTCGGCATCTCGAAGACGGCGGTGACGCCGCCGAGCACCGCTGCCCGCGAGCCCGTTTCCAGATCTTCCTTGTGCTCCAGGCCCGGCTCGCGGAAATGCACCTGGCTGTCGACGACGCCCGGCAGGATGTGCAGCCCACGGCAGTCGATCGTCTCACCGGCCGACGCCTGGCGGAGGTCGCCGATGGCAGCGATGCGCCCACCATTGATGCCGACGTCGCGAAAACCCTGGCCGTCGTGATTGACCACGGTGCCGCCTGTCAGGATGAGATCGTAGATGGGGGCCATACGGATCCGGTCTCTTGCGGGGGAAGTTCCAGCGGCTTACGTAATGGCCGATAGTTTTGCAAGATCAGGCTCGTTTTCCCACCATGCCCTTTGCCCCGCTCAGAGATCGCGCACTCGTTTCCGTGTCCGGGCCGGATGCCGAGCACTTCTTACAGAACATCGTGACCACCGACCTCGACGTGCTCGGCAGCAGCGAAGCAAAGCCCGGCGCGCTGCTAACGCCGCAAGGCAAGATCCTTTTCGACTTCCTGATCTCGCGCGCCGGCGAAAATGCTTTCCGACTTGAATGCCGTACCGAGACCGCCGATGATTTCATGCGCCGGCTGACGCTCTACAAATTGCGCGCCAAAGTCGAAATTGCCAAGCTGGATCAGCCGGTTGTGGCCGTCGCATGGGGAAGCGATTCAACCACTTCGCAATTTGAATCAGCACCGTTTGCTGATGCGCGGTTTGTCGATACTGCCGTCAAGCGCTTCTACGATGACACCGCAGATGGCGGCGACCTTGCTGCATGGCAAGCCTTTCGCATCGCCCATGGCATTGCCGAAAGCGGTGCGGACTACCAGCTCGGCGACGCTTTTCCGCATGACGTGTTGCTCGACGAGATCGGCGGTGTCGGCTTCAAGAAAGGCTGCTACGTCGGCCAGGAGGTCGTCTCGCGCATGCAGCATCGCGGCACTGCCAGGCGTCGGGTGTTGATTGTCTCGGCCGAACGCACCCTGCCCACTTCGCGCGCAGAGTTGACCGTGGAGGGGCGACCGGTCGGCACGCTTGGCTCGACCGCGGCCAGGACAGGCCTTGCCATTGCCCGCATCGACCGGGTCAAGGCAGCGCTCGACGCCGGCCTGCCGATCCTTGCGGAGGACGTCGCCGTGTCGCTCGCTATCCCGTCCTGGGCGAAATTCAGCTTTCCGCGGGAAGCCATTGGCGCGGAGGACGCCTGATGGCTGCCGATCGCGCCGGGGCGCCGCCGCGCGCCTGGCAGCGCATGCTGTCCGGCCGACGGCTCGATCTGCTCGATCCCTCGCCGCTCGACATCGAGATCTCCGATATTGCCCATGGCCTTGCCCGCGTCGCACGCTGGAACGGCCAGACCAGAGGCGAGCACGCCTTTTCTGTCGCCCAGCATTCGCTGCTGGTCGAAACGCTTGTCGGCGAGCTGATGCCGGATGCCGACGCCGACGCGAGGTTGGCGGCGCTGCTGCACGACGCGCCGGAATATGTCATCGGCGACATGATCTCGCCGTTCAAATCCGTCATGGGCGGCAGCTACAGGGATTGCGAGATCAGGCTGCAGCGCGCCATCCATCTGCGCTTTTCACTGCCGGCCGAACTCGACGCGGGACTGCGCAAGGAGATCAAGCGAGCGGATCAGATCGCCGCTTATTTCGAAGCAACGCTGCTTGCGGGTTTTTCGACGGCAGAGGCGACGGAGTTCTTCGGCCGGCCGCGCGGCTTCAATGCCGAGCGCTTCGACGTCACGCCGCGCTCGGTGACTTGGGCGCAGAATGCCTTTCTCAAACGCTTTGCGGCGATCGAAAAGTCGCGACGCCAGACTGCCGTTCCAGCCGGCTGAAAACGGTAAATTAACCGGCAGGGACAACAGTGCCATGGTTAACCATGGTCCATAGGCTTGCCTCATGCCCGTTGCCGGTATCAAGGCTGGTTCGTCCGTCCGCCGACAGAGGGCCAAAGGCGTTGGTCAGCCGCAACCTATTGAAGACGAGCTGCGCGAACAGAACGAGCGTTTTTCGGCAGCGGTCGAGAACATGTCGCATGGCCTGTGCATGTTCGATGCCGATGAACGGATGATCATCTGCAACGGGAACTACATCAGTATCTTTCGCCTCGACGCCGAAGTGGTGCGGCCCGGCATCCGGTTTTTCGACATCCTCCAGCACAGCGTGGATATCGGCATCGCCTCGCAAAGCGCTGAGCAACTCTATGCCATCCGCAAGCCCTATATCGACCAGGCAAAACCTTCCACCTATGAGGAAACGCTTGCAGACGGGCGTATCGTCAACATTTCGCACCGGCCGCTGGCGTCAGGCGGTTGGGTATCGATCTACGAGGACATCACCGAGCAACGGCGCGCCGAGCAGGAGTTGAAGGAGCAGCACCGCCGTTTCGACGCGGCACTTGCCAACATGTCGCAAGGCCTTTTGATGTACGATGCGGATGGCAAGCTGATCGTGCGCAACGAACGTTTCCTGGAACTTTATCATGTCAGGCCGGCCGACTTCCCGCTTGGTATGAGCCACCGTGATGCGTTCAAGCGGCTGCTGGAACTGGGCATTTATACAAAGCTCGACCCCGACAGCGAAATCTCGCAAATCGAAGCCTGCCTGCGGGCGGGGAAAACACACGTAACGCATCGCCATCTCGCTGACGGCAGGACGCTGCTGGTTGCGCGCCGGCCGATGAGCGGCGGCGGCTGGGTCGCGACGTTCGACGACGTCACCGAGCGCAGGCGCGTGGAAGAGCGCATGACCCATCTTGCGCACCACGACACACTGACCAACCTGCCCAATCGCTCGATGCTTCGCGAACGGCTCGACCAAGCCCTGAGTGAGACGAGAGACGGATCGCTGGCGATATTCTCGCTCGACCTTGATCATTTCAAGGCGGTCAACGACAGCTGGGGCCACCCCGCCGGCGACTGGCTGCTGAAATGCGTGGCCGAACGGCTGCAACGGTGCCTGCGCAATGAAACGGACGTTGTCGCCCGCTTCGGCGGCGACGAATTCGTCATCATCCAGTTCAATCTCAAAAGCCCGGGCGACGCGGAAAAGCTGGCCAAACGCATCGTCGAGATCATCGGAAAGCCGTTTCGCGACAAAAGGCACGACATGCGTGTCGGCATCAGTCTCGGCATTGCGCTGTTTCCGAATGACGGCAAGGACGCCGACACTTTGCTGAAAAATGCCGATATGGCGCTCTATCGGGCAAAGAGCGAAGGGCGCAACCTGTACCGCTTCTTCGAACCAGCCATGGACGCGATGGTGCGGGCACGCCGGGCGCTCGAAATCGATCTCAGGGCAGCGCTGTCGCGACGGGAATTCGAGCTGGATTTCCAGCCGATCATGAACATCGCCTCCGGCGAAATCGTCGGTGCCGAAGCCTTGATGCGCTGGCGTTCGCCGGTGCGCGGCCTGGTACGGCCGGACGACTTCATCCCGGCCGCCGAGGAGACCGGGCTGATCGTGCCGCTTGGAGAATGGGCGCTGCGAAAAGCCTGCACGACCGCGGCAGGCTGGGCGGCTTGGCGCATCGCCGTCAATGTCTCCGCCGTACAGATCAAAAGCGGTACCTTTGCCCGCAGCGTTATCTCGGCCCTGGCGTTCTCGGGCGTGCCGGCCAACCGGCTTGAACTGGAAATCACCGAAACGGTGCTGATGGACGAGAGCGATCTGGTGCTCAAGACACTCAGGCAGCTACGCGATCTGGGCGTCCGCATCGCGCTGGACGATTTCGGCACCGGCTATTCGTCGCTGGGCTACCTCAGGCGCTTTCCCGTCGACAAGATCAAGATCGATCGCTCTTTCACCCGTGACATCGACAGTCACGATACCGCGGCGATCGTGCGCGCCATCATCGGGCTTGGCGCACAGCTGGGCATCACCGTCACCGCCGAAGGTGTCGAGACCGAAGCGCAGCTTGAATTCCTGCAAAAGGAGGGTTGTGTTGAGGCCCAGGGCTATTTGATCGGGGTGCCATCAAAGGCGTCGGACATTAATCGGCTGCTGAAGTCGAGCGCGACGATCCGGCAGTCCGGCTAAGTGCGACAGTCTCGCGGAAGCGCGGGCAACCGGCTTAGATCTCCTTGAGATGGCGCTCGATCCGCGTGTTAATTCCTTGATAGGAGAAGGCGGCATTCAGCTGTGGCGAACCAGGAGGTTCCCAACGGGTCAGAGATGTCCGCTCAATGCCTCCACCATATCCTTGTTCGTCGCCACGGGAACGATCTCGAATTCGACCAGATCCGCCCATTCGATGACCACCGTTGCAGGAGCGTGACGTCATCGGCCTCCACAAGCAGGAAGCAGCGGCTCATATCCGCTGCGATCCAGCTGTGGTGCACGAGAAGCGCGTCCGGCTTCAGGCGGCCCTGGTCGCGGAAACGGCGGTAGATCTCCTTGCGGTCGCAGCCGCGAAAATCCTCGGTTACGAAGAACAGCATCTTTTTCCCCTCAGTTCGGATATTATCGCCCCGGCCGGTCCAGCCGCTCCAGGAACCACTGCGTCAGCCGCACCCAGACCTCGTCTTTTTCGCCGGAGTCTTCCCAGCCGTGGTCGAGGTTGGGGTTGTCGTTGACCTCGATGACGAAGACGCCGTCCCTGGTTTCCTTGAGGTCGACGCCGTAGAGGCCATCGCCAATGCAGCGCGCCGCGCTCACCGCCGTCTCGACGACATGGGCCGGTGCTTCCTTCAGGGTGAACGTCTTGATGCCGCCCTGGTCGGGCTTGCCGTTGGCCTTATGGTTGACGATCTGCCAATGTTTCTTGGCCATCAGATAATGGACGGCGAACAAGGGTTGGCCGCCGAGGACACCGACGCGCCAGTCATATTCCGTCGGAATGAATTTTTGCGCGATCAGGAGGTCGGAATCCTCCAGCCATTCGGTTGCGAGCGTCTTCAACTCTTCAAAGGTGCCGCATTTCTTGACGCCGCGCGAAAACGAGGAGTCCGGGATCTTCAGCACCAGCGGGAAGCCCAGCGTCTGTGCCGCAACTTCCAGGTCCGAAGTGCCAGCAATCATCACCGTCGGCGGCACCGGTACCTTGTTGTAGGTCATCAGCTCGTTGAGATAGACCTTGTTGGTGCAGCGGATCATCGACAGCGGATCGTCGATGACCGGCATACCTTCCTGCTGGGCGCGGCGGGCAAAGCGGTAGGTATGATTGGAGATCGAGGTGGTCTCGCGGATGAACAGCGCGTCGTAGTTGGCGAGCTTGGCCAGATCCCGCTTGGTGATCGGCTCGATTTCGACGCCCATCTTTTCAGCGATCTTGGCCCAGTGGCGCAGCGACGAAATCTCCGACGGCGGCAGTTCCTCATGCGGATCGACCAGCGTGGCGAAAGTGTAGCGCGCCGGCGTGCGGCCCTTGGTGTCGCGCCACTCGCGGTTGGTGTAGGTCTCCAGGCACTGGAGAAAGTGCGTTTCCTCGTCCTCGGTCATCCTGGCCAGGGGATGGAACCCGATCTTGCGGATCGAGGCCCATTCGGCGCTGTCCCTGATGTGAACCTCGAGCGCCGGGGCACGGAACCAGTCGAACAGAAGTTTTGCGAAGCGGTCCCAGATCCTGGATGGTCCGATGCCGAAGAAGATGCAGACCTTCTGCGGAAAAGCGCCGCCCAGATCCTTGCGGCACTTGTTGAGTGCGAGTTCGAGTTCCGGCAACGCGTGCTCATAGAGCTTGCGCTCCGACAGATCGATCATTGTTTCGACCGTCGGGATGACCTTATGGCCACGCGAACCCGCGAGCAGCGAGGCGTAGTAGCCGCGGCTCTGGTAGCCGTAATTGTTCGACAGGTTGATTACCTTCGGCCGCTGACCGCGAAAGAGTGCCGGATGGGCAAGGTAGTCGCGATTGGTGATGATCTTGTGCGGCGTCGCCACTTGGTCGAGATCGTTCTGCCGGCCGGTAAGGATGACCCAGGTCATTGGCTGTCGCGCTTTCCGAGAGTGATGGCGGCGCGCAATCCGTCGCGGCCGAATTGCGCCATGTTCATGAAGATGCCGTAAGGCACGGGAATGTTGGCAGCATCGAGGATCGTCTCCTGCCGCTCGTCCTCGACCCAAGGGTCGTGGATCAGGATATGATCGCCGTCGTCACCGATGGCCAATACCCAGTGCGGAACCTTCTTGCCGAACATCAGGAAGCCGCTGATCAGGACCAGTACCAGTTTTCCCTCTGCGATCGCGGTGCGAATGTCGTCAAGCCCGAATGAACGGTAATTCACCGGGATGCCGTAAAGTTCCGCGCGGCGGCGAAAGTCGACCTGCGCCAGCTCCATCACCCGGCGCTTGTCCTCGCTGCGCACCGACTGCAGGAACAGCGCGCCGTAGAAGGAGACATAGATCTCAGCAGCAAGCCCGCTCTCATAGCCAGCGACGGCCAGCCCGAACGGTTCGCAGCCGCCCGGCCCCGACATCATGAAAACGGTCGTCGCCTCACGCCACAGCCTGATTTCCATAACCGGATCCGGCACGAATCCGGGGTCGAAGTTAGCCATCGCCATCATCAGGCAGCATGGTCCGCAGGTGAATTCGCAAGTCTGCTGATAAAACGGCACTTCGGTGGCGACCGGAATGTCGCCGCGCAAGGTCTTTTCATAGCGCAGCGCAGTGGCGCCATCCTCATAGTAGTCCGGTTCACGACCGATCTTGCGGTAGCCGCTCTGCTCGTAGATCTGGATGGCGCGCGGGTTGTCCTCGCGGACTTCCAAACGAAGCATCATGCGGCCATGCTCGAAAGCGGCGGCTTCAGCCTGTTCCAGCAGCAGGCGGCCAACGCCGCGGCCGCCGAAAAATGGACCGACGGCGATCGAATAAAGCCGCGCGACGCCGCTGCCCTTGCGAAACAGCACGACCGCATAGCCGGCGACGTGGCCATCGTTCTCGCCAACCAGCAGTTCGGCGGTGTCGCGTTCGATCAGTTGGCGAAAAGAGCGACGAGAAATGCGGTCGCTCGAGAAAACAGCTTTTTCGATGGCGGCGAGGTCATCGACGTCGGACGCGCGGGCCTTGCGAATCTCGGCAGGCATGCGGGCTCAGAAAACCTCGATTGGGTTGTGGAAACTGCCCTAGTCTAAACATCGGTCACACCAGCCGAAGTGCCAGCATTCAGCAAGCGCTATCGCACCTCGATTAGGGCCGAATTGTGACAGTTTTCAAGGCAGGCAGGTCGCGCAAAGGCTTTGAAACGACCTTCGTGTTTCGGCATCGGCGCGGCTCCGGAAAAACGAGATCCTGCTCAGCTTTTCAAGCCCGCCAGAAGCTGGCCATAGGCGCTCTTGGCCACTGCGGCCAGCTGCTCGCGCGGCAGCGATCCGACGACGGCGCAGCCATAACCCTTGTCCAGCCAGTAGACGGCCTCAGGACCATCTTCTTCCCCATAAGTGCCCTTGGCCTTGGCTGCCGATTCGGCGATGACGAAGAGCGAAATGCGCTCGCCCTTGTCGTCCTCGTAAAGCAGCATCGCGGCCTTGCCCTGGCCGGCAGGCAGCAGCCGGCCACCGACCAGTTGGAAACCTTGCGCCGCCAGATCCGGTGCGACGAGCTTCAAACCCACCTGGTTCGACAACCAGCTCTGCAAATGATCCTTGTCGCTTGCCGGCACTTCCACCGCATGCCGCTTTTCGGCGGCATAGATGACATGGGCGGCGATCGCCTCTTCGGCAAGCTGGTCTTCGGCCGTGTTTTCCAGGCCGAGGCGGCCGATGCCGGCAAGGTAGCCGCCAGCGCCGCCAATCACCAGGATGGCGGCAGCGGCGGCCGCAAGCCACCAACGCGAGCGCGATGGCGACACTCTGACCACCGGCGCCTCGCCAAGCACCACCTTGGTCAGCCGCACCGGGACGGGCTCGTCCAGCACGCCGTTAAAGGCTGCGCGCAACGCTGCCCGGTCGGCGGCGTAGCGTGCGCTCCTGGCCTTCATCTCGGCATTGGCCTCGAGCCATGCCTCATAGGCCGTCCGCTCATCGCCCGGCAACTCGCCATCGAGAGCCATGTGGATGTCGCGTTCGGAGAAATCGCGTCGGCTCATTTCTCGACGATCCTTATCGACCGGCGGCGCGCGGTATCATCAAGCAGCGCGCGCAGTTCCTCGCGCCCGCGCGCGATGCGCGACATCAAGGTGCCGGCGGGAACCCCAAGGATGTTGGCGGCTTCGGCGTAGGAAAACCCTTCGATGGCGACCATCACAAGTGCCGCGCGCCGGTCAGGGCTGATCGCCTGCAGCGCGTCGACGATCTCGCGCGAGGCGATGCTCTCGACCTGCTCGGCGGGTGCTGCCTGCGCCTCGCTCGCCTCGAGCGGCAGCATCGCTGCCTCGCCGCGCCGGTTCACCTTGCGCATCTGGTCGATGAACAAATGATGCATGATCGTAAACAGCCACCTCCTGGGGCTTTCTCCTGTCTGCCAATTGTCGAGCCGCACAAGTGCCCGCTCGAGACAATCCTGGACGAGATCGTCAGCGGAATCGCGGTCGCGCAACAGCGAGCGTGCATAGCGGCGCAGACGCGGTATTTCACCAAGGATTGCTGCCTTCTTTTCGTCCATGACCGCTGGTTCTGGAGGGCCCCTGTCCGTGATGATTGAACGCGCCTTTGCAGCGCGGCGCAAGCGGCCAGCGCGAAGCGGTCCGCCGCCCCGGTCACCCAAGCAAATGAATAACGCTGCCAGTGGCAGGTTTATTCCCGGCCAAATTGAAATCGTCAGCTATTGCTCGTCTCGAGCTTTGCTTTCGCCGCCCTTGTCAGCAGCCGCTGATAGAACAGGCCGATGCCGATGAGCACCGCGCCGAGGCCGATGAAGGACAGCGCCCGCAACACGCCTTCCAGTTCCGACATGTCGAAGATGAAGACTTTGAGCACGGCGATCGAGATCAGCGCCGCCGACGCTATGCGCAGCACCTGCGACTTCAGCCATACACCTGCGGTGAGCAGCACCACGCCGATGACCAGCCACAGTGCCGAATAAGTATAGGTCTCGAGCTGGCCGAGACCGCTCCACAGCCCGATGAACTCGCCCTTGAACAGGCGCCTGACCGACAGCGTGGCATAGGCGAAGCCGAGCACCGCCGCCACCATCGCCAGCATCGCTGCATACCATTTCGGTCGTTTGTCGCGGGCATAGAGCGCCAGTGCGCCGGCCGCAACCGCCGGCAAGAGGTAGGCGAGGAACAGAAGATTGAACACAGGAATGCTGCCGGTCGATTCATCCGTCAGCAGCGGGTTCAGCGCCAGAAAATGCTGGAGGACGATGAACGCGACCGAGACCACGCCCGCTGCAATCGAGCCGTAGCGCAGCACCGAACTTGGCGAGCGCATGTCGATGGCGACCAGGATGGCACCGGCACCGATGGCGATCAGCGTGTAGATCGCCTGTTCGGCAAGCGTCGCAGCAGCCGTATCGATGACGCCGCCATGCATGGCATGGCGCACCAGCATGGCGACGGTGAGCAGGGCAAACAGCGCGGCGCCGGCCTCCATTGCGAGGCGCGGTCGGCCGTTGGTGGTTCGGGCAAGCTGCCAGGCGGCAAAACCGAAAGCGAGCGCCGGCACGCCATATCCAAGCAGCAGCCAGTTGAACACCGGCGTCTTCGACAGGAACTCGGCACCGACGATGGTCGGGTCGAAGGCAGCGCGACCAAGCACTGCAATCACCGCACCAACGGAAATCCAGCCAAGCACCGGATAGCTGCGCCAGCGCGTCGCCAGCGCCGGCACGGCGGCGGCTGCTCCGAGCAGGATGGTTGTCCAGCCGGAACCAAAGGCCATGTGCAGCATCAGCAGGCCGGCAATCGCCGCCCCGCCGAGCGCAAAGGAGACAGCAGCGCCGCCGGTTAGCGGCGGCGCTTCGCCGCGTGCTATCCACTCGCCGCCGGCGACGAAGACTCCGACCAAAACGGCTGCGACCGCCGCATAAGCAAGGTCTCGGTCGAGATTGCCGAAGGTAGACCAGAGCGCCAGCAGGATGACCAGTGGCGCGACAGCGCTCCAGGCCGCCCATGCGGCGGCGCGCAGCCAGCCAGAGGCCGCAAAATGGCGCGCCGCCCAAAAGCCGGCGCCGATGAAGACCAGGCCGAGAGCGATGCCGACCCTGAACATCAAGGCATCGGACGCCACGACCGGCATGCCGTCGACGCCGAGAGCTCCACCCGAAAAATCTGAAGCGATCGTGGTCGGCGGAATGATGCCGAGATAGACCAGTACCGTCGCCAGCCCGGCGGCGTGCAGCAGTGCAAGCGCCCGCGGCCGGTAGAGCGCCACCGCCACCAGGGCTGCGACAAGGGCGGCCCCCGGCAATGCACCGCGGATGGCGACGAAGGCCGGATCGACAAACAGGGCCAGCGCCGAAAGGCCGACGAAGAAGCCCGGCGCGATCGACGGCCAGTCGAAGCCGCTGCCGGCGCCCGCATCGTCGCGGCGGCCAAGCCAGACGAAGGCGAGCACGGCCAGTGTCACCCCGTCGATAAAGAGGATGACGTCAAGGTTCGCCCCCGGCGCGTCGGTCATATAGAAGATGGTCCAGATCCCCGTCGCGACGAAGGCTGCGGCCGTCAAAAGCCTCCAGTCGCGGATGCGGGCAATGACGCAGGTGGCGGCGAGCACGATCGCCAGATAGCCGAACAGCGCCCACGGATTGGGCGCCTGCGAGGCGACCAGCAGCGGCGTCACCATGGCACCGAGCAGGCCGACGCCGGCCAGCGCCTGACCGTGGACCAGGCTTGCCGCGATCGTCGCCACCCCGATGGCGCCGAGCAACGTGAAAGCGAGCGTCGGGCCGATGAAGCCGTAAATGCTGTACGCGGCGTAGACGGTACCGAACAGGATGAAAGCGCCGGCCGCCGTCAGGATCGCCGGGATATAGGCACCGGCAGCACCTTGCACCGGCACCCTGAAGCCGGTGCGGCGGATGAACTCGCCGCCGGCGACCAGCACCAGCCCGAGTGCCGCCGCCATGACAAGCCGCACGCGTGGCCCGAAAATGCCGGCCTCGATGGTGTAGCGGATCAGAAACAAGCCACCCAGCGCCAGCGCGATGCCGCCGACCCAGACCGCCCAGCGGGTACCAAGCGCCGTTTCGACGTCGGACTGGCGAGCTGCCTTCGCCGCTGCCGCCGGTTGCGCCGACCCCGGCGCGGACGGCGCCGTTGTATCGGCATCGGCCTCTGCAGCTGACACGACCGCTGCGGGCCGTGGCGATACGGCCATGTCGGCTGCGGCCGCAAGCGGGATTGCGGCATCCGCCGGTTTGCTGTCGTTTGCAGCCGGTTCCTTGGCTTGCGGCGGCAGCGCAGGCGTGCCCGAAAGCACAAGGCTGCGCAAGGCGCCAAGCTCGCGCTCGATCAGGCCGATGCGGCTCTGCTGGCGTGAAATGATGACGAACAGCACGATGATGGCGACGAGGCCAATCAGGCCTTCAAACATGGCGGTTCCCCCAAACCAGGCCAGTTGTCACTGACATTCAATGTTCAGTGACATTCAAATGCGGCGGCCAAACGGCCGGTCCATTCAACGTGCCGCCAGATTGGCCGGAAAGATCGAGCATGTTTCGGTGCCGAAAGCTAGCAGCTTTGCCGTTGGCGTCCTTCAGCGCCGCTTCCGAAACCGTCAGCGTGCGGCCCTTGTGCACCACTTTGCCCTCGCACACCACCTCGCCCGTCCTTGGCGTGATCGGCCGCGTCAAATTCACTTTGAACTCGGCCGTCGCATAGGCCTCGCCCACCTGCGAAATGGTGCCAAGGCCGAGCGGCGAAACGTTTTCGGGATCAGGTTCAACTTCGCTCATCTGGTGGTTTCCCCGGTGGCGGTTTCCCCGGCGCTTGCCTTGCCGGATTCATGGCCGGGTGAATGATGCCTGCGCAAAGCGGCGAGAAACCCGGCGCGGGCGCCGGGAGGCTCGATGCCGCGCGGTTCGTAGACATGGCGGGTCAAAAAGAAGCCGGTCAGCTGGAAGGCGTCCTCGATCGCCGCCGGATCGGCGCGCAGCCCGGAGCCGCGCTGCAGGAAGGCAGGCAGCGCCAGCATCTTGTCGCGCCACGGCGCGCCCGCCGCCCGCGACACGGCGCGGCCGGATTTCGGCGAGACATAGGCAAGGTCCTGCCTGGTGCCGGTCGCCGCACACTGGCTGAGATCGAGGCCGAAACCGAGTTCGTCGAGTACCAGCAGCTCGAAGCGGGCCACCAGCTCGCCGGCGGCATCGGCATCGTCGAGATGAGCGATCATCACCGCAAGCGTCTCGTAAAGGCCGCCATGGGCGTCACGCTCGGGCAAAAGACGCAAATGCGCGGCCATCGTCTGCAAGCCGTAGACGGCAACGGCGCTGTCCATCAGCCGGGCGGCGTTCATCTCGATAGCCTCGACCTGGAAGGTGCCGAGATGCTCGTCGAGCCGCGCCCGCCACAACAGGTCGACGCGATTGCCGGGCTGCAAGACCGGCTGCTGCTTGCGCGAACGGCCGCCGCGCACGAGGCCGAGATGGCGGCCATGCGCGCGCGTCATTACCTCGAGAATGGCGCTGGTTTCGCCATGCTTGCGGGTGCCGAGAATGATTCCCTCGTCGTGCCATTCCATGACGAGAGCTTGTCACCGGTTGGATGGCGAAATCAAGATGAGCGACTATCCGCCGCCAAACCAAAACGGCCCGTAGAGATACGCTACGGGCCGTTTTTGCGAGATCGTCGTTTGATCAGAACGAGCGCTGGAAGCGGAAGATGCCGCCGATTGCGTCGGCATCGTCGGCATCGAAATTGTCGTAATAATCGACTTCGGCGGTGATCGTGTAACCAGGAACGATGGTGTAGGCGACGTTGGCCGCAATGGCGAAGTCTTGGTCGTCGGTATAGGAGACCTGGGCGTTCAAAGAGGTCTTCTTGTTGACGGCATAGCTGCCGCCGCCCCAGACGGCAAAGTTGCCAGTCCACGGCTTGTAGAAGTTCTTCGCGACGTTGTCGTCGCTGCCGTAGCCCGCCATCACGAACAGGGTCAGGTCAGTAATCGGCTTGACGTCGAGGCGACCTTTGCCGGCCCATTCTTCCGACGTGCTGTTATAGGCGCCGACCGCGGTGATCGCACCCCAGTCACCCTTGTATTTCACGCCGCCAGCGACAAACGGAACGTAGCTGTCGATCGACTGGTCAGCGCCGGAGCCCGTTTCGACCGAGGCGACTGCCGTAAAGCCATTACCGCCGTCGAAGTAGTAACTGATCAGGTTGGTGTCCTTGGTGCCGTAAGGAATGATAGTGTCCTGGACGACGTTGCCGGCGTAGCCGATGAACGAATCATAGACAGTCTCATCCTTACCGACGCGGAAACCTCCAAGCTGGATCCAGGCGAAGTTCAGGGTAACCGCCTTGTTGTCCTGCACGCTGAAATCAACACCGCTCACGGTGCGTTTGGTATTGCCGAAGTTGAAACGGGTCTCGGTATAGGTCTTCAACGTGCCGAGCTCGGTTTCCTGGCCGGTCCACGTCTTCAAATTGAAGCGGGCATTCTTGTTCCAGGTCTGCTGCTCGTCACCGTCCAAAAGGTCGTGTGTCGTCGCGCCATCGAAAACGCGGCCGGCGTCGCCGAAGCTGGCGTCATAGCGGACATAGCCGCCGATGCGCAGGCAGGTCTCGGTGCCGGGAATGTAGAAGTAGCCGGCGCCGTAGACGTCGCAGATCTTGACGTATTCGGCGGGTTCCGGCTCGGCGACCACAACAGCGTCGGCGGCGCGCGCACCGGAGACCGCGACGAATGCCGCGGCTGAGCCGAGAAGAAGGCTCTTGATATTCATTTTCTGACCTCTCCAGTCAAAGTTAAAAATGGCTTTGGATTCATGGGTTGAACGGCTGAACGCCTCACCCACGTCGAAAAAGGCGCGCACCGCACCCCCTCTTCAGGCGGCGAACATACTCATCCGCATTCCAGTCTCAATGACGATTACAAAAATAATCAATGTTTGCATAACAGAATAAATCCATGTTGCACAAATATCACTTCACATTTTCTTCACACTTGCCCCCGGCACAAACGAGACACTGTCACAATTGTACAAAAATATACTTATGCCATTAGCCGACAAACCGATCGGAATCCGACATACATTCCTTGTGCGTGTTCTTTTTTTAGAATAGACTTTTAGCGTTGGCAGCGAGATCAAGTCGACTTCGCCATCGCTGCGTTCTGTGCGGCAAGAACGACTTCCGCCACCAGATCCCGTTTGAGCAGTTCAATGGGAATACGTCCGGCGAGGCCGGGCGCGGGGCCAATCAGCCACGACCAGGCATGCCGTGGATCGGGCATCGCGGATAGCACTTCCTTGATACCCGGCGCCGGCCTGCCGTCGATGAACTGGGCCAGGGGAAATACATGTTTGCGGCCACCGGTGCGCAACGCAACGACCGTGCCGCTGCGCTGCCAGCGATGCAGAGTCGAGCGCGATATGCCGAGATTGTGCTGCAGGAACGTCGACCCGGCGACCCGACCGGCCCAGTCCTCGACCCGCATCGAGTCGAGGTCGCCCGTTCCGGCCAGGCGTTGGATGTCTGCCCCTTGGCCGTCGTGCGTCGTCGACAGAGGCCTCCTGGCACGGCGTTCCGCAGCTTCGGCTGCCAATATCCGCACGAAACGCGACGCCATGCCGGGTAATCTTTCCCGCATGGTGTCGATCGCACTGATGTCGGTCGGCGCAAGCAACGCGACGGCGGCGGCAACGGCGCCGGCGACCCTGCCCGCTGCAACGACCGCATCGCTGTTCGTCATCTTGCCTTGCCGCGCCAGCACGCGCTCGATCTCAACAGCGACGGCGTCTGCAAACTCGGTCTGACGGATGGGGTCGATGCGATTCCAAGTCCCGGTCATGTCCTGATCTGGCTGTTTGCCTGCCGGTTCCGGTTTGCTCGGAAGCGGGTCTTTCGCACAGCCTATAGGCAGGGTGTATGACGGAGAGACGACAAACGGGAACCACGCGAGGTCGCAGTATCGGCAGGAGTTCCATTCGATCCACTGGCCGATTTTGCATGAATATCGCAAATTTTTCAGAACCCGCTCAGGATTTCGGGCCGCGCCGGTGCCAATAAGAAACGGCTCGACCGACGTGGTCGGCGCATGGCCTCCCGGAATGATTCGGCGGCTGTTCAAGATGCAAGTCGACCGATCGGGCACCCCGGCGACCGCTCAGAATCCTGAGGCGGCCAACAGGCCGCTCTGCGGATCGCCCAAACAGGCTCAGTGCGGAAATTCGAGCCCCATTTCGCGGTAGCGCTCGGGGTCGTCACCCCAGTTCTCACGCACCTTGACGAACAGGAAGAGGTGCACCTTCTGTTCGAGTATGCCTGCTATTTCCATGCGTGCCGCCTGGCCGATGGCGCGGATCGTCTCGCCCTTATGGCCGAGCACGATCTTCTTCTGGCTGTCGCGCTCGACATAGATGGTCTGGTCGATGCGCACCGAGCCGTCCTTCTTCTCTTCCCATTTCTCCGTCTCGACATGGGAGGAATAGGGCAGTTCCTGATGCAGCCTGAGATAGAGCTTTTCGCGGGTGATCTCGGCGGCGAGCTGGCGCATCGGCAGGTCGGAGATCTGGTCTTCCGGGTAGTACCAGGGTCCGGCCGGCAGGGTCTCGGCGAGATAGTCGAGCAGGTCCTTGCAGCCGGACCCGGTCAGCGCCGAAACCATGAAGGTGCGCTTGAACGGCACCCTTTCGTTGGCTGCCGCCGACAATGCCAGCAACGTCTCGTGCTTGACCCGATCGACCTTGTTGAGGATCAACACCATCGGCTGCCGAACATCCTTCAGCCGCTCGAGGATGGCGTCGGCATCGCCCCGGATGCCGCGCTCGGCATCGATCAAGAGCAGCACGATATCGGCGTCCTTGGCACCGCCCCACGCGGTCGTCACCATCGCCGTGTCCAGCCGGCGCTTCGGCTTGAATATGCCCGGCGTGTCGACGAAGACGATCTGCGCGTTGTTGTGGGTGGCAATGCCGCGCACGATAGCGCGCGTGGTCTGCACCTTGTGCGTCACGATCGACACCTTGGCGCCGACCAATTGGTTGACCAGCGTCGATTTCCCCGCATTGGGCGCGCCGATCAGCGCGACGAAGCCGGAGCGGGTAGCGGGAGCTTCTGTTGCCGGAGCTTCGGTGGCGGTCATGCGGCACTCCCTTGATCGAGCCAGACGCCTTCCCGCTGCAGAAGTGCCGCGGCTGCAGCCTGCTCCGCCTCGCGCTTGGAGCGCCCGCTGCCGGTCGCCGGCGGATAGGCGCCAACCTTGACACTGACGGTGAACAGCGGATCGTGGTCCGGTCCCTCGCGGCTGTCGATTATGTAAACCGGCACTGCGCCTGCCGCCTGATGCGCCCATTCCTGCAGTTCGGTTTTCGCATCGCGACGGGCGGCGTCAATGGCTTGCGAGCGCGGCTGCCAGTATCTGTGGATGAAGGCACGGGCCGCTTCCAACCCTCCGTCGAGATAGAGCACGGCGATCAGCGATTCCAATGCATCGGCGCGCAGATTGACGCGCTTGCGCCCGTCGAGGCCGCGTACGTCCGAACCGGCGCGAATAAGTTCCGGCAGGCCGATCTCCTCGGCAATTTCCGCCAGGGCTTCAGCGTTGACCAGAGCGTTCAATCTCAGCGACAGCTCACCCTCGGCGGCGTCGGGAAATGCCGCCAGCAGCATATCGGCAACGACAAGGCCGAGAACGCGGTCGCCCAGGAATTCGAAACGTTCGTAGTCGACGCCGGCGTGACTGCCGCGAGCGCTGGCATGGGTCAGCGCCCGCTGCAGGCGCTGATGGTCGCCAAAACTGTGGCCGGTGCGCTCCCTGAGCGCCTCGGCGAGCGCATCGGCGGTCAGCCGTTTCGTCGCCGCCATGGCCCTAATTGACGAAATGGAACAGGCGCGAGGCGCGCATCAGTGACGGCCATTTCCAGATTTCGAGCGGGCTGGCGCTGCCGCCGATCGAGAAGAAAATGAGGTTGGCGCGGCCGACCAAATTCTCGTCCGGCACGAAGCCGACGGTGAAGCGGCTGTCCGACGAGTTGTCGCGATTGTCGCCCATCATGAAATAGTGACCGGGCGGCACCTTGAACTCTTTGGTATTGTCGCCGATCGAAGCCTGCGTCAGGTCGAGCGTGTCGTAGCTGACGCCGTTCGGCAGCGTCTCGCGATAGACATCGACCGGCCCGTTCTCCTCGGTGATGTCGCGGTTGTCGATCTGCCCGACCTTGACGCGCGGCACGCCCACGTCATTGATGAAGAGCTGGCCATCCTTGACCTGGATCTTGTCGCCCGGCAGGCCGACGACGCGCTTGATATAATCGACAGAAGGATCGGGCGGAAACTTGAACACCACCACGTCGCCGCGCTTCGGCTCTGAGCCCCAGATGCGGCCCGAAAAGATGTTCGGCCCGAACGGCAGTGAATAGCGCGAGAAGCCGTAGGACCACTTGGTGACGAAGAGATAGTCGCCTTCGAGCAAAGTCGGCCGCATCGACCCGGACGGGATCGAGAACGGCTGGAACAGGAGCGTGCGGATGACCAGCGCAAGCAGCAGGGCCTGGACTATGACGCTGACGGTTTCGCCAAGTCCGCCGGATTTCTTCTGGGTTTTTTCAGCCACGCTCATGTCGTCCTCGATTGTGCGTTGGATGGTATAGAGTCTCGGCGCGCGCTGGGCAACGTCATGCCGGTGGTCAGATGCAATCAATGTGGCGCTTCTTCGACCGGCAACGCTTCAATGATCACAAAGGCTTGAGCGAGCGGAAAATCATCGGTGATGGTGAGGTGGATCACCGCGCGGTGCCCTTCAGGCAGAATTTCGTCCAGCCGCGCTGCCGCCCCATTGGTCAGCGCCATGGTCGGCTTGCCGCTGGCCAGGTTGACGACCCCCATGTCGCGCCAGAACACACCCTGCGCCATACCGGTACCCAATGCCTTGGCGCAGGCTTCCTTGGCAGCGAAACGCTTGGCGTAGGAGGCCGCACGCGCCGCGCGGTTTTCGGAGCGCGCCTGTTCGATCTCGGTGTAGATGCGCTGGATGAAGCGTTGGCCATGGCGTTCCAGCGACTTCTCGATGCGTCTGATGTCGATGAGGTCGCTGCCAATACCGATAATCATTCGGCAGGAACTTCCGGCCCGGTTTTTCCAGCCTTTGCCGCTCTTTCGGCCAGCCGCTTGCGGCGCTGCTCGTGGAAAGTGACCATGCCCCAGCGGGTGATGCCGTAAAACAGCAGGCCGAAAACCAGGCCGAGCGGTATTGCGCCGATCGTCATCGGCTTCAGCACCGGTCCCCACAATTGCGCAAAGGAAAGATTATGCAACATGTCGCCGAGATGCGCGGGCGGGCCATGCGCCGGCAGGTGTTCATGCAGGATCAGCTTGCCGACCTCCCAAGAGGCGGCCCATAGCAGCGGAAAGGTCAGGGGGTTGCCGAAGACCGTGCCGAGTGCTGCCGCGACCAGATTGCCGGCGATCAGCCAGCACAGGATGGCAGCAATGATGAAGTGAAAGCCAAGCGGGAAAAACGACGCGAATACGCCCGCCGCAACACCGGCGGCCACGGCATGCGGCGTGGCCCTAAGCCGCAGGATGCGTTTGGAGAAATACCGCAGCGAGCGCGAGAACGAGCGGCGCGGCCACAAATAAGTACGCACCCGCTCGAAAAAACCATCAGGCTTGCGCCGTCGAAAAAGCACTCTGTTCCTGTTCCTAGTTCCGTCGATGGCTTCACGCCGGCCTTTCCAGCCAGGCGCGACAGCCTATGCTGCGCTCTGCGGTCGCCGAAAAGCAACTACGACTTTGATATAGCGATGCGCTGGCCGAAGAACAACGAGGCCGAGGGCATCCGCTCGGTGGCCGGTCGCGCCAGCCTTGGGTATCGCCGTTTTGAACAGGGCATGATCGCGGCGAATTTAAGGAGCGTCACTCAGGATCGATATTCGCTGACCTCGACGAGGTTGCCGTCCGGATCGCGGAAATAGACCGACATCATCGCGCCCCGAGCGCCGACACGCTCGACCGGGCCGATCTCTATCACCACACCATTGGCGGCGAGGTTGGCACATATCTCGGCGAGCGGCCGGGCAGCAATCAAGCAGAAATCTCCGGAGCCCGGCGTCGGCGCCTTGGCCTTCGGCTCGAAGGTACGCCCGACCTGATGCACATTGATCTTCTGCATTCCAAACAGCAGCGCCGTTGGTCGGTCCGGCTCGTCGAGGCGCTTGAAGCCAAGCACGCGCTGATAGAAGGCGCAGGTATCGTCCACCGAACGAACCGTCAGCACGAAATGATCCATGCCGGCAATCACGGAAGCGCCTCTTGACTTGTTTTTATGCATGTCGTTGTCCCAAAACCGCCGCACACTTTTGGGCGACATGCATTAGATATTGCGGCTGCCGGGCTTGATCGCCGGTATGGCGGCGAGCTCGGGCGGCAGCCTGTCGGCCGGATAGGCCGGAACTTCATATTCGGCGAGCGCGATCAGCGGCACGCCGACATCGGTCTTGCCGGCCGAGCGGTCGATGATGCACGCAGCGGCAACGACGTCGGCGCCAAGTGCGCGCAGACAGTCGATGGTCTCGCGGATCGACAGGCCGGTGGTGACGATGTCCTCGACAATGACGACGCGCGATCCCTTGGCGATCTCGAAGCGGCGCAGCCTGAATTCACCCCCTTCCCGCTCGACCCAGATCGCCGGCGCACCAAGATGGCGCGAGGTCTCATAGGCCGGGATCAGCCCGCCGATCGCCGGGCCGACGACGTAGTCGATCCTGCCGGGCACGTCAGTGCGGATCTTTTCGGCGAGCGCCTTGCACAAGCGCTCGGTCTTGTCGGCATGCATGAAAACACGCGCTTTCTGCAGGAAGACCGGGCTGCGCAGGCCCGACGTCAGGATGAAATGCCCTTCGAGCACGGCGCCGGCCTCGCGGAAAATACCCAGCACTTCATCGGTGTTCATCGTTCACTCCATGTCCATGGTGAATGGTGAATGGTAGTGAGAGCACCCTCTTCACTATTCACTATTCACTATTCACTATTCACTATTCACTATTCACCCATTCACGCGCCTTGCGTCACTGACGCTCGAATTGTCCTTTAGCTGCGACAGCAGCCGGTTCAAGTGCTTGAGGTCCCACACTTCGAGATCGATCAGCATTTCGGTGAAATCGGGCGCGGTGCGCACCATCGACAAAGTGTGGATGTTGGCGTCGTTGGATGCGACGACCTGTGCAATATCGGCCAGCGAACCCGGCGCGTTGATGGCGGTGACCGAGACGCGCGCCGGGAACCGCTCCTTGGTGCGCTCGTCAATGTCCCAGCGCACGTCGATCCAGCGCTCGGGCTGGTCGTCAAAGGCCTGCAGCGCCGGCGACTGGATCGGATAGATGGTGATACCGGTTCCCGGCTGCACGATGCCGACGATGCGATCGCCTGGCACTGCCCCCTCCGGCGCGAAGCGCACCGGCAGATCGCCGCGCACACCGCGGATCGGCACTGCGTCGTCGCGCGGCTGGTTCTTGTCCTTGCGTGCGGCGCGGCCCGGAATCTGGAACAGCATGCCGGCGGCGTTGCGGATCTTCGACCAGCCCTCCTCGCGCTGCTTGGGCGCGACCAGCGTGACACGCTCGTCCTTGTAGTCGGGAAACACCGCCTTCATGACATCGGTGGAGGCAACTTCGCCTCGGCCGACCGCGGCCAGCACATCCTCGATGTCCTTGCGCGCCAGCCGGTGCAGCACCGGCTTCAGGCTTTCCTTGGTGAAGGTCTTGCCGGACCGTTCGAAGGCGCGCTCCAGAATGCGGATACCGAGACCTGAATATTGCTTGCGAATGGCGTTCTTGGTGGCGCGGCGGATGGCCGAGCGTGCCTTGCCGGTAACGACCACCGATTCCCACGCCGCCGGCGGGACCTGCGCCTTCGAGCGGATGATCTCGACCTCGTCGCCGTTCTTCAGCTCCGTCATCAGCGGCATGATGCGGCCATTGACCTTGGCGCCGACGCAAGTGTCGCCGACGTCGGTGTGGACGGCATAGGCAAAGTCGATCGGCGTGGCGCCGCGCGGCAGCGCGATCAGCATGCCCTTCGGCGTGAAGCAGAATACCTGGTCCTGAAACAGTTCCAGCTTGGTGTTTTCGAGGAAGTCCTCGGGATTGTCGCCTTCGGCAAGCTGCTCGATGGTGCGCCGCAGCCAGGCATAGGCATTGGTTTCCTTCGAGATCGCATGGGCGGCACCATTCATCTTGCCACCGGTATCCTTATAGATCGAATGAGCGGCGACGCCGTATTCGGCGATCTTGTTCATTTGATAGGTGCGGATCTGCAATTCGACGCGCTGGCGCGACGGGCCGACGATGGTGGTGTGGATCGAGCGGTAGTCGTTCTGCTTCGGCGTGGAGATGTAGTCCTTGAAGCGGCCGGGCACCATCGACCAGGTGGTGTGGATGGCGCCGAGCGCCCGGTAGCAGTCCTCGACGGTATCGACGACGACGCGAAAGCCGAAGATGTCGGACAGCTGCTCGAAGGACAACGCCTTGGCTTCCATCTTGCGGAACACCGACCACGGCTTCTTCTGCCGGCTCTTGACCTCGGCCTTGATCGAATATTTGTCGAACAGCGCGGAGAGCGCCTTCTCGATCTCCGACAGCACGCCCTTGTTGCGCTCGAAGATTTCGGCCAGCCGTGCGGTGACGGCGCGGTAGGCTTCCGGATTGATGAAGCGGAAGGCAATCTCCTCCAGCTCCTCGCGCATGCCTTGCATGCCCATGCGGCCGGCCAGCGGCGCGTAGATGTCCATCGTCTCTTCGGCGATGCGCAGGCGCTTGGCTTCCGGCACATGGTCGAGCGTGCGCATATTGTGCAGGCGGTCGGCGAGCTTGACCAGAAGCACGCGCACGTCTTCCGAGATCGCCAGCAACAGCTTGCGCAGGTTCTCCGCCTGCTCGGCCTTCTTCGAGACGAGGTCGAGCTTCTTCAGCTTGGTCAGGCCCTCGACCAGCTTGCCCATTTCCGGGCCGAACAATTCGTCGATCTCGGCCCTGGTCGCCGTGGTGTCCTCGATCGTGTCGTGCAGCAAGGCAACGGCGATCGTCGCCTCGTCCATGTGCATTTCGGTGAGGATGGCGGCGACTTCGAGCGGATGCGAGAAATACGGGTCGCCGGAGGCGCGTTTCTGGTGGCCATGCTTCTGCATGGCGTAAACATAGGCCTTGTTGAGCAGCGCCTCGTTGACGTCAGGCTTGTAGCGCTGCACGCGCTCGACAAGCTCATACTGACGCATCATGGGCGGGATCTCGCAATGCTGAAATGAATCATGCGCCGCACTGGCGTACGGCGCATGTCATAGATAGCCACGAAACTGCCGACGCGAAAGTGTCGGCAGTTGTCGCTAAGATCAATAATCGTCGCTTTTTTCCGGCGGCACCAGGCCTTCGATGCCGGCCAACAGGTCTTCTTCGGTCATGCGATCGAAGGTGACGTTGTCCTCGGCGTCGTCGGCATCGGTGGCCGCAACGGCGCTGCCGGTCTGGTCGGCAATCGCCTCGCCATCGGCTTCCGGCTCGTCGACCTCGACATGCTTCTGCAGCGAATGGATGAGATCTTCCTTGAGGTCGTCCGGCGACAGCGTCTCTTCGGCGATTTCGCGGAGCGCAACGACCGGATTCTTGTCGTTGTCGCGCGGTACGGTGATCTGCGCGCCCTGGCTAATCTGACGGGCGCGGTGGCCGGCCAGGAGCACCAGCTCGAAGCGGTTGTCGACCTTGTCGATGCAATCTTCAACGGTTACGCGGGCCATGAGTTGCCCCTTTCATGCCTGGATTTGATGGAAAACAGGCGCGGTCCATAACCCGAACGCCGCCAAAATACAAGCTTTTATGGCGGTGTGCAGCTCTGACGCGGGCCGCCTGCGGCGACACAGCGCCGATCACAATTGCTTGCGGTGCGCCATGGTGCCTTGGATTGCCGTAAAACTGGCGTTATCTCGAACGATGAAGGCCAACAGGTCTATTATCAGACCGGCCGATAGTCGCCACGCATTTAGACGACCGCTTATTTCGAAAAAGGACATTTTCCATGTTCGATCCTCGTGAAAAAATCGCTCTCTTTATCGACGGTGCCAATCTCTACGCCACCTCGCGCGCGCTGGGCTTTGACATCGATTACCGCAAACTTCTGGCGAGTTTCCAGAAACGCGGCTATCTGCTGCGCGCTTATTACTACACCGCGCTGGTCGAGGATCAGGAATACTCCTCGATACGGCCGCTGATCGACTGGCTTGACTATAACGGCTTCAAGGTGGTGACCAAACCGGCCAAGGAATTCACCGACTCGACCGGCCGGCGCAAGATCAAGGGCAATATGGATATCGAGCTGACCGTCGATGCGCTCGAACTTGCCGATGTCGTCGACCATTATGTCATCTTTTCGGGCGACGGCGATTTCCGCACGCTGGTCGAGGCGCTGCAGCGGCGCGGGCGCAAGGTGTCGATCGTCTCGACCATGGCTTCGCAGCCGCCGATGATCTCCGACGATCTGCGCCGCCAGGCCGACCATTTCATCGACTTGATGACGCTCAAGAATGAAGTCGGCCGCGACCCGTCGGAGCGGCCGGTGCGCCGGCCCGAACCGGCCGAAGTCGACGAGGAAGACTATTGACGGTCGTTGCCTTGACCGCTCCCCTGGTCGTCTCCCCCGAACCCGATCGCGATTGCCCGCTCTGCCCGCGGTTGCACGACTTCATCGCCGAGTGGCGGCGGCGCGAGCCGTCCTGGTTCAACGCGCCGGTGCCGACCTTTTTGCCGCCGGAAGGCGAGGACGCAGTGCGTCTGCTGATCGTCGGGCTGGCGCCTGGACTGCGCGGCGCGAACCGGACGGGGCGCCCCTTCACCGGCGATTTTGCCGGCGACCTGCTCTACAACACGCTGATCGCGCACGGCTTTGCGCGCGGCGAATTCAAAGCGCGACCGGATGACGGGCTGGAGCTTGTCGGTACGGCGATTACCAATGCGGTGCGCTGCGTGCCGCCGGACAACAAGCCGGTTGGCGCCGAGATAGCGACCTGCCGGACGTTCCTGGTGCCGACGATCGCGCGATTTCCAAATCTGCGCGCTGTGCTGGCGCTTGGCTCGATCGCGCACCAGTCGACCGTGCGGGCGCTCGGCCAACGCGTTGCCGCCTATCCGTTCCGGCATGGTGGGCAGCAGCAGGCCAATGGCATCACGCTGTTTTCCAGCTATCATTGCTCGCGCTACAACACCAATACCGGCGTGTTGACGGAAGCGATGTTCGTCAACGTCTTCAGTCAGATAGAAGCTTTTCTGAAGACATAGAGTCGGACGACGCCCGCCAGGGCACGAGCCCTAGATTCGGGCGATCGCGAACAACCAGGCCAGGAGATCCAGCAACCACAGAAACAATGCAAGCTGCAGCGCGACGCGCAGGCGTTGGATGATCCGCCAATTGCTGGCCATGTCGGATTTGATGCGCAGCGCAAGCGCTCGGTGCATCCCGTCCAGGGTTGCGGGAGGGTGCTGATCAACGAAGTCCTGGAGCAGCTTCTCTGGATCGAAACGGAACGTATAGTTATAATACGGCCACACCATAATCGCGACCAGCAGCCCGATAAGAAAAAGCAATATCAGCGCCAGCCAGTCCCAGGGCCCCACGCCATCCAGGAGCGCCCTGCCTCCGAGGAGAGAACTCGCGAACGCGGTTGCGAAGATCAGATTGCCGGCGCGCGTATTGAGACTTTCAACCACGCCCTGCTGGTGCTGGAGGCCACGCACCGCCTCCGCATAGACAAATGCCAGGCGGGGGTCGCCGCCGTCCGTCGCAGCAGGCGGGGCGTTGCTGTCATTGGTTGATGAAGGGCGCTCCGGCATCAAATGTACTTAGCACGGCGCCGCCTGCGATATGAGAGGGTGTTTTGGTGGACGGGAATAGCATCAATCCGACGCTGTCGTTTCAGGCGCTGCGGCAAACAATGCGGCCAGCGTCGCAGGTCCGCCCTGGAGAACATTCAGGTCGACGTCGCCGCTGATGCCGTCGACGCGGCCCCGGTTGTGATACTGCCAGTAGATCCAGTTGTCATGGCCCGGCCGCAGCGCCAGCGAACGCAGCCAGCGCGGGCGGCTGGCTAGCTGCCCGGCATAGGCTTGCGCCACCTCGTCGGTCACATAGAGGATCGCCGTCTTGCCGAACGCCGCCTCGACCGGGCCGAGGAAGGCGGAGAGTTCGGCGCTCAGCTGTTCGGGAGTTGGCCGCTGCGGGCAATTGCCGCCGAACTCGATGTCTACCACCGGCGGCAGCAAAGGCTGATTGTGCGGCACCACCGAGATGAAGTTGCGTGCCTGATCCGCACCCGATCTGCAGAAGGTGAAGAAATGATAGGCACCGACGGCAAGACCGGCGGCGCGGGCCGCGCGCAAATTGGCGGCGAAGGCATCGTCGACATGATCGCCGCCTTCCGTCGCCTTGATCACGGCGAAGGCGACATCGTCGGCGGCAACACGCCGCCAGTCGATCTGCCGCTGATGATGGGAGACGTCGATGCCCCTGACCGGATATTTGTCGCGGTCCGGAGAAAACGTCTGGAAGTAGGTATAGCCGCCGGCCAGAACGAGGCCCGCCACGAGCAGACCGGCCGCGCCCCATAAGACGATCCGGTTTTTCAAACGAGACCTATCCCTTTTGGTCCGCCCTGCCCGCCGCTAAGGCTCCGGGCGTTCGTCGCTCGAAAAGCCAAATCGCTGGCTTTTCCTCCGCTTCGCGGACCGCTCCTCACCCTCGCTCCTTCAGCAGCCGGCCCTTCTCGCGCGACCAGTCGCGCTGCTTTTCGGTCTCGCGCTTGTCGTGCAGCTTCTTGCCGCGGCCAACGGCGAGCAGCAGCTTGGCACGGCCTTGGTCGTTGAAGTAGATCTTCAGCGGCACCAGCGTCATGCCTTCGCGGTCGACGCTTTGCGCCAGCTTTGCCATCTCGCGCTTGTTGAGCAGCAGTTTGCGGCGGCGGCGCGGCTCATGGTTGAAGCGGTTGGCCTGCAGATACTCCGGCAAATAAGAGTTGATCAGCCAGATCTCGCCGCCCTCGACCGAGGCGTAGCTGTCCTGGATATTGGCCTGGCCCTGGCGCAGCGATTTCACTTCCGTACCGGTCAGCACCAGGCCGGCCTCGATCGTGTCGAGCACCTCATAGGAAAACCGCGCCTTGCGGTTTTCCGCAACGGTCTTGTTGTTGGGATCGGCTTTTCTGACTTGATTCATGATGCGGAGAGGTGGCGCCTCATCCCTAGTTTATCAAGCCGGCGTGCTTCATCGCCGCGTCGATCTTCTCGGCGGTCGACGGCTCGACCGTCATTAGCGGCGAGCGCAGCACGTTCTCGACCTTGCCCAGCTTCGACAGCGCATATTTCGCGCCGGAAACGCCGGGCTCCATGAAAATCGCCTTGTGCAGCGGCAAGAGACGGTCCTGCAGGTCGAGCGCCTTGGCGCTGTCGCCGGAAAGCGTTGCCTCCTGGAATTCAGCGCAAAGCCTGGGTGCGACATTTGCCGTCACAGAAATACAGCCGACGCCGCCATGCGCGTTGAAGCCGAGCGCCGAGGCGTCTTCGCCGGAGAGCTGGATGAAATCCTTGCCACAGGTGGCGCGCTGCTCCGAAACCCGCTCGACCTTGCCGGTGGCATCCTTGACGCCGACGATGTTCTTGAAGTCATGCACCAACTGGCCCATCGTCTCGGGGCTCATGTCGACCACCGAGCGCGGCGGAATGTTGTAGATGATGATCGGCAGACTGGTTGCCTTGGCGACGGCGGCGAAATGCGCATAGAGGCCGCGCTGTGTCGGTCTGTTGTAATAGGGCGTGACGACAAGGGCCGCGTCGGCACCCGCCTTCTCGGCATACTGGACCAGGCCGACCGCCTCTTCGGTGTTGTTGGAGCCGGCGCCGGCGACGACCGGAACCCGGCCCTTGGCGACCTCGATGCAAACCTTGACGACTTGGCGGTGCTCGTCATGCGACAGCGTCGGCGACTCGCCGGTGGTGCCGACCGGGACCACGCCCGTCGTGCCTTCGGCGATCTGCCAGGTGATGAACGCGCGAAAGGCTTTCTCGTCGAAACGGCCGCTCTTTTCGAACGGTGTGACGAGCGCGGTCAGCGAGCCTCTTAGCATGTCGTCCAACTCCTTGGGACTAGCGCATGACCCCGAAAATCGCAGTCGATTTCGGAAAGGGTTATGCGCCAAATTTAAATTGCTACAACGTCCTTTGCGCGTCTGAGAAGACCCGCGGCGCTGTAGGTGTTTGTCGTGCGCGCCTTCTAGCCGAAAGCGAAGCGGCGCACCATAGTCTCGACATTGTTGCGCGGCAAGCATTGCGCCAGCAATTGCAATTCGAACGACCTCGATAAGGTTTTCTTTACGGGCCCTTCATCACAGACGAATAGGCTGCAGTTCATCTGTGCCAGTGGTAGCATCGAAGAATAGGAAATGACCAAATCCATGCCGACCAGGCGGCCTCATCTTTTCGCGCTTCTCGGCGCGATCGTTGTGCTGGTCCCCGGCGCGGCGATCGGCGGCAGCGTCGATGGGCAGGTCACGTCGGCGATCCCGATGACGGAGCCGCAGAACGATGCACTGCAGCAGTCCCCTTCGCCATCCGCCAGCGTCGCGGCGCTGAAGAGCGGTCTCGATGCGCTTGCGGCAAACGACATTCAGCGCGCGCGCCAGGTGCGCGAAGCGCTGCCGGCCAAATCGCTCGATCGGCACATCCTTGCCTGGGCGATTGCGCTCTATGGCGGCGACCAGGTGCCGAGCGGCGACATCGCCGATGCCGCGAAGATGCTGCCGAACTGGCCGGGCACGATCGCCTTGCGCAAGAACAGCGAGCGCGCGCTCTATCGCGAGAACCCCGCGCCACAGGTCGTGGTGCGGGCGTTCGACGGCAGCCAGCCGCTGACCTTCGAGGGCGTGGTGATCCTTGCGCGCTCCTATGTAGCGCTAGGCAATACCAAGGCGGCGCGCTCGGTGCTGTCGCCATTCTGGCGCACCGAAAAGCTCGAAGCCGGGGACGAGGCGGCGGTCATCCGCGAGTTCGGCGCGCTGATCCCGGCCGCCGACCATCGCTTCCGCATGGAGCGCATGTTTTATGCCGACCGGGTCGCTTCGGCGCTACGCGTCGCCGGTCTCGCCGGCGCCCAGCAATTGGCCGACGCCTGGGCGGCGGTCAGCAAGGGCGACAAGAACGCGGCCAAGCTGCTGAAGGCGGTGCCGGCAGCGCAGCGGGCGGTCGGCTATCTCTTTGCCGAAGCCGAATATCTGCGCAAGCAACAGAAATTTTCCGACGCAGCCGCGCTGGTGATGAAGGCGCCGGGCGATCGTGACGCTCTGGTCGATGCGGACGCCTGGTGGGTCGAACGCCGGGTGCTGTCGCGCGAGCTGGTCGACCAGGGCGACATGAAGACCGCCTACAGAATAGTCGCCGCGCATGCCGCCGAAAGTCCCGCCAATGCCGCCGAGGCGGAATTCCATGCAGGCTGGTACGCGTTGCGCGGCCTCAACGACCCGAGCACCGCCGCCAAGCATTTTGCGCAAATCGCGGAGCTCGCCCAAGGGCCGATGTCGCTGTCGCGCGCCTATTACTGGCTCGGCCGTGCCGCCGAAGTCGGCGGGCCCGGCAATGCCAAGGATTTTTTCAGCCGTGCCGCTAGCTACGGCACGACCTTTTACGGCCAGCTCGCCGGCGAGCGTGTCGGCCGGCAGACCCTCAATATCGTCTACCCCCAGCCAAGTGCCGCCGACCGCCGGAATTTTACCACCCGCGAGGCGGTCAGCGCCATCAAGCGGCTGCAGGAAGCCGGCTATGACCGCTATGCCGAGACGCTCTACCGCGACCTTGCCGGGCAGCTGAACAGCCCCGGCGAACTTGCGCTGCTTGCGGCGCTGGCGGAAAGACAAGGCAACCATTTCATGGCGCTGAAGGTCGGCAAGATCGCCGGCGCACGTGGCATCGATGTCGGCGCGCTGTCGCATCCGCTCGGCGTCATTCCCGACACCGCCAACATTTCCGGCTCGGGCAAGGCGCTGGCCTATGCGATTGCCCGCCAGGAAAGCGAGTTCAACATCGGCGCCGTCTCCAGCGCCGGCGCGCGCGGACTGCTGCAGCTGATGCCAGGCACGGCCAAGCAATTGGCGAAGAAGGCCGGCATGACTTTCTCGCAGGCCCGGCTGACCACCGATGCCGGCTACAATGCAACGCTGGGCGCCGCCTTTCTGGGCGAGCAGCTCGGCCGTTTCGACGGCTCCTACGTGCTGACCTTCGCCGGCTACAATGCCGGCCCCGCACGCGCCGCCCAGTGGGTGACGAAATACGGCGATCCGCGCGGCAAGGACGTCGACGCCGTCGTCGACTGGATAGAGCGGATTCCCTATACGGAAACAAGAAGTTACGTTCAGCGCGTGATGGAGAATTACGAGGTCTACAAGATGCGTATCTCCGGCAAGTACGATATTGTCGGAGATCTGGTGAACGGCCGGGGGTGACGACCGGGGCTCCGGAAGCGCCGCCTCTGCTGGAGCTGCCGATCACTCCCTTGAGGTTCTCTCGAGGGGGAGATGACTGGCGATGGCGAGACGGGCTGGCAAGGGGGCGCGAACGGACGCGAATTTGTCGGTCATGGTATTTTGTTCTTGCTTTGTGCCGGCAGCTATGCTACTAATTTCGGTATGGTGCTGATTCGCACCGACGACCCGCCCGCCGAGGCGGGTTTGTTGTTTCAGGCTATGAAGGTTCCGGACGTGGAGTTGGCGGGACAGCGGCCCGCTCTTTCCTGCCCTCCTTGCCAATCACTAGACATCTCCCCAAGCGCAGGGCAATCGCAGTTGGATTCTTACGAAGATGGACCCCCACCCTAACCCTGCCCACAAGGGGGAGGGAATGCTGCCGCGCGCCCTTACTTCCCCTTTTGGCGCCGAAAGGCAGGCAATTTGCCGAGGTCAGCGCCAACGGAAGTCTCCCTCCCCCCTTGTGGGGAGGGGTTAGGGGTGGGGGTCCGTCGTAGAGCGAAAGCCTCGACTTTCCATCTGCAATAGCCCTGCCCCCAAGTGGGAGATCGGCAGCTTCGGGGACAGTGCCTTTCTGCATCCTACGAAACCTGGCGAAAGCGACTATGGCAGCCAATCTTCCCGTTGAGGGACCTCCAACGCCGGCGCCTTCCCTATTTGACCTTACCTGCCCCTCGCCTGTAGCAATCGAAGCGATCCGGCGGTGAGAGGAACGGAGTCTACATGCCAATCGAGCAGGGTTTTTCCGATTTCTTCTACGCCGCGCCGGACGGGCTGTGCCTGCACGCCCGCATCTACGGCGAAGCGAATTCCGGCGGTTGGCCAGTCGTTTGCCTTCCCGGCCTGACCCGCAATTGCCGTGATTTTCACGATTTGGCGCTTTATCTGTCGACGCAGGCGAGGCGTAAGGTTGTCGCCTTCGACTATCGCGGACGCGGCCAGTCCGCCTACGATGCCGATATCGGCCATTACAATATCGGCATCGAAGCGGGCGATATTCTCGCCGGACTGGCAGCACTTGGCATCCACGAGGCTGCCTTCATCGGCACATCGCGCGGCGGACTGATCATCCATGTGCTCGGGGCGATGCGGCCGCCCGTGCTGAAGGCCATCGTCCTCAACGACATCGGCCCGGTGATCGAATCGCAAGGTCTCGCCCATATCCGCTCCTACCTCGACCCCGCGCCAAGGCCGAAGACGTACGCGGAGGTGGTCCGCGGCCTGCGCGGCACCCATGGCGCGGATTTTGCGGCGCTGACCGATGCGGATTGGGAGCGGATGGTATCAGCCCTCTACCGCGAGACCGAGGAGGGATTTCTGCCCGATTTCGATCCGAAACTGGTCGAGACGCTGGCGGGGCTCGATCCCAGCCGGCCGCTGCCCGATCTTTGGCCACAGTTCGACGCGCTGGCGGCCATCCCGATGCTCGTCATACGCGGCGCCAATTCGAAGCTGCTGTCCGCCGAAATGCTCGAGCAGATGCGGACGCGCCATACCGATATCGAGACGATCACCGTGGAGGGCCAGGGGCATGCACCGTTTTTGGAGTCCGGGATCCTGCCGGGCAGGATCGCTGGTTTTTTCGATCGAGCGGAGCGGCGGGGTGGCAGGAAGTAAGCACTTACCTTCGTCATCCTAGGGCGGAGCGAACGCGAAGCGGAGCGCAGACCCTGGGATCCATATGTGGACGGCGCCCTGCCTGCAACGGTTGTTTTGCGTCGTTTTCGATCGCTTGCGTCCATATGTCCGGCCTTTGAGCACGGTCCTTGCGGCCGCTGGCCAAGGTGGGGTTCGCGACGCCCGTTCCAATCATGCCAGCGGTTTCGTTGGCCAATGGATCCCTCGGAGTTTCGCGCGTCACGGATCGATCGATCACGCCATCTTCCTTCCGTTGCAAGAGCTTGTGTTCGGTGTTCCTCCGTTGCGGCCTATCCGGGCATGTCAGCGTCGTGCTGAGCCGCGGTCAGGGCTGGCCGCAGGCCACCGCCGTAGGCGGCGCGAAGCGGCCTTGAGGGCGGCGAGGAGGCGTCAGGCTGCCCGCCA